>NZ_JBHUON010000004.1:0-196100 GCF_042686155.1 Mucilaginibacter antarcticus | reverse complement strand
AACCTCGCTATAGCCCTGATCGTTGTGCAATGCGGCGGAGACCCGGGTTTGTTTTTCAAAACATAAAAATGGTCGGAATTTCTTCCGACCATTCGTGGCCTAAAGCGCCTTTTTTTTATGTCAAATTTATGGAAAAGTAGACATTAATTGTACCCCTATCAGGAGTGTTTACACATAATTTATCCAAAAGAAACCACTGGCACAAGTTTTGGATAACACCATGTATACTTTGAAAAACATTAACTAAAACAACACTATTATGAACTCACTATTGTATATCGTTGCAGTTATCCTGATCATAGGATGGGCACTAGGTTTCTTCATGTACTCAGCAGGTGGTATTATCCACGTATTGCTGGTAATAGCAATCATCGCATTAATATTAGGTTTTATAAGAAGGCCAACGGCTATCTAATAATTCGATAATATAAAAGCAAAAAGGCTCACTCTAAACGGTGAGCCTTTTTGCTTTTTAAGTTGCCAATTAATTTACTTTCAACCATTTTTTTCTCACAGTTAATTGCTCCGTAGTAGGGTTGGGCAATTCTTCGAATTTGAATTTTTGCCTGTTGCTCTTCAATAGTTTAATAGGTAAATCAAGCGTCAAACCATCGCGTACCAGTTTCACCATAATTTTATCACCCGGTTTTTTGCCCGGTATCAGGTCGCCTTTTTCAGGTACAGGTACGCCATCTATTGACAAAATTTCGTCGTTGACGTTAATGCCGTCCACCCATGCAGCGCTACCACGGCTAACGCCGGTAACGATCAATCTTGCTACTTTTTCCAGGCGGGTAATGCCTAGTTCGGCATTGTTACTGTTGGCCAGCGAGTCGGTTATTTTATAGCCTGCATAAGCCAGGTATTTGTTGTAAGGTAGCGGGGTCAGCCCGTTAATGTAATTGTTATAAAAATCAGTCAGCTTTTTACCGGCAAACTTTTCAAGGCCCAGCTTAAACTCGGCATCGGTGTAGCCCCTTTTTTTTACTTTGTAATACTCAGTGTACATATACTTCATCACATCGTCTAAAGCATGCTTGCCTTTGCTGTCGTTGATGATCTCTAAGTCAAGCAATAAGCCAACTAAAGCACCTTTGGTATAGTAAGAGATGCCTGTGTTATTTGAATTTTCGTTAGGGCGGTAAGCTTTTATCCAGGCATCATAACTTGAAGCTGAAAGTGTTTGTACTTTCAAACCGGGCTGGTTTTCAAGTGCGCTGATTTGCGCGGCCATCAACGCTAAAAAATTATCGGTCGGGTACAATTTTGTACGATGTACAATAACATCCTGGTAATAGGCTGTAAAGCCCTCGGCTATCCAAAGGTTAGTGGTATAAGCCTCGTTATCATAATCAAAGGGACCTAAAATTATCGGTCGCAAACGCTTAACATTCCACAAATGAAAATGCTCATGCGATGCAAGGCTTAAAAAGCTTTGGTAATTTTTTTCTGTCGAATAAGCATCGCGCGAAGCGCCAAGGACAGTAGAGCTTAGGTGCTCTAAACCGCCGCCACCTTTCAAATAATTGTGGACGATGAAAGTATAATGCTTGTTAGGGTTCTCGCCAAATATGGCTACCTGTTCACGTATAATCTTGGTAAAATCTTGTTTAATGCGCTCGTCGTCATAAGTTCCGCCGCCGGTCATGGCTACTTCGTAGGCTACGCCATCAACATCAAAATTAAATACCTCCTGGTTGCCAACCTCAATAGGCGAATCAAACAGAATATCAAAGTTAGGCGAGTAACGGGTGAACTGATCACCGTTAACTTTTTCAAGACTGCTTGTTACTTTATCCCATTTTTTGTAAGGTTTTATGTGAATAGTGGCTGGTGAGTTTAACATATTCCCCGGATAAAGAAAAATATCAGGAGATGATAAAAACGCGTATTTATTGTCAATAAAGCTGGTACGTACAGATATCTCAAAGGCGTATACACGGTAGGTAACGGTTACAGATGATACGCCCGTAATTTTCAGGTTCCAAATGTTTTTGCGTGTTTTGGTAGCCGCCAATGTTTTACCATCAGCCGTTACGTTTAACGATTCGATGTTTTTTGCAAACTCGCGCACCAGGTATGAGCCGGGCGTCCAAACAGGCATTTTTAGCTCAAGGCTATTTTGTTTAAGCCCGGTTATTTTCATCTCTACATCAACATAATGCGCCTGCGCCTCGGGGAAAGAAATGCTGTAGGATATAGAAGCTGCGGTGGCTGCGCTGGTAGTAGTAGTCATGTAAAATAATATGGTTAGGAATAAAATAACTTTTAGTTCAATTTTTTTCATAAGTGCAAGGTAATAAATTTAACACTTTTAGTAAAGAGGACATTCCCCGCAGGTGTTGTAAAATGGTTGATACATGCAACTATTTGGCTTTTTAACTCTTTACATTTATGTCGCTACTTATGAAGGTGAAGTTAATTGAACCTGTTTCGCGCAAGCTAATTGTGTTAGGCAAGGCGTACCTGGATGTATTGAGCAGCCACATGGAACACCTTGACATGGATAAGTATTATTATGCCCTGACGGTGATTTATCACCATGATGGCGGACTTACCCAAAACGCGCTGGCCGGAATATTGGGCAAGGATAAATCAGTTATTGTTAAAATAATTGACACCCTGGCCGGTAAAGGTTTTGTAAACCGTCAGAAAAACCCCGCTGACCGCAGGCAACACCTTTTGGTAGTAACCGACAAAGCTAAAAAAGCAGTACCCCTAATTATTGCCGAATTTGAACGCATGAACCGTTCGGCCGCCAAAGGTATTTCTGTCAGTGAGATGGAGATATTTGAAAACGTCCTGGGTAAAATGAAAATGAATTTAAGCGAGTTTAGGAATACAGAAAACAGAAAAATACTATCTAAATAACATGAAAACCAAGCATATCATATACGCTTTGCTGGCATTAGTAATAGGCTTAATAATTTACAACAAGTTTTTTAGCGCGCGTGCCAAAAAGCTTGAAGCTAAGAATACTAAAGGCAAGGGCGGCAAAGGCGGTGGGCGCAACAGCCCTGTTGCTGTTAAAGTAATGATAGTAAAAGACACGGTGCTTGATAACTACATTGACGTTACCGGCACCATTGACGCTAACGAACGTGTAAACCTGATCAGTGAGACAGCGGGCAATATTACCGGTATATATTTTACCGAGGGTGCAAGAGTGAGCAAGGGGCAACTGCTGGTTAAGGTAAATAACCTTGATCAGATAGCGGCGCAAAAGCAGCTTCAATTCCAGATCGCGTTAGCAAAACAAAACGAGGGCAGAAGCAAGCTGTTGTTACAAAAGGAAGCAATAAGCCAACAAGAATATGACACTTCGTTATCAGGTTTAAATACTTTAAAGGCACAGGCAGACGTGTTGAGGGCGCAGGTTGCCAAAACAGAGATCCGTGCGCCATTCTCGGGTACTATTGGTTTGCGTAATGTAAGCCCGGGCGGATTTTGTCGCCTAATACATCTATCGCTACGCTGGTAAATATCGACCCGGCAAAGCTTACTTTTTCTGTGCCCGAAAAATACCTGTCGCTTATAAGCAAAGGCACAAAGGTTGCTTTTACGGTAACCAGCTCATTAGAGAAATTTAAGGCAGAGGTTTATGCAATTGAACCGTCTATTGATGTATCGTCAAGGACCATCACTGTAAGGGCCCGGGCTGCTAATCCAAAAGGGACATTAACCGCGGGCAGCTTCGCCAAGATCAATTTACAGCTTGACCGTATTAATAAAACGATTATGGTGCCTACCCAATGCGTGGTTCCGGATATAAAGAGCAGCAAAGTTTACCTTTACCAAAACGGTATGGCGGTGGCCCGCGATGTTAAAACCGACGTGCGTACCGATACCAGGGTGCAGGTAATAGAAGGCCTTAAAGCCGGCGATAGTTTAGTGGTATCGGGCATTATACAAATGCGTCCTAAGGTCCCACTAAAAATTACTAAAGTAATAAACTAAGCATCTACCATGAGTTTATCTTCAGTTAGTATAAAAAGACCGGTATTGACAACGGTAATGTCTGTTGTTATTGTGGTATTCGGTATAATTGGTTACACCTTTTTAGGTATCCGAGATTTCCCTTCGGTAGATCCGCCTATCATTTCTGTAAGTACCAGCTATGCAGGTGCCAACTCAGACGTAATTGAGTCGCAGATTACCGAGCCCTTAGAGAAAGCTATTAATGGTGTGCCGGGCATCCGTAATATATCGTCCACAAGTTCCGTAGGATCAAGCAATATTACCGTAGAGTTTGATTTGGATGCAGATTTGGAAACCGCTGCGAACGACGTGCGCGACAAGGTAAGCCAGGCCCAGCGCCAGCTACCGCAGGATATTACCTCGCCGCCGGTAGTTACTAAAGCCGACGCCAATGCCGACAACATCCTCACCATATCTGTAACCAGCGATACCCGCAACATTAACCAGGTGAATGATTATGCCGAAAATGTGTTGCAGGAAGGCTTGCAAACCATCCCCGGGGTAAGTGCCATTAACATACACGGCCAACGTCAGTACGCTATGCGTTTATGGATAGACCCCGCAAAACTGTCTTCCCTTGGCTTAGCCGCATCGGACATTACTGCAGCCTTGGACCGCGAGAACGTGGAGCTTCCTGCCGGTAAAATAGAAGGTAATAGCACCGAGCTCATCATCCGTGCAATAGGTAAAATGAGCACCGAGAAGGAGTTTAATGATCTCATCATCCGCTCAGACAGTAACCGCGTTGTTCGCTTACGCGATGTGGGCTACGCGCTGTTAGGTTCCGCAAATGAGCAAACGGCCTTTAAAGAGTCGGGCTCATTACAAGTGGCTTTGGCTATTGTACCACAGCCGGGCGCTAACTATGTGCAAATAGCTAAAGATTTTTATGCAAGATTTGAGCAGCTAAAAAAAGATCTTCCGCCTGATATACATGTTAAGGTGTTGACGGACAATACAAAATTTATCAAGCAATCCATCACCGAAGTTGAAGAGACTTTGGCCATATCTTTTATACTGGTAGTCATTATAATCTACCTGTTTTTTAGGGACTGGCTGATCGCTTTCCGCCCGCTGATAGACATTCCGGTTTCATTGATTGGCGCATTTTTCCTGATGTATATCTTCGGATATTCTATCAATATCCTAACCTTACTTGGTATTGTGCTGGCTACAGGCCTGGTGGTAGATGACGGTATAGTAGTGACAGAAAATATCTATAAAAAGATAGAAGAGGGCATGGCTGTACGCAAGGCTGCCTTTGAGGGCTCTGCCGAGATATTGTTTGCTGTTGTATCAACCTCAATTACACTTGCAGCGGTGTTTTTACCCATTATGTTTTTACAGGGTTTTACTGGCCGTTTGTTCCGCGAGTTTGCTGTAGTAGTGGCCGGTTCGGTGCTGATATCGGCTTTTGTATCGCTGTCATTAACACCTATGCTAAGCGTTAAGCTAATCCGCAAAGATCAAAAGAAATCAAATTTTTATATAAAGACGGAGCCGTTCTTCGTAAATATGACCAACTCTTACAGCGAATCGTTGGTCAATTTCATGAAGCACCGTTGGATAGCTATCGTGATACTTTTTGGGTCGGTAGGCATTATCTGGGTTTTAAATGGCTTAATCCCTTCAGAGCTGGCGCCGCTTGACGACAAAAGCCAACTGCGCTATAACGTAACAGGAGCAGAGGGCGCATCGTACGAGTTTATGACGAAAAACATGGACGATTTTTCGAACCTGGTAGCCGACTCGATACCGGAAGCGAATGTCAACATAGAAATTGTGGCTGCCGGCCGTGGTGGTAGCGGCGCTGTAAACAATGGTTTTGGCCGCATAGGGTTGGTACCGCCGGATGAGCGTGAGCGCTCTCAGCAGGAAATTGCTGACTGGCTGACAAAAAAAGTAGGAAAGTTTCCGGATGTCCGCGTGAATGTATCACAAGAGCAGACCATTAGCGGTGGTGGCGGCCGCAGCTCTCAACCCATTCAATTTGTGGTACAAAATCAGGATTTTGAAAAAATACGCAAAGTATTACCTGACTTTTTTGATAAGGTAAGTAAAAGCTCAGTTTTTGTTACCCCGGATGTTGACTTAAAGTTTACCAAGCCAGAAATACGAATTATTACGGACCGGGAACGTGCGCGCGATCTTGGGGTGTCCGTACAAGATATCGCCCAAACACTACAGCTCTATTATAGTGCAGGCCGTGTAGCTTACTTCTTACTCAACGGTAAGCAATACCAGGTGGTAGCACAGGTAGACCGGGCAAACCGCGACCAGCCGCTTGATTTGAAGACTATTTATGTACGTAACGACAAAGGCGGGCTTATACAGTTAGATAACGTAGCAAAGATCGACGAAGATGCAACGCCACCTTCTATTTATCACTTTAACCGTTTTAAATCTGCAACCTTTCAGGCAGGCTTATCGCCGGGCCATACTATTGGCGATGGTATTGCCGAAATGAACCGTATTGCCAAAGAAACCCTCGACGAATCTTTCAGTACCACCTTAAGCGGTGCCTCCCGGGATTTTGCCGAGAGCTCATCAAATATTTTGTTTGCCTTCATCTTCGCGCTGTTACTTGTTTACTTGGTACTGGCCGCTCAATTTGAGAGCTTTAAAGACCCGATCATTGTTATGCTAACAGTACCGTTAGCGGTAGCAGGGGCATTTCTATCGCTGTGGTTGTTTGATCAGTCGCTGAATATATTTAGCCAGATAGGTATTATCACCCTGGTGGGTTTAGTAACCAAAAACGGTATTTTGATTGTAGAATTTGCTAATCAAAAAATGGAACACGGCATGGAGAAATATCAAGCTGTTGTAGAGGCTGCTACAGCACGTTTACGCCCCATTTTAATGACTAGTTTGGCGGTGGTGCTTGGTTCTGTACCTATTGCCCTGGCATTAGGCGCAGGTGCAAAAAGCCGGGTATCGCTGGGTATTGTTATTATAGGCGGTATGCTGTTCTCGTTGGTATTAACATTATATGTTATCCCAACCATGTATCTGCTTATAGCGTCCAGAGTACGTAAAGACCCTGATGTTGAAGATCCCGAAGAGCCTGTTAAAAAGAAAAAGAAGATTTTATTAATTGAGAACGAATAAGCGATGATAAAACTACATAAAATAGCTTGTTTGCTTTGTTGCTGCATGGTTTTGGCATTTACTACAAAAGCCCAAAAGGCGCCCTTGCTTACTTTGCAGGAGGCGGTTGAAATTGCTTTGAAAAACAACTATAATATTGTACTGGCAAAAAACAATAAAACCATAGCCCAAAATAACACCACTATTGGTAACGCCGGTTTTTTACCAGTGGTAGACGCTGATATAACGCAAAATTACAGCCGTCAGCGTGTTGAGCAAACGCGGTCTGACGGGACTGTGAACAGCATCCCTAATGCTAACAACAGCAACCTGAACTACGGCCCAAGCCTTATCTGGACAATTTTTGACGGCTTTGCCATGTTTGCCAACTACGACCAGCTTAAGCAACTGAACGAGCTGCGGAGCGTAACCCTGCGCGATACTATCGTGAGCACCACCGGCGACCTGATACTGACTTATTATGATCTTATCAATCAATCGCAACAAATAAAGGCACAAAGCGGGGCCATGAATATATCGCGCACGCAGTTGCGTTTGGCCAGCGATAAATTTAGCGTGGGCACTGTATCTCGCTTAGAGGTATTAAACGCGCAGGTAGCTTTAAATACCGATACATCTAATCTTATTGCTTTGCAGCAGCGCTATAAATCGGGCAAGATAAGGCTTAATCAATTGCTGGTGCGCGATCTGCAAACCGATTTCACCGTAAGTGACACTATCATAGTGGACGATAAGATTGTATTGGGCGATATTTTAGCAACCGCTCAAACACAAAACCCGTCCATCTTATCGGCGCAAATAAATAAGCGTATTGCCTATATCAGCTTAAAACAGGTGCAATCAACACGTTATCCTGTAATAGGTGTAACAGGCGGCTATACCTGGACAAACAATAAAACCCCGGCAGGCTTTACCCGTACACAGCAGGCGCGCGGCTTAAACTACGGGCTCACGGCATCCATCAATATTTTTGATGGTTTTAATCAAAGCCGCAGGGAGCGGAATGCTAAAATTCAGATAGACAATGCAGGTATAAATGTTAAGCAAACCCGGCTAAATGTGGAGGCGCAGATAAGTGACCTGTATGCAAGGTATCTGTCGGGCATGGACCTGGTAAAGGTGGGGCGTTCAAGCGTAGAAGCAGCAAGGCGCAATCTTGAAATAACGTTGGATAAATATAGAATTGGTACCATAACACCTTTAGAGATACGCGAGGCGCAAAGAAACTTCCTTGATGCCCAATACACGTTTTCCTCTGCCGTGTACCAATCCAAAGTGGCCGAAGTAACACTAAAGCAAATTACTAATAACTTAAATATTCAATAATTAAATATTTAGTTTACTTTTGGGTGTAAATGGCTGCATCTTATCATACCTGCTTACTGGTTGACGATAATTATATCGATAATTTCGTGACGCGCAGGCTATTGGAGAGCAGCAACTTTGCCCAAAATATCATTGTCACCGAGTCGCCAACCGAAGCGATTCAAATGTTGGAAGACGGCACAGTGAAGCCAGATGTAATATTTCTGGATATAAGAATGCCTCAAATGAGCGGCTTCGAGTTTCTGGACGCTTACGATAAACTTGATTTCAACAAGGCTGATACTAAGATATTTTTGTTGTCGTCGTCTTTCGATCCTACAGATATCAAGCGTTCGGATGACAACAAATACATTACGCATTTTGTCCACAAACCGCTTACCTATAAAATACTTGAGGAGCTACCATGATCTTAGTTGCCGATAGCGGATCAACAAAAACAGATTGGTTACTTAAACAGCCCGGCAAAGATGCCGTAGCTTTCAGAACACCCGGACTAAATCCATACTTTTTAACCGAGAAAGAGATTGTAAAGATCTTACAAGATCAGGCCTCGGATATGATAGCCTTTGGTGCCGAGATAAAAGAAATTTATTTTTTTGGCGCCGGTTGCTCCAGTCCGGACAGGCACGAAATCATCTCAAACGCTTTGACTGCAATATTCACTAAAGCCTATATTAGTGTAGACAGCGATTTGTATGCCTCTGCCTACGCAACCTGCGGACGCGAAAAAGGCTTGTGTTGTATATTAGGTACAGGCTCAAACATCTGTTTTTTTGACGGCGAAAGCATCCATGATGGTAAGCACGGCCTTGGTTTTATTTTGGGAGATGAAGGCGCAGGTACCTGGTTTGGCCGCACACTGATCACCGATTTTTTATACGGCCTGATGCCGGAAGACATACAGACGGTATTTTATAATACTTATCCTTTAACCAAGGAAGAGGTGATAACAAACGTATATCAGCGCCCGGCACCAAACTCTTACCTGGCATCTTTCGCACGGATACTTAACGTAATACGCAAAACCGATTATGGTAAAGAGTTGATAAGAAAAGGCCTGCAAGAGTTTATTGATACCAACATCAAATCATACCCCGAATATCATACCTACAAAACCCACTTTGTAGGTTCAATTGCTTTTGTGTTTGCCGATGAGTTGAAAGCGCTTTGCGAGGCGCAGGAAATTCATGTAGGTAAAATCATTAAGCAACCCATAAATGACCTGCTGGCGTTTATTCTAAGCAGGGAAACAGCGGAGTAGATATTGTATCCCAACAGCTCACTACTGTCGCCCTTTATGCTTTTACTATTTTCTTCTTAATCCTTACCCTCACTATCAAAAACAACATACCTAACACCGCTAGTAAACTTGCCGTTTTAGGTATATAGTCGCCATGCTTAACGTAGAACGTGAGCTCTGAGTTGAGGTTAATGTCTTGCTTTAAAGCAGCCTTAACCCACCATTGCGACTGTTGCACAATATCCCCGCGCTGATTAATAAAAGCCGATATCCCAGTATTGGCCGACCGGCACACCCAACGGCGGGTTTCAACGGCGCGCAGCTTGGCATAGTCCAGATGCTGATCTTTACCTGATGTATTTTCCCACCAACCATCGTTAGTAATGATGGCGATGAACTGTGCGCCCTTGCCAACCGATTTGGCTACCCATTCGCCCCAGATAGACTCATAGCAAATCACCGGTGCTACGCCAATACCGCTCGCAGAATACAGTACGCTCGGTTGTTCCTGTTTGGTATAGGTACCTGTTACACCGCCTAAATGTGCAAAGACAGGTTTCAAAAATGATAATGTATTTTCAAACGGTAACGACTCTGCACCCGGAACCAGCTTGCTCTTATGATAAAATTGCACCGTTCCCGAGTTTTCAATATTTATTGCTGTACTGTAATTATCAATAAAGGTACCGTCAGGCAGGGGGCTGGCTGTTTTTGTTTTAGGGGCATCGTATCGTTTATATGAACCGGTGCCAGTTATCAGGTTGCCATTTTTGTACTTAGACAAAAAGTGCTGTGCCTGCATATAGTAATTGTTGCTGCGTACATGGTCCTCATCTATTTCATCAGCAATAGCAGTTTCGGGCCATAAAAAAAACTCGGTGTTAACCTGGCCCACAGAGTCAGATAGTTTAGTTAAAATATCAATTTGCTGCGCCGGCGGAAACTCGCTCCACTTTGCATAGGGATCAATATTAGGTTGTACCACCACCACGTTGGATGGATTAACCTGTTCTATGTAATTGCTGTAGCGATACAGCGAAATGCCCAATGGCAATATTAAAACGGCACTTAGCGTAACTATCAACTTCAACCTAACCGGTTTAGGCTGTGCCTCGCGTAAACCTATATATACTAAGAACATCAGGATGTTAATTGCCCAAATCCAGACTGTGCCACCGTACACGCCTGTGTATTCATACCACTGTATCCATTGGTGAGCGGTGGCAAAGCCATTGCCAAGCGTCATCCACGGAAAGTTGAGCTCCCAGCTTTGATGCAGGTATTCGTAAGCTATCCAAAAGCAAACCAGCCCCGCTAAACTCCAGCTTCGGGGAGCTATTAGGCGTAATCTGTAGTACAACCAGCAGGCAAAGGCCATTAATAGCGGCCCTAAGGCATATGGTATCAACGATATCGGTATGGCTACTACCTCGCCAACTATTTTAAGCGAGTTATATACCCAGTATATACAAAGCACGTTCCACACAAAAAAGCCCAGGAAGGTGATATTGAAGATCAGTTTTCCTTTTTTTGTAGCGGTTGATTTGATGATATTCTCCATCACCACCAATATAGGCACCAACCCAAAAAACAAAAAGATGGTGGTGTATTGCATAGGCGGCCAGGCCAACCAAAGTAACAGACCTGAAAGTAGCGATATAAGGATGTTTTTTTTCATTAAACTTGGTTTGTATGCGCTGTTAAAATTAGATATTTATAAATGATTTCATACCTTTATAGTAATGAGCGATTTGCAACTATATACAGAAATAGCGTCACTGCCTGACAATTTGAAACAGGAGGTGTCTGATTTTGTAGAGTTTTTAAAGTCTAAATCTCAAAAAAAGCATGACGTGAAAGAACGCCAGTTTGGCTACGCAAAAGGTTTTTTTAAAGTGTCACCTGATTTTGACGAGCCGCTTGACGATTTTAAAGACTACATGTAAGGATGGACTTCATATTGGACACCCATACTTTTATATGGTTCATCAACGGGGAAGCATTGCCAAAAGCAGTAAAAGACAAAATTAAGAACATCAATAACCGATGTTTTCTCAGCATTGCAAGCATTTGGGAAATTGCCATTAAATCAAGCTTAGGAAAATTAACTATGGCAGCTGGTTTCGATGAAATTGCAAGTATCTTGAGTAATAATAATATTGAGGTATTGCCCATTACCTTAGAACACATTCAGCAACTCATCAAGCTGCCTTATAATCATAATGATCCATTTGACAGATTGATTATTTCGCAATCGATTGCCGAAAGCGCGGTGGTTTTGACAGTTGACACTAAATTTAAATTATATCCCATTAATGTTCAGTGGGGGTAACTCTTTGCCGCTCTGGGTTTATTCGTCGTCTTCATCGTCCTTGTACTTCTTTTTCTTTTTCTTTTCTTCGGATGCCGGGGCGCCAGCTACGCAAATTACAAACTCGCCTTTAGCAGGGTGGGTTTCATAATAAGTTTTAATCTCGGTAACGGTACCACGCACGGTTTCTTCAAACATTTTCGTCAGCTCGCGCGATACGGATATAAGCCTGTCGGCACCAAAGTGGGTGGCCATTTCGTCCAGCGTTTTCAATAAACGGTGCGGCGACTCGTACAGTATAATGGTCCGCTCTTCTTCGGCCAAAAATTTATAACGCGTTTGGCGGCCTTTCTTTAGCGGCAAAAATCCCTCAAAACAAAACTTGTCTGTAGGGAAACCAGAGTTAACCAGCGCCGGTACAAAAGCGGTAGCACCCGGCAAACATTCAATTGCGATGTTGAACTTCAAAGCTTCGCGCACCAAAAAGAAACCCGGATCAGATATTGCCGGCGTGCCGGCATCAGATATCAGGGCTATGTTTTGCCCCATCAACAAAAACTTAATGATCTCGTTTGATGACTGGTGCTCATTATGCTGATGATGCGCAAACACCTTTTTCTGAATATCAAAATGCTTTAACAAGGGTGCAGACGTGCGGGTATCTTCGGCCAATATCAGGTCGGCCTCTTTTAAAACACGTAAGGCCCTAAAGGTAATATCCTCCAAATTGCCGATGGGGGTGGGTACTAAGTATAGTTTGCCGGTTGCGCTCATGGTTGGTGTATAACAGTTGCAGTTATTTGCTCAGACGAAAAAAATCTGCTATTGCTACTTAATACTGCTACTTAAAAAATATCTTTGCCAAAAAATAATACAATGCTGCAAGTTAGTTATATCCGCGATAACAGGGAACAGGTTTTAGAACGTTTGGCTGTAAAAAATTTCAAACAGCCCCAATTGGTTGACGAAGTTATCCAACTGGACGACTCGCGCCGCCAAACTCAGGTTAAACTGGATAACACATCTGCAGAAGCAAATGCCGCCGCTAAACAAATAGGCGAGCTGATGCGCAACGGCAAAAAAGAAGAGGCCGAGGCCATTAAAGCTAAAACGGGCGTTTGGAAAGAAGATATTAAAAAATATAACGAAGAATTAGCGGTAATAGAAGACAACCTGTATCAAAAACTGGTGTTGTTGCCTAATTTACCACACTCATCTGTACCCAAAGGTTTAACGCCCGAGGAGAACGAGGTGGTGTTAGAACATGGCGCTATCCCTGAGCTACCTGCTGGCGCTTTGCCGCACTGGGAGCTTGCCGCAAAATATAAACTGATTGATTTTGAACTGGGTGTTAAAATCACTGGTGCTGGTTTCCCTGTTTATATGAACAAGGGTGCAAAGCTGCAACGCGCGCTGATCAACTTCTTTATTGACGAAGCTGAAAAAGCCGGTTATAAAGAAGTGGGCGTGCCGCTAATGGTTAACGAAGCATCTGGCTTTGGTACCAGCCAGTTGCCAGATAAAGAAGGCCAGATGTACCACGTTACCCAGGACGAACTATACCTGATACCGACTGCAGAAGTACCCATTACCAACTTATACCGCGATGTTATTTTAAAGGCTGATGAACTGCCGGTGAAAAATTGCGGCCATACTCCGTGTTTCCGCAGAGAGGCTGGTTCATATGGCGCACACGTGCGTGGTTTAAATCGTTTGCACCAGTTTGATAAGATAGAAATTGTGCAGGTTGTTAATCCCGAAACATCATACAGTGTATTAGAAGACATGAGCCTGCACGTGCAGGGCTTATTACAAAAACTAGGCTTGCCATATCGTGTTTTGCGCCTTTGTGGTGGGGATATGGGCTTTGGATCTGCCCTAACTTATGATATGGAAACCTGGAGCGCGGCCCAGCAGCGTTGGTTAGAGGTATCTTCCGTATCAAACTTTGAGACTTTTCAGAGCAATCGTCTAAAGCTGCGTTTCCGTAATGCCGAAGGTAAAACACAATTGGCGCATACGCTTAATGGTAGTGCTTTGGCTTTACCCCGTATAGTGGCAACACTTTTAGAAAACAATCAGACCGAAAATGGCATTAAAGTACCCGAGGTATTGATACCTTACCTGGGTTTTGATGTAATAGATTAATTAGCTTTGGCTAATTTGACGCTGATGGTAGCGTTGGATATATAGTTTAATATTTTGCCGGTAACACTTGTTTTTGGTGTTTTTGCAACCGGTGAATAAATAAACTGTTGTACACCCAAAGCGGTTAACAAACCGTCAACCTTAGTATGCGGTCGCGATTTGTAGCAGTAGATCTTTATTTTGTTGTAAAAGGGATTTGAGGTAAGGCGTCGCAAAATTTTCTCGGTATCGTTACCCAAAAAATCGTAGTCAAGTACGATAACAGTAGGCTGCCACTCATGTATAACCGGGAATATCCGGTGAATATCTGTTACCCGTACAGCATTTTTAGTCGCTGGTACTACAATTTGAGTATTAGCCTCGGCTACTACAAGTAACGATTTTGGTTGGGGTTGGGTTTGCATCGTCATTAATAAATGTGATGTTGCTTTATACGATAATCAAATTCAAATTGTTGCATCATATTTAAGGCCCTGTTTCAAAACATTATATTTGTGAGTACAAGCCAATATTATCTATGGAAAACATCACCTGGGCCGATTTTGAAAAAGTAGAACTAAGGGTAGGAACCATACTGGAAGTGTCCGACTTCCCTGAAGCACGAAAGCCTGCTTATAAGGTTAAGGTCGATTTTGGTGAGTATGGAATACGCTGGTCTAGTGCGCAGATAACAAAGCATTATACTAAGCAACAGTTGCAGGGCAGGCAGATTGTAGGCGTGGTAAACTTTCCTAAAAAGCAAATAGCTAATTTTATGTCAGAGTTTTTGGTTACCGGCTTCGCAGACGAGAATGGCGACATTGTTTTAACAGCCGTTGACAAGCCGGTGCCCAACGGCAGTAAATTGATATGAGGATGGAACAATGGATCATCGGACCGCAACTTACAGGCATCATTCTACTGATTTTAGGGTTGGTTATGTCGCGGTTTCCGCCTAAGCAAATCAATGGTTATTACGGTTACCGCATGCCATCATTCATGAAAAATCAACAAACCTGGGATGAAGCTAACCGGTATTCGGCTACTTACATGGTTAAAGCCGGGCTGGTTACCACAATTATTGGCATAGTAATAGCAGGCCTGCTGGCTACTATGCAAACTACAGATGATATAAGGGCTGGTTTAAGTATAGGCAGTATGACGGTTTCGGGCTTATTGCCTGCGGTGTTTGTTATAGTAGCAACAGAAAAACATTTAACAAAAATTTTCGGCGATAGATAATATAATGAGATACGTAACTTTTGGTGATGAACCTGCAATATCGCCTGATGATTTTTTCATGAATGAGGCCCTCAAAGAGGCTCGTCAGGCTTTAGCTGAAGATGAGATACCCATTGGCGCCGTTGTGGTTTGCCAGGGCAAGATCATAGGTAAAGGCCACAACCTTACCGAGCGTTTAAACGATGTATCGGCCCATGCCGAAATGCAGGCGCTTACAGCCGCTGCAAATTTTATGGGCGGCAAATATTTAAAAGATTGCACGCTGTATGTAACGCTCGAACCTTGTGTAATGTGCGCCGGCGCGTCGTACTGGTTTCAAATTGGGAGAATAGTTTTTGGCGCTTATGATACCCGTTTGGGTTTTGGCAGGCTTAATCAAAAAATTACTCATCCTAAAACAATCATTACCGGCGGCATCCGCGAGAATGAGTGTTCACAATTGGTAAAGGACTTTTTTAAAAGTAAGCGGTAAACAAATACTTGTTGGCAAGGTTTATTGTCATGGCGAGCATAGAGAGGCTATCGCACAAAATAAATTATGTTTACAGAAAAACTCAAAGAGGTAACGTTAGCCAATCACCAGCAAACAGAGAAAATATTAGTTGGTAAACTGAAAAGCATGCGCTCCGTGCAAGATTATATAACTATCCTGTCTTCGTTTTACGGATACTTTGGTGGTCTTGAAAAACAGATTGAGCGCTACCTCAACCCATCAAATATGGCTGATTATGAAGAGCGCCGTAAAACAGCAGCCATTGCTGATGATATTAAGGTTTTGGGCGGAACAGTGCCTGCAGTTGCCACCGGCGATGAATTGCCCCGGATAGAAAACTGCCTGCAGGCCTTTGGTGCGTTATATGTAATTGAGGGATCAACGCTTGGCGGGCAAATCATCAGTAAAATGATACAAAATCATTTGCCTATCCAAAATGGCGCAGGTTTATCGTTCTTTAACGGTTATGGCGATAATATGCAGCAAATGTGGACCAGCTTTAAAGAGCTGCTAAATAAGGCAGCAATGACCCCGGCCGACGAAGAAACTATGGCCGAAGCAGCTAACCAAACATTCGCCAGGTTTAAAAACTGGCTCGAAAAATAAGCGGCTAGATCTTTTTGAATGCGACATAAAAAGTCGAGCCTTCGCCCAGCTGACTGTCCACCCAGATCTTGCCGTTATGTTTCTCTATAATACGTTTCACAATGGCAAGGCCGACACCCGTACCTTCAATGTTCTGCACGTTATCCATGCGTTTAAACAGCTCAAACACTAGGGGCAGTTGTTTTATATCTATACCTACCCCGTTATCGCGTATGGTGTAAACAATCTCATCCTCGTTATCTTCTGCGTCAATAAAAATTTCGGGCGCGCCTCTTGGTATGCTGTATTTAATGGCGTTGCTCAACAGGTTAGCAAACACTTGCGATATCATGGTCGGATCGCCCTGGATAGCTGGTGTATTGCCAATGTTTACTTTTAAATGTGCTGCGTTGTAGCCCAGCTTAAGGTCTTTAATATGTTCCTGTATCATGGCAGCTACTTCAACATTTACCGGCTTTAAATCAAGCCTGCCTATGCGCGAGTATTCCAATACCTCGTTAATCATTTCGTTCATTTTATCAACCTTGCTGTTAATCTTTGACAACACATCACGCGTTTTTGATTCTAGAGTTGACGTCTTGATCAACATCTGCGCGTAACCTTTAATGGTCGACAGCGGGTTTTTCAAATCGTGCGATATGGTGTAGCTAAAGGTATCCAGCTCTTCGTAGGCTTGTTTAAGCCTTTCATTAAGCATCCGTATAGCACCCGCTTTTTGATTAATCGCATAGGTAACTTCGGTACGTAAACGTGCAACTGATTTAATTTCTTCGTCAACCCATGGCTCAGATTTGCCCGAAACCTCTTGCGCCCAGGCATCAAAGGAGTGTCGGGGGGATATTTGCATGCTGCCATCAGTAGCTATTTCAACAGGCTTATCGGGGTTGCCGGCCCAGTTTATGCTAGCAATATGCTCGGGCTTAAACCACAAAATATATTCAGACAGCTCTGCCGATAAAGTAAGCACCATTAAACCGCTGGCTACCTTTTTATAAGCATCTGCTTCAGCAAAAACATAAGGCAGCTCATTTGTATAGAACAAAGGTTCATTTACATTAATTTTTACCCAGTCTATAAGTTGCTTAATTTGAACCTCACTAGGCGTGGTGCCTATATTTGTAATGCTGTTTTCAAATATTAAGGTAGCGCCGCCTGCGTTAGTTGCGTGCATTACATTTACCTCGGGCAGGATAAGCGCATCCTCAATGCTGTTGTTTTTCAGCATGTTTTTAGACAGCGTGTCTACTATGGTTTTAAATTTTTCCTTAAAAATCTGGTTGGCTTCATCCTGCCTAAACTCTAATGCCGATGATAATATCTGCCCAATTAACTTTGCAGAATCTCTTGCCCTGTAATCAATAAAACGGGGAGAGTAGTTATGGCAGGCAATTAAACCCCAAAGCTCTTTTTTGTAAATAAGCGAAATGCTGAAACTTGAAGCCACGCCCATATTTTTTAAATACTGAATATGGATAGGCGACACCGCCCTGAGTTGCGAGTGTGTTAAATCCAGCGGGCTGTCATCGCTCCATTGTTTGGTGCTTACAATTTTTGAGTTGCTGGTATTGACATCAGCTATCAGGCGCGTTAAGTTGGCCTTATACAATTCGCGTGCTTGTTTCGGTATGTCTGATGCGGGGTAGTGTAAACCCAGCCACGGCTCCAGGTCATCATTTTTTGATTCGGATATCACTTCACCGTGATCATCTTCCGCAAAGCGGTAAATCATAACCCGGTCATAGCCTATAATGTTTTTAACCTGCGCGGCTGTGTTTTTTAACAAGTTGGCCAGGTCTTTATCTGCCAGCATCTCTGAAATTGTGCGGCCTATCTGACGCTGAAGATCAGTCTTAAGGTCAGACACCGCGGGCTCAAACTCAAGCAAAAACAGCGGGCCCGATATGTTAATGATTAAAAAATAGGGTTTGCCCTGTATATCAGTATTAAACGGATTGGTTTGATCAAAGCTTTTATTGCTGCGCCCAAAGCTTAACAATTGGTTAATAAAATCAGGCGGTTCATTAGTGCCTAAAAAAGGCTCAATGTCAGTAACCGACCGGCCTAACAGGTCGGCAGGTAAACCGGGCAAAAAATCTGTAATGTTTTCGCTGTGGTATTTAATAATGCAGTTCGCATCCACCGCTATCAAAAATCCCTGCGATTGTATCTGTCCGGGGATATGAATGGGTTCGTTATCGCAATTACTAAGGTCTGTGGTCAATGTCATTTAAAGTAGATAGTGGTGATACTACTGATAATTTCGTTCTAAGAACGAAATGTATTTTCAAAGAATGGCTGTTAAGCCCGGTGTTATAAATTAATGTTGTATTACTAAACGCTGGCAGGATAAAATAGTTTGTGTTTTTCTAATTACAGTTATTTAATAGTTAAAGTAAAAAACATGACATAAAATTAGAACAAAAACCCCGTTGGCTCATTATATTTGTTCCACAACAATTCATTAAAATTTAAAATAGCAATTATGGCATTTACACTACCGGCGTTGTCTTATGCTACCGATGCATTAGAACCGCACATTGATAAACTAACCATGGAAATTCACCATGGCAAGCACCACCAGGCTTATGTTACCAACCTAAACAAAGCTTTAGAAGGTAAACCAGAAGCTGATGGCAATATTGAAGACATCATTAAAAATATTTCAAAATACCCTGCTGCTGTACGTAACAACGGCGGTGGCCACTACAACCACTCTTTGTTTTGGACGCTATTAGCGCCAAACGCAGGTGGCGAGCCAACAGGCGCTTTAGCGGCTGCAATTAACAGCACTTTTGGTTCATTTGCCGATTTTAAAACTAAAGTATCAGAAGCTGGTGCTACCCGTTTTGGTTCAGGCTGGGCTTGGTTAATTGTTACTGCTGATAAGAAACTGGCGGTTACTTCAACTCCTAACCAGGACAATCCTCTAATGGACGTTGCCGAAGTTAAAGGTACCCCAGTTTTAGGTATTGATGTTTGGGAGCATGCTTACTACTTAAAATATCAAAACCGTCGCCCTGATTACTTAGCGGCAATCTGGAATGTTATCAACTGGGCACACGTGTCTGAGTTATATACTAAAGCGATAGCTTAATTTTGATTTCGGATGTCGGACTTTCGATATCTGATTTAATTTAAAACTAACTAACGGGCAGCAAAGTGGTAACATTTTGCTGCCCTTTTAGTTGATATAATATTATAATTAGTCATTGCGCATAACTACCACCATGAAAGCCAACGTACTCGAAGCTCCCGATAAACCCATTACCTGGAAAGAAGTTGAAACCCCAATGCTCGCCCCCGGAGAAGTTTTAGTTAAAATAAAAGCAGCGGGCTTAAACCGCCGCGACTACTGGATAGCTATCGGCAAATACGCCGGACTAAAGTATCCGGTTATTTTGGGCTCAGACGGCGCCGGCATTGTTACCGAAGTAGGTGAGGGCGTTGATACCGCCTGGCTTAATAAAGAGGTAGTTATCCACCCCGGTAGTAATTGGGGCGATGATGATAATTTTCAAGGCAAAGATTTTAAGATTCTTGGCCTGCCGGATGATGGCACTTTCGCAGAATATGTTAAAGTTGCTGTCGGACAGCTATACGATAAACCTGCTTATTTAAACTGGGAGCAGGCTGCTGCATTCCCGTTAGCGGGCGTAACGGCTTACCGGGCCTTGTTTGTAAAAGCCAAAATAAAGAAAGGCGATACCGTGTTGATTTCGGGTGTTGGCGGTGGCACCGGGGCCTTTGCTTTGCAATGGGCGGTTGCCGCAGGGTGCCGCGTGTTTGTAACATCGGGCACCGGCGAGAAGATAGAGCTGGCAAGACAACTAGGTGCGTTAGCCGGTGTAAACTACAAGGCACAAGATTGGGCCGAAGAACTGCTGCACCTGTCGGGCGGGTTTGATGTAATTATTGACAGTGCGCTGGGCGAGGGATTCGCTAAGTTCCCGGACTTGTGTAAACCCGGTGGCCGCATTGTATTTTTTGGCGGCACTGCCGGTGATATGCCTGCCATAAACGGCCGCAAAATATTTTGGAAACAGCTTCAAATATTAGGCACAACCATGGGTACAGCTGCGGATTTTAAGGCGATGCTGAATTTTATGGGCGACAACCAGGTAATCCCGGTTATAGACGAAGTTTTCCCCTTGTCGGCCGCAGCGCAGGCTATTGAAAAGATGAGCAGTTCGCCCCAGTTTGGCAATATTATTTTAAAAGCCTAAAGCGCAATGCTTCAATTAAAGGTTGAGCATATACAACGCGAAACTGCCGACGCGGCGACCTTTTACCTGGCCGAAGTGACAGGCAGAAGGGTGGGGTACCATGCCGGGCAATTTATCACCTTAGTGTTTACACATCATAACGAGGAGATCAGGCGGTCGTACTCACTAAGCTCGTCGCCCGACGAGGAGATGCTGGCCATTACCGTTAAACGGGTCGCCAACGGAGAGATCTCGCGCTTTATGCTCAGCAAAGTAAAGCAAGGGGATCTCATTAACGCTGTCGAACCTGCGGGACGTTTTACCGTACCCGATTTTAATAACCCTAAGGATCTTGTATTTTTTGCCGCCGGCAGCGGGATAGCCCCTGTATTTGCGCAGCTTAAATATATTTTGGCCCGACCGGGGGACAGCCGGCTTACCGTATTATACAGCAGCCAGAGCAGGCCCTTTGTGTTGTTTGCTAACGAGGTAGAAAAGTTACAAGTGCTCCATCCACAGCGGTTAAAAGTCATACACTTGTTAAGCAGTGAGGGCGACCGGCTTAATAACGTGCTCGTCGAGCAATTGGTAAAGCAGAATATAGGATTTGGTCCAGGCAATGCTGAGTTTTACCTGTGCGGCCCGTTTGACTATATGCGGATGATCAGGCTTACACTGCTTTACATGGGTATATCAGCCGGACATATCCGCAAGGAAAACTTTGTGTTGGAGACCGTGCCCGTCACCGAAGGCTACATTAACTATCCACCCAAAAAGATCCGCATAAAACACAACCACGAGTTGCATGACCTGATGGTGGGCGAAAATCAAACCATTTTACAGGCGGCGTTGCAAAATAATATCGACCTACCTTACAGTTGCCGGGCCGGAATATGTTCTGCCTGTACCGCTAAATGTACCAATGGTAAAGTAGTTATGTCGGTTAATGACGTGCTGACGGATCTCGATCTGGCACAAGGCTACATACTAACATGTACCGGCCATGCTGTGAGCGATGATGTGGTGATTGAGTTTTTATAATAAGAAGTCAGGTTCTAAAATACCCGTAGCGCGTTTAAAGAAGATGATAGCTTTAGCTATTATCTTTTCGATCCGTTAGCCAACGGATCGAAAAGATATCATTATCAGAGGTTTTGCCCTTAGCCGCTAAAACGTAGCTATAGTATTAGTTATATGGGCCAAATGATGTTTACCATGCCAGGCGTAGGTTGCCAAAGTCCTCTTCAGTGTCATATCCTTGCCGGTTTGCGGGTGGATAAAGTACAGGTCCCATTGCTCATTGGTAAAGCTTTCAAACAAAGCTACCATATGCAGGTGTATACCTTCCAGCATTGGTAAAGATGGTGCTATAGGCAATTTATAATCCGCTTGTAGGGCCCAGCCTTTTTCGTCATAAGCTTTTATGGTTGGTGCGTCTTCCGTCAGCGTCCACTTAAAACGGATCAGCGCGTTCATGTGGCTATCAGCTAAATGATGAACTACTTGCCTCAATGTCCAACCTTCGGGGCGATAAGGGGTATCTAGTTGCTCATCGGTTAAGCCGTTTGTCGCTTCGTGAATTTGTGCCGGTAATGCTTTTATATCCTGTATCCACTCTTGTATAGCTTCGGGCGTATAAACATCAGGAATAGCAAATTTACCAATAGGATATTGCAATGGGTTAACGGTTGGTGTAGTTGTCATAAATGTTTTGCGAATTAAAAGTTCAAGGTAGGGTGTTTGGTATGAAAGTCTGTCGCCTGCTGGTAAATTCTGGCGGCTTCAAGCACTTTGCCTTCGCCAAATAATTGGCCCATAAAGGTAATACTGGTTGGGCGGCCGTCTTTATTAAAACCATTTGGTAAAACTACACAGGGGTTACCGGTAAGGTTGGTTAGCCTTAAGTTCGAACTAAAAGACGGTGCTATATAAATATCCAGTCCTTTTAGGGTTTGATACCACTCTTGTATAAGCAACGTGCGGGCGCGGTTAGCTTGTATATACTCCACCGCCGGGATAAACTGCGCGGCCCTGAACGTGTTTGGCCAGGCACCTTTACCCTGCCGTACCAGCATATCGTCTTTATGATTTAACACCAATTCCTGGAAAGCCGCACCGGCTTCGGCCTCTAACACAAATTGTATGGCTGATGAAGGGGTTTTAGGCATTTCTATCGGTATCAATTCTGCCCCCAGTTCTTTAAGCTTAGCCAGGGTAAGTGAGTCATTTACATTACTAATATTGCGGTTGTTAAATGGTGCTTTGATATACCCAATCTTCCAGCCTTTAAGGCCGGCAACCGTGCCATCGTAGTTAAAGGGTGCGGCTATAGTACTCAAATCGTTCCTGTCTGTGCCCTGTATAGCGTTAAAAACAATGGCCGCATCTTCTACACTGCGGGTTATTGGTCCCAACTTGTCCATGCTCCAGCTAAGGGCCATTGCCCCATATTTGCTAACGCGACCGAAGGACGGGCGCAACCCGGTATCGCCGCACTCGGTAGCCGGCGAAACAATAGACCCCAATGTTTCAGACCCGATAGCAAAAGGCAAACACCCTGCGCTAACCGCAGATGCCGACCCTGCCGATGAGCCGCTTGATCCGCGTGTAACATCCCAGGGGTTTTTGGTGATGCCGCCATACCAGTTATCGCCCTGGGCTAGTTCGCCTAAAGTGAGTTTTGCAATTAAGATGGCGCCCGCATCTTCCAACCGCTTAACAACGGTGGCGTCAATGTGCAGTTCCTGGTCTTTATAAGGCCCGGCGCCAAATGTAGTTTTTGAGTCGGCCGTTGATAGCAGGTCTTTTATCCCGAAAGGTATGCCATGCAGCACCCCACGATACTTCCCGGCTTTTATTTCGTCATCGGCTTTAGCGGCGTTTTTAAAGGCGCGGTCTTCCGTATAACTGATAACAAACAGTAGTTTGGGATCGTATTTTTTAAGTCGGTCTAAAAAGAATTTGGTCAACTCAACAGAGGTGATCTGTTTAGTACGCAGTAATTCTGCCAGTTGGCGAACAGTGTAAAAGGCCAGCTCGTTTTTATCTGCAGGTAACTTTACAGCGCCGCCTTTCGACAGCTTAAAACCATTGGTATTATCCTGATTGACAAAGCCCACCGGGATAGGGTTAAAGTTTAAGGCCGGTACTACGCTGTTGGGCATCTTTAAATTGCGCAGCTCCTGGTATTGTTTAACCCTGCTATCCAGCGTGTTCAACATCGAATCGCCCTGTGCAGGGGTAAATTCAATACCGATGATTTTTTGGGCCTGCGCTACAATGCCAACAGTAATTGGGCTTGCGGCTATTTTAGGCCATGCAAAAGCGCCTAAAGCAAAGCTGCCAAACAGGCAAAACGCTAAAGTAACTTGCTTAATAGTAGATTTTTTCACCATAAGTAAAAGGTTTGCACTAATTTAGCGTTTTAAGTGCGTTATAGCCAAGTTGTGAAAAAGTTATTTACCCTAATTTTAGCCCTTTTACTGAATACCTATGCCATTTTTGCCGAGACGATCAAAACTGATGTCCTTGTAATTGGCAATGGCGCAAGCGCAGTTACGGCCGCTATTCAAAGCTCGCGCAGCAAATTAAAAACTGTACTGCTGGTAAAGGGCGACTGGCTGCAAAGTATGCAGGGTAAAGAGATGGTAACTATTGCGGCCAATAACAAATTACCATCAGGCTTTTGGGGCGAGTTTCGTAAACAGGTAAATCACCTTTATAAGGGGATGCCCGGCCATGATACTACTAATTTCGCGCCTTTAAAATTCGAATCATTTGCCGCGGCGGGCATCCTCAAACAAATAGCCGACACCACCAAATTGCTTACCATTAAACTAAACGCGGCATTTGCTACGGTTGAAAAAGATGGCACGGGCTGGAAAGTAACCTATAGCCATAATGGCCGGGTAGATAATATCAAAGCCAAGACACTGATCGACGCTACCCAGGGTGCCGAAGTGGTTGGGGCGGCAGGGGCGACATTGCCACCGCCGGTAACTTATGCCGACAATTTGTACCGTACATCAATAGCCACGGCCGATGACTTGGGGGGGCTGGCGCTTAGCAGTGATAAAACCAGTTACCCGGAGACACCTGCTTATTACATACCCATGAGCGCTTTGGTAGTTAAAGATGCTGACAACCTTTTTATTACCGATAAGGCCTTATTAGCAGATGCCAGTTTGCCGGTGCAAATGGCTATTGGGCAAGGCGCGGGTACCATGGCGGCTTACTGCGCTTTTTTTAAAACCACATCAAAAAAACTACATGTACGCATAATACAAGGCGAGTTGCTGGATTTTAAAGGGTATCTATTACCTTTTGACGATATTAATCCGACAGACAGTTACTTCAAAGCCATACAGCAAATTGCTGCTACGGGGCTGTTAAAGGGCAAACAAAATATAGCAGACGGCCGGGCGCAGTTTTTATTTATGCCGGATTCTGCCGTTACCACTGCCGAAATTAAACCGGTGCTTAGTGAGCTTTATAGCCGGGCCTTTATCTGGTTTGCCAATAATAAGCCAGCCGGGCAGTTTACTGTAGCTAATCTTTTGTCGTTTATAAGCGAAATTACCCTGACCGAGCCTAAAAACCTGAAATCAATTATGCTGCGCGACTGGAAGAATAAATATAAGTTCAGCACCGAATTTGATACCGAGCGCGCAGTAACCCGCCGCGAATTTGCCATACTTGCGAATCAGTATATCAATCCATTTTCCCGCGCAGTTGATCTGAATGGGCGGGTGATTAACTAGGATAGGGCGCGAGTCTCGCTCCGATCCGCTTGGCGGAAAGCTGATCGACAAATAATAAGTACTCTCCCTAACTTTTTAGCGTACGTAAAGTTGTTGTAAATAACAGTTTCACTAAGTATGTCGCAAAATACCAGTCTTTTTTATGCTAAACTGCCTGCCCAGCGCATGCCACTTGGGCAGTTGTTGGTAAAAGCTGATTTGTTTAAAGACGTACCTAACGACTGGCATGTTGTAATAACCGACATTAAAAACTCTACGGATGCTGTTTTAAATGGCAGGCATCAAAATGTAAACTTAATTGCCACCGGCAGTATAGTTACGGTGTTAAATATCGCTTTTAGCAAAAATATCAGCATCCCCTTCTTTTTTGGGGGCGATGGTGCCACCTTTATTATTCCGCCCGATATTGTTGATGATGTAATGCAGGCGCTGAGTTTGTATCGCAAAAATACGTTCGAAAATTTTGATCTGGAACTGCGCAGTGGTACGGTTTCGGTTAAAGATATTTATGAGGGCGGGCACCATATTCACCTGGCTAAGTTTAGTAGCTCGCGCGCTTTTACGGTACCTATTGTACTGGGCAAAGGACTGCACTATGCCGAAAAAATAATAAAAGGCGATGACTATATTTTTAGCGATGCAACACCTGCCAACGATATTGACCTTACCGGAATGCAATGCCGCTGGGACCGGATACCGCCGCCCGAGGATAAGGAAGAGGTGGTTACCCTGCTAGTGATCACGGCCGGGGATACGCAACAATCTGACGCGTTTAAGCAGGTGATGGACAAAATTGATGAGTTGTATGGCTCGTTATCAAAACGTCAGCCTATATCAATAGCTAAACTAAAACTGAAAAGCACTTTTAATAAATTAGGTGAAGAAATGCGTGCGCGGCTGGGTAAAATACGATGGGTGGAGCTGATAAACACCTGGCTGCTGATGCTATATGGATACATTTATTTCAGAACCCGTGATGGCAAAAATTACCTGAAAAACTTGGTAGAAATGTCTGACACACTGGTTATTGATGGGCGGATAAATACGGTAATATCCGGTAATGCCCGGCAACGCACCGCCTTGCAACAGTTTTTAGACGAAATGGAAACGGCAGGGCAAATCTATTACGGAATCTATATCAGCAGCGCATCGGTAATGTCATGCTACGTACGCGACCTGCGCGACGATCATATCCACTTTGTTGACGGATCTGAGGGTGGCTATACGCAAGCAGCCATTATGTTAAAGAAGAAATTAGTTGTGTAGATGCTTATGCATCCACACTATCCAATACCATCACCTTTTTACAAAGCGGACCTGCATATTGCTCACGAAAGATATCATGCAGCGGGTCGACCTGGTAATGGTCATGATCGGCAAGGTTAGCAAAGGTTACCAATAAAGATACATCATAGCTTCGCTCAATAACATCGCGCTCTTCGCTGGGTGCAGGTGCGCCAATATGTATATCGCGGATAGAAGTTATAGGTAACATTACTTCAAGGCCCTCTATCAGTTTAGGGACATCGGCTTTATTATGCAGCCAAAAATATACCTGGTGTACAAAAGTGTTTTTTAATTGCATAGTGTTGTTTTTTGCCGTAAATATAGTGTGCAAAGATCGAAAATAGCCAAATGATGACTTAAATTATGTGCCAGATACTCGTGTTTCATCCAATAAATAACAGGACTGCAAATTGTTGATTATAAGATGATTAATAATGTTTAGAACCTACATTTACTGACGAAAACGTTGTTGCAACCGGTGATTGTTTAACCAATTGATAATCAGACAATTAATTCAAAATTTTGTTTCATTTTGTTTCACTCAATTTTAGTAATTATCTGATTTTTAGTGTATTAAGTCAAAATGTTGTTTCACTTGTTTCATCTGTGTCACACACGCGTGAAACAAGCGCCGTTAAACCACAGCATCTGCCTCAAACCTGTCTACCACATGGGGCTTGTAGGTATCCGTTTTAACGTTGGCCTTTAACTCGTGCAGTATGTTGTACAGGCCAAAGTTGGTGCGGTTAACGTAGATGAAATGCTTAACGCCACGGGCCTGCTTAAACTCGGGCATCTTAGCTAACTTCTCGCCAAAGCTAAACAGCTCCTCAAAGAATTCGGTACGCCCAAAATCAAACTCGCTTGACATATAGGGCTTGGCAAACAGAACGATCATCTGCCTGTAGAAGCTATAATAGAACTCCACCTGCGCAGGCGTATCATTGGGCCATATCATCTCCAGCTTACGGAAGGCCTTGATGGTTTCGTCCTTATTATCAAGCAGGTTGCTCGCCGTTAACGAGAAGAACGGGTAGTAGAACTCATCGGGCATCACCTTAATGCAGCCAAAATCAATCACCCCCAGCTTGTCATCCCCGGTGATCATGAAGTTGCCGGGGTGCGGGTCGGCATGCACGGCACGCAGCTCATGCTGCTGGAAGTTGTAAAAATCCCAAAGCGCCTGGCCTATCTTGTCGCGCAGCTGTTGCGATGGGTTGGTAGCCAAAAACTCGCGCAGGTGCTTGCCCTCCAGCCAGTCCATAGTGATAATACGCTTGCCCGAAAGCTCAGGGTAATAGCTAGGGAACACAACGTTGTTCAAGTTAGCACAAGCAGTACTAAACTCGATAGAACGGCGTACTTCCAGCTCATAGTCAGTCTCTTCCAACAAGCGCTCTTCCACTTCACGCATGTACACGTCAAGCTCCTTCTCACTCATCCCCAGTAACCTGAACGCGAAGGGCTTAACCAGCTTCAAGTCAGACGATATCGAATCGCCAACACCGGGATACTGGATCTTGATGGCCAGTTTCTTGCCGTTCAGCTCGGCTTGGTGTACCTGGCCTATTGAGGCAGCGTTGCTAGAGCGGATGTTGAACTTATCATAGATCTGCTCGGGCGACTTGCCAAAGTACTTCTTAAACGTTTGCACAATCAACGGCCCCGACAGTGGCGGCGCGTTGTACTGCGATTGTGTAAACTTGTCAACATACGCCTGCGGCAGCAGGTTCTTATCCATACTCAGCATCTGCGCAACCTTTAGGGCGCTGCCTTTCAGCTCGCTTAATGACTGGTAGATGTCGGCCGCGTTGTCTTCGTTTAGCTCGGTGCGGTCAAGGTCAGGGTTAAACAGTTTCTTAGAGTAATGCTTGATATAGTTGCCGCCAACCTTAAAGCCCGTCTTTACAAACTTGGCAGATCGTTCAACCTTTGAGGTAGGTATGCTGTTTTGTTCTTTATTGTCGCTCATCACTAATCGTTAGTAAACAATGCAGCTAAGCGCTGCGGATTCAGTTCTGTAAAGTCATTGATGACAAGATCGGTAGGTTGCAATCGCTCTGCAGGGTGGGCGGTGGTTATGCCTACTACTTTCATCCCCGCGGCATGGCCTGCAGTAATGCCTGCTATAGAATCCTCAAAAACGATACAGTCTTTGGGTAGCACACCCAAATCAGCAGCGGCTTTCAAAAATATCTGCGGGTTCGGCTTGCCTTTGCTAACCCGATTGCCATCGATAATCACATCAAAATACTGCGCCACCTTAACATGGTTGAGCACAAAGTCAATGTCATCTACCGTTGCTGATGATGCTATGGCCAGTTTGACGCCGGCATCTTTCAGTTCAATCAGTAAGTTCTCCAACCCATTAATGGGGCCTATGTAGGGCGAATAGAACTTACGGTACAGGCCTTCCTTTTCTTTCAGCAGGAGCTGGCGGGTGGCCACATCCGCTTCTGCGAAAATGCGGGTTACGGTATCGATAATAGGGGTGCCGCTTATTTCGCCTTTGTAGGTTTGTTCGGTAAGGTTGCCCTTGTCGTACTTCTTAAATAACACTTGCCATGACTTAAAATGGTACTGGGTGTTATCCACCATGGTACCATCCATATCAAATATTACTGCGAACTGCTTACTTGCCAAAGCCCATGGTTTGTTTTAGACCGCTATTTTGAGCTAAGAACTTGCCATATTCGAACAAATTATCAATAGGTGAGCGTTGAAAAAGATCGAACGTTACATTAACGCCCTTCTCAATAGCCTCGTCTGTTTTTTCAAACCCGGCAGAGTTATCGTTGATCCAAAAGTGGAGCACAAAACCAAACTGAACCCAAAGTGCGTCTTTATATCGCTTAGCGAAGAATTTACGGTCAGTCAACTCCGTCGACTCAATGCCTTCTTTAAGGATCTCTTCGGCGAAGTCCTCGAAAGTTGCTCTCAGGTCGTTAAATACTGCCGGTGTGCTTAAACTTTTTGGTTGCTTCTTAACGCTGTAAACGGCAAAACTGCGATTGCTTTTTAGCAACTCAAAAAAGCTGTAATAGAAAGAGAGCGCCTTTTCTCTTGCAGAATATTGGCCCCATACTTCCTGAGTTTTGATCTCTGTAAGTGTGCGCTTTGCCAAATCATCCCAAATAAACTGCTCAATAGCATCAAACGACCCAAAGTATTTGTAAAACTCTTCCTCAGCCATTTCATTTTTCTTGGCGAAAACGTATACCGATTTTGGCTGTTCGCCCTCGGTGAGTACGTAATCAATATATCCTTTCTGTATGCTTTCAACCGTTGCCATAATCATTTAATTTACAGGATAAAGTTAAGTGTAAAAGTGCTTAGTTATGTCATCTAAGTATAGAAATTGAATGCATTGTTTATTCCGGATGTTTTGTATGTGGCGACGCTTAAATGTTGGGCATATGTCAAATATTAGATAGAAACTGGGTATTGCCCTAAATAAATCGCAAATTTGTAGGTGCCAATTATGAGTGAAAAAATAATACTGGTTTGGTTTAGAAATGATTTGCGTATCCGTGATAACGAAATACTGTTGGACGCTGTACGCAAGGCTGACAAAATATTACCGGTTTATTGTTTTGATCCCTTTTATTTTCATGCCGTTAACAATAGCTCTCCTAAAACCGGGGCTTTAAGAGCTAAATTTTTGTTAGAATCGGTGGGAGACTTGCGCAATACGTTGCAGCATTTGGGTGGCGAGTTAATTGTCCGCATCGGTAATCCCGCAGAAGTTATCCCTCAATTAGCCGAAGAGTACAACGTGAACGAAGTATATCATCACCGCGAAGTAGCGTACGAGGAAACTAATATATCTGAGCAGGTTGAAACCGCGTTATGGAAGCTGAGGCTAAATCTTAAGCACTTTATTGGTCACACTTTATATCATAAAGAGGATTTGCCTTTCCCTATAAAAGATATCCCCGATAGCTTTGCCGTATTTAAGAAAAAGGTTGAGCGGGATAGCAATGTGCGCCCTACCATAGCTACGCCCGAAAGTATCGTCACCCCACAAATAACCGACGCCGGCGAATTGCCGACGCTTGAACAACTTGGGCTTATTGAACCTGCAGTCGATACCCGAAGCCGCGTAAAATTTGCCGGGGGCGAAACTGAGGGACTAAAACGCCTGGATGAATATTTTGAAAACAACACCCAGGTACAGCCTACCAAAGGCCGCAATGGTGCAACGGTTGATCGTTCGTCAAAACTGGCACCATGGTTAGCCTTAGGTTGCATATCTATGCGCCAGGTGTATTGGGCGGTGATTAGACACGAACAGGCCAATAATGCGCATAACACAGGTATGCTGCACTTAGAACTACTATGGCGCGACTATTTTCGCTTTATGTTTAAAAAGCACGGTAAGCAATATTTTACTACCGACGAGCAAGCCGAAGCTACATCGCCTGAGAAAGAAGACCTTTTTAGAAAATGGAAAGCCGGCCAAACGGGTGTGCCATTTATTGATGCAAGCATGCGCAAGCTTAACGCTACCGGATACATCCCCAATTTTAACCGCCAAATGGTAGCAGGCTACCTGGTGCGCGATCTGGAGATTGATTGGAAAAAAGGAGCTGCATACTTTGAAGAAAGGTTGATCGATTACTCGCCTGCCAGCAACTGGGGTAATTGGGCCTATGTGGCCGGCTTAGGCCATGATCCACGCGATAACAAATACTTTAACCTTGCCAAACAAGCCAGCGAGCTGGACATTAACAGCGAGTTTATTTGCAAATGGCTCTCTGCCGAGGCAGCGGTTTAGCAAACTCGTACCCCAATAATTACTAGCTGATAGATATTGCGAAAGTATGATACTTTCGGCCCTAAAATATGGTACATTTAATATTATGAACAGTTTTGAGCAATTTACTATCATTATTGGCTTATTGGCCGTACTTTTTGAGGGCTTAGGCTATCTAAAGGTTTATCTGCAAAAACATTTACAATAAATTATTTTGTTTAATTGACGTAATGATTTTCTAAAACAGACAATTGGTGGCTTGTTTGTGCGTTTTTGTTATTGAAAAAGTATAAAATCATTTACATTTTATTTAAAGTTTACAACAGGTTATGCTTAGCTTTGCACAATCTTAAGAATGGTTTACCATGGATAGCCTCAATTATATAAATAGTAATAACGCCGCTTTTATTGATTCTTTGTACGAAGCCTACAAACAAGACCCCCAATCGGTGGACTTTGGCTGGCAAAAATTTTTTGAAGGGTTTGATTTCGGGCGCAGCGCTAATGCCCCGTCTGTAAGCGCAGAAACGCCGCAGCATTTTTTAAAAGAGATCAATGTTCTAAACATGATCGACGGTTACCGCGGCAGGGGACACCTGTTTGCTAAAACCAACCCGGTACGGGAGCGTCGTCAATATTTTCCCGGTAAGGAGCTTGAGACTTTTGGTTTAGCCGAGTCTGATCTTGATACCGTATTTAATGCTGGTGTCGAGCTGGGCATTGGCCCCGCAAAGCTGCGCGATATCTACGAAATGTTGGAGCAAACTTACTGCGGCACTATCGGTGTTGAGTATTTATACATACGTAACCCAATAAAAACCAAGTGGTTTCAAAGCCGTATGGAAAGTGCGCGCAATAAGCCGTCCTTCTCTGCCGATGATAAAAAGCTGATGCTGCGCAAGGTTACCGAGGCCGTAATTTTCGAAAACTTTTTGGGTACCAAGTTTCTTGGTCAAAAACGTTTTTCGTTAGAAGGCGCTGAAGCCCTAATACCTGCTATGGACTCTGTAATACAAAAGGGTAGTACCCTGGGTATTGAAGAGTTTACTATTGGCATGGCACACCGCGGACGTTTGAACGTGTTGGCCAACATCATGAAAAAAACGTACAAAGAGATCTTCTCTGAGTTTGAAGGTAAAAACTATGACGCCGATTCTACAGCCGGTGGTGACGTAAAATATCACCTTGGTTTTAGTACCGATGTTGAGGCCGAGAACGGTAAAAAAGTTCACCTTAGCCTTTGCCCAAATCCATCGCATTTAGAAGCGGTTGACCCTGTTGTTGAAGGTTTGACGCGCTCAAAAATAGACTTTAAATACAATGGCGATCATACCAAGATCGCTCCTATATTAATACATGGTGATGCTTCGATAGCCGGACAAGGCATTGTTTACGAAGTATTGCAAATGGAAAAATTAGATGGTTACCGCACGGGCGGTACCATACATCTGGTAATTAACAACCAGATAGGTTTTACCACCAACTTTATTGACGCTCGCTCAAGTACCTATTGTACTGACATAGCTAAAACGGTATTATCGCCGGTTTTCCATGTTAATGGCGACGATGTAGAAGCCCTTGCTTATGTGGTTAACATGGCAATGGAGTACCGTCAGGTTTTCCATGACGACGTGTTTATTGATATCCTGTGCTACCGCCGTTACGGGCATAACGAGGCTGATGAGCCCAAGTTTACCCAACCGGTTTTGTACAAAGCGATTGAGGCCCACCCTAACCCACGCGAGGTTTATTTCAAGAAATTAATGGCCGAAGGTGTTGTTACCGACGCGGACGTTAAAAAGATGGAAACCGATTTTCGCGCCAGGCTACAGAAAGATTTAGACGAAGCTAAAGCAGAAGATCGCTTTACAGAGTCGATACCCATGTTTGCAGGCGCTTGGGAGGGTTTACACCTGGCTACCGAGCGCGACTTCACAACATCTGTAACTACAGCGGTAAGCAAAGAAAATTTGTTAGCTATCGGTAAAAAATTAACCGAGCTACCTAAGGACAAGACTTTCTTCAAAAAGATTGAGAAGCTGTTTGAAGATCGTGCCAAAATGGTTAACGAGACACAAAGCTTTGACTGGGCAATGGGCGAATTAATGGCCTATGGTTCATTACTGAGCGAAGGACATAGGGTACGCTTAAGCGGCGAGGATGTTAAGCGGGGTACTTTCTCTCACCGTCATGCGGTACTAACATTGGCAAATTCTGAAGAAGAGTATGCGCCGATGGACAGTATTGAAGGTGAGAAATTCAGCATTTATAACTCCTTACTTTCTGAGTATGGTGTTTTAGGCTTTGAATATGGTTATGCTTTGGCCAACCCTAACGCTTTAACCATTTGGGAAGCACAGTTTGGTGATTTCTTTAACGGGGCACAAACTATTATTGACCAATATATAGCCAGCGCCGAAACTAAATGGCAGCGTGGTAATGGCCTGGTGATGTTATTGCCACATGGTTATGAAGGCCAGGGACCTGAGCACTCGTCAGCGCGTATTGAGCGCTTTATGGAGCTCTGTGCTGATAATAATATCCAGATAGCTAATTGTACTACCCCTGCTAATTTCTTCCATGTACTGCGTCGACAATTGGCGCGAGAATTCCGTAAGCCATTGATCATATTTACACCTAAAAGCTTATTGCGAAACCCTAAATGTGTATCGCCATTTCCAGATTTTACCGAAGGTGGTTTTAAAGAACTTATTGACGATACTTATGCGGATGCTAAAAAAGTAAAACGCGTATTGTTCTGCTCTGGCAAGATCTATTATGATTTGTTAGAGAAACAACAGGCTGATGATCGTAAAGATGTAGCTATTGTACGGTTAGAGCAATTGTATCCAACCCCGGTGCAGCAAATAGGCGCTATCAGGGCAAAATACAATAAGGCGGCTGATTTTATATGGGTACAAGAGGAGCCGGAGAATATGGGCGCCTGGCCATACCTATACCGTAAATCTCGTACTGAAGAGGCTTTAAGATTTGATAACGTGATTTCTCGTAATGAGAGCGCTAGTACTGCCACCGGTTTTGCTAAACAGCATGCCGCGCAGCAATTGTACATTATTTCAAAAGCTTTTGAAGCACCGGTAGGTGAAAAAGAAAAACAAGCGGTAAAAGAAACAGCCAAGAAAATGGCTACTGCGGGTGCTGATTAGCAATGAAGTGGCGCTTGCTTTGTGTACTTTCGGTATGGTCGCTTTTACTTTGTTGTAAAAAACAAGCCACTAAACCCATTGAAAGTACGTTAATGTTTAATAACGTAGTAATATTGGGTAATAGTATTACTTATTCGCCACAAAATCCTGCGATAGGATGGGACGGAAACTGGGGGATGGCCGCGACTGTGCCAGATTCGGACTACGTGCATATTTTGACGAGCCGTTTCTTATCAAAAAATCCAAGGGTAAATGTTACAGCTAAAAACATTAGTTGGTTTGAAATGGATGCGAAGCATTATGATTTTGATCTTGAACTAAAAAATTTGCGCGACACCAAACCTGAACTGGTAATAATGAGGATTGGAGAAAATGTACCGCCAGATGTTGATCTGGATATGTTTGAAATGCGTTATGTAGCATTATTAAATTATTTTAGGATCAATAACCCTAAAGTTGTTATACTGGCAGGCACATCTGTTTGGGGTAGTGCTGCTGATAGTTTAATGATCAATCATAAACCAGCAGTATCACTTAAAAAAATTTTAGCTGATAGTTCAAATTTTTCATACGGCTTATATTCACATCCGGGTATACAGGCTCACCCAGGCAACAAGGGGATGCATAACGTTGCTGATGTGTTATGGACAAAAATAATGATGCTTAGATTGGCTGATAGCCATGACTATAAATAACATACTTACAGAAATATGAGTTTAGAAATTAAAGTTCCGCCGGTTGGCGAGTCGATCACAGAAGTAACCTTATCAAGCTGGTTAAAAAAAGACGGCGATACCGTAGCTATGGATGAAGCCATTGCCGAACTGGAATCTGATAAAGCAACCTTTGAGCTTACTGCCGAAAAAGCAGGTGTATTAAAAACCATAGCCCAGGAGGGTGATGTTTTAGCCATTGGTGCTGTTGTTTGCAGCATTGAAGAAGGCGGAGCCACTGCAGCCATAAATGCTGCCAAAGCAGATGAGTCTGCACCGGCTACTGCTAAAGTAGAAGCTGCCCCTGCTGCCGATAAAGGAGCTACTTATGCGTCGGGCACACCATCACCTGCCGCAGCTAAAATATTGGCCGAAAAAGGCGTTGAAGCAACTGCCGTAGCAGGTAGTGGCGTAAACGGCCGTATAACTAAAGAAGATGCACAGTCTGCAAAAGCAGCTGAAGCTAAATCTTCAACGCCAGCCGCGACACCTGCCCCTGCCGCAGCCCCGGTTAAAGCCGGCGAACGCAGCGAGCGTCGCGAAAAGATGTCGCCATTGCGTAAAACCGTGGCTAAGCGCTTGGTACAGGTTAAAAATGAAACAGCGATGTTGACCACTTTTAACGAAGTCGATATGTCGCCAATTATGGAGATCCGCAGCAAATACAAAGATAAATTTAAAGAGAAACACGGCGTGGGCTTGGGCTTTATGTCGTTCTTCACTAAAGCGGTTACAGAGGCGTTGAAAGACTGGCCTGCTGTTGGCGCACGTTTAGAGGGCGAAGAAGTTATTTACAGCAACTTTGCTGATATCTCTATCGCGGTTTCTGCACCTAAAGGCCTGGTTGTTCCGGTTATCCGTAATGCAGACAGCATGAGCCTTGCCGAAATTGAAAAGGCTGTTGTTGCTTTAGCCGGCAAAGCCCGCGACAATAAATTATCACTGGAGGAAATGACCGGCGGTACCTTTACTATTACCAACGGCGGTGTGTTTGGGTCTATGTTATCTACGCCAATCATTAATTCGCCGCAGTCGGCTATTTTGGGCATGCACAATATCATTGAGCGTCCGGTAGCTGTAGCAGGCCAGGTGGTTATTCGCCCCATGATGTACGTAGCTCTGTCATACGATCACCGTATTGTTGACGGCCGCGAGTCGGTTAGCTTTTTGGTAAGGGTAAAACAATTGCTGGAAGACCCTGCTAGACTGTTATTAGGGGTGTAACTACTCCCACATATAAAAGCAAAGAGGCTCGGAAATTCCGGGCCTCTTTGCTTTTATATGTTTGTCATTACTTCGGTCATTATTTGCAATGACATCAACTTGATCAGCCGCTATAACGCCCGTTTTAAGGCAAAAATATATCCTATATGGAAACCTTCATGGAAAGGTAAAAAGCTTACGGCATCCTGTATACTGCTTAGCTCCGCGCCGTAACGAGTTGTAAAGCGTGTGTAATTAGGGAAAGTTTTGCTTACCAGGTCAAGCTCTAACTGATCTAATGTCGAAATAAACAGTTCCTTTATTTTTTCAAGGTCTGTTTCATCATAAAAACGTTCGGGTTTGCTGTCCGGTTTAAAAGTGTTCCAAAAGTCTTCGTCAATCATAGTGGCCTCGCCTGCACGGCGATAACATACGCCTTGCTGCGCAGCTACCATATGGCCCAGGTTCCAGATAATGTTGTTAGCAAAGCCGGCAGGTATTATGTTCAACTGTTCTATCGTTAACCCTTCAATAGCTTTAAGCACATGCAGGCGGGGCATTTTTATTATTTCAATTGCTTTGGTCATGGTGTTAAGTTTTCTGCTAATGTAAAGCTATAGGCAATTACAATTGTAGCCGCTCTGCAATATTTATATAACTTTGTAAAAAGTATATATCCGTTTAAATGACGTTATCGCCCGCACAAAAAATACAAACTTCTGATAAACCGATTTGGTACTTTTTGTTAGGTTGGACGATATTTAACGCCTTACAGGCCGGCACGTTAGAGCTACACGCCGACGAAGCTTACTACTGGATGTACTCGCGCTACCTGGATTGGGGGTACTTTGACCATCCGCCCATGGTTGCTCTATTTATCCGCATCGGCGATAGTTTAATGCATAACGAGCTGTGCTTGCGCCTTATTACGGTATTAACCAGTAGCACCGCTATTTATATTTTGTGGCTGATACTTAAAAAGTATGCTGTAGATGTATGGGCGTTTATACTAGTAGTATCGGGTACGCTGATATTACACATTTACGGCTTTACCACAACGCCGGATGCGCCACTGTTTTTCTTCGCGGTGCTGTTCTACTATTTTTATCAGCGATATATTGAGGAGGACAGCTGGCTATTGGCTATTATACTTGGGTTAGTGATAGCTTGTATGCTTTACAGTAAATATCATGCGGTGTTGCTGGTGGCCTTTACGATTATCAGCAATATTAAATTACTTAAACGGCCTACATTTTGGGCCATTGCCGCTATTGCAGTTGCATTATTTATCCCGCATATTTTATGGCAGGTACAACATGGGTATCCGTCTGTAAATTATCACTTGTATGAGCGTGCGGTTAAAGTTTATAATCCCGAAAACAGCTACCTCTACGTCCCCGGTCAGCTGTTAATGGCAGGCCCGTTGGTTGGCTGGTTTTTGTTTTACGCTGCCTTTACCACTAAAATTAAAGATACCTTTATACGCTGCCTGATGGTAAATGGGATAGGTATATTCGCTTTCTTTTTTTTTACTACTTTCAGGGGCGAAGCACAACCGCATTGGACCTTGATTGCTTTTGCGCCGCTGGTTATGCTGGCGCTGATTCGGTTTAAACAGTGGGGGAGCGTACCGAAATGGTTCAATACCCTGGCACTGATTAATATTGTATTGATTTTCGCACTGCGATTAGGGATGCTGTTTGAGCTTCCCCTAGTTACACACATTGGGCAAATTAAAAGCTATTACGGTTTTAAAGAATGGGCGCAAACCGTTAAACAAAAAGTGGGCGACAACTATGTAATTATGGATAACGGCTTTCAAAATCCGGCCAAGTATAATTACTATACCAACAGTTTAAAATGTTTCTCATACGATTCGCGGTATTACCGCCGGACGCAGTTTGATATTTGGCCAATGGAAGAGCAGCTGCAGCACCAACGGGCTTACCACTTAATTGATACTGCGGATAGCCCGGTAACCGATACCATAAATGTTAAAGGGGGTAAGTGGTATGCTGCGTGGATAGCTGATGTACGTACCTATCAAAAAATACAGATTACAGCGCCCTATACTTCATTAAAATTACGCGCGGGTGAGAAACGGGATATTGATTTAACCATCATTAATCCATATCCTTACGCCGTTAATTTTAGTAATGCAGGTGTGCAAAATAAAGTAACGCTGGGTGCCGTGTTTTTCAGGCACGATGGTTTTATACAGGCCGCCAAAAGCGGGGATGATTTTAACAACATCAGCCTAAAACCCGGCGAAAGCGCGCATTACACATTTAAACTAACCGCGCCGAACATGAAAGGCAGCTACGAAACCATTTTTTCAATACGCACTCAACCTTTTGAAGGAAGCAAAAACAGCAGGATCATTGATCTTGAAGTTGAATAATCTTACAGTCTATGTTAAAAAAACTATACCTCATCGTTTCGCTATTTACTATAACCGCCACGTCGGCATTTGCACAGCAAAGTTTAGACGTGAACTTTAACGGCATGGCCTTTTTGGATAACCGCGAGTATAAAGCTTTTATCCCACGATCGCGAACCTATTCGGGTACACGTACCGATTTAGACTTTGGCCTTAATCTGGATAGCCTTCACCATTTTATTGTCGGCGCTAACGCTTTGCACGAGTTTGGCGCAGTGCCTTTTTTTCGCAAGGTTGACCCAATAGCCTATTATAAATATGGCAACAGCACTACCAACTGGAACTTTTATGCCGGCGCTTTCCCGCGGGAAGAGCTGCTAACCGATTACCCGCGTGCTTTATTAAATGATACCCTGCGCTACTATCGCCCCAACGTTGAGGGTTTGATGGCACGCTATCAAAACGAGCATTTTACTGAAACGGCCTGGATTGACTGGGTGAGCCGCCAGACATTGACGCAACGCGAGCAATTTTTGTTCGGTTTATCGGGTAAGTATAAGCCACAGCCTTATGGTCCGTTTTATGTGTCGCATTATTTCTTGCTGATGCATGATGCAGGAGCAGAGGTATTATTGCCGACTGACCATATCACAGATAATGGCGGCGCCGAGATCAAACTGGGAATGGATTTTAGCCACAAAACCGTTTTTGACTCCTTAACTGTTGAGGCTGGGGGTTTGATGTCATTAGAGCGCTCTCGCGGCGTTGACGGCTTTCGTACCCCGAAGGGATTTGTTTTTAAAGCCTTTTTAAGCTACCACAAGTTTGCTTTGTACGAGGAGTTTTATAAAGGCCAGGGCAGCAATATTGTTTACGGCGACTCTTATTATTCTAAACCCACGTATAATCGTGTAGATCTGATCTACACACCATTTTTGACTGACAGAGTGAAGGGACAGTTTATCTTTAGCTTCCATTTCTCGCCCGGTAATTTAAATGATAACCAGCAGGTGTTTAGGGTGAGTTATGATTTGGGGCGAAAAGTGTTGAAGCGATTCGAGAGAGATTAAGCAAAACGGTATAAACAAGAAAGAAGATGCATGGCATCTCCTTTCTTGTTTATAAGAAAAGCCGAATATCAGTTGCTACTAATATCGCCACTGCCTGATTTGCTTTTGATAACATTTTTAGGATTGCCGGAGTAATGTATATCACCTGATCCGGAGATACGGGCCTGCAGGTTCTCGCTGGCATGCACTGTGATGTCGCCGGAGCCGCCTATTGATGCCGAGGTGCTGGCGGTGGTTAACTTATCACCAGAGTAATCGCCCGAACCGGTTATACTTACTTTAGAATCATTAGCATGACCCCATACATTTACATCGCCTGATCCGGTTATGCTTGCATCAAGCGATTTGGCTGTTATTTTGCCCATAACATTGCCCGAGCCGGTTAACGCAAGCTTAAGTAAATTTGCAGTTACCCCATCTTTAAATGACACATCGCCCGAGCCTGTTAATGAGATCGCGTCCACCGTTTTAATGTTTACATACACTACAATTCTTTTATTGCTGAACAGGTTTTTCCAGCCCTGGTTGTTCCTGGTATATATTTTAAGGCTGCCATTACTAACCTCAGTTATAACGTAGTTGATCACATCCGCAGGCGCATCAACTACAACAGACTCTGTTGATCCCTGCTTAATCACCACATCAAATGATCCGGCTACGTTGACAGCGTGGAAACTGCTTAAATGGCGGTCAACCTTATTAGCTTTTGCAAGCGTTACGTTGCCCGCTGTAAATAGTAGCAGTGTGATAAAGGTTTTAGATAATTTCATAGTTGAATTTTGTTTAGTTTGATATATGACGCTAGTTTAACCGGTAGCGTTACACAAAAACTGAAATTAGTTTATAGCTACCGTTAAATAGTAATTAAAAGTGTCTACCTCTACATTGTCTTTATTAATGCCTTCAATATTTACCGGCGTGTAAGTATCGCCAAAGCTGATGAACTTAAATTCGCCGCCTTTTGCACGCACTTTTACCGGCATAGTAAAATCTTTGGCATCTGCTTTCCAACGGGCAGCTAACTTGCCCTCTATAGTGCTAAACTCAATAGTTGGTAATTTAGGGTAACGTAAATACTGATCGAAGTATGGCAATAGGTTTATACCGGCTTGCTTAGTAATGTACCCCGTGATATCATCATACGTAACTGTTTTATGATAAAAGGTTTTATTGAGGCCGCGTAAAATGTTTCGCCATTTTTCGTCATCGTTGATAATTGTGCGCGTCATGTTCAATATAACCGAGCCTTTGTTATACATATCACCCGATCCTTCTTTATTAACGTTGTAAGGGCCTACAACCGCCGTACGATTTCCAATGCTTCTGCGCAGGCCGTACACGTACTCTTGACCTTTTTGTTTTGTAGATGTGCTTTCAATAAACAGCGATTCTGAGTAATCAGTAAAGCTTTCGTGCACCCACATATCGCCAATATCTTTTGAGGTGATGTTGTTGCCAAACCACTCGTGCCCGCTTTCGTGCACAATGATATAATCCCAGGTTAAGCCCAATCCGGTGCCTGATAGATCACGACCCAGGTAGCCGCTTTTATACTTATTGCCATAGGCAACACCACTTTGGTGCTCCATACCCAAGTGTGGCGACTCGATCAACTTATAACCGTCTTCGTACCAGGCGTAGGGGCCAAACCAGTATTCAAAAGACTTTAACATACGCGGCACGTCCCGGTCGAAATGTTTTTTAGCCTTCTCTACGTTGTAGCTTAATACCCAAAAATCTGTGGTCAGTTTACCTTTTTCGCCGGGGTAAACACCGCCAAAATGGGCGTAATCGCCTATGTTAGCGGCAACGTCATAGTTATTTATTGGGTTGCCAACAAACCAATCGAAACGGGTATAGCCGTCCTTTAACTCTGTGGTTTTGCGCAGGCGACCGTTAGAAACATCTTTTAAACCTTTAGGCACGCTTATGCTGATGAGCATACTGTCCACCTCGTCGGCCTGATGATCTTTAGTAGGCCACCAGATACTTGCACCCGCGCCCTGGCAAGCAGTAGCAACCCATGCGGTACCCAGCGAATCTTTAGTATATACTACACCGCCATCCCAGGGCGCGTTTTTAGCTATAGTAGGGTTGCCGTTATAATGAACAATAAACTCATCTTTAGCGCCTTTTTTTATTGCTTTGGGGAACGTTACAAATACAGCCGCCGCCTCGCGTGTAAACGGTAGATTTTTACCTTTATAAACAACTTTGTCTATAGTTAGGTTAGCATACAAATCAAACTGCAGTTTGGTGAAATTCTGCGTGGCAGTAAACTTAAATTGATTGCTGCCGCTGATATACTTTTTGTCGATATCAAACTTCACATCCAGATGATAGTAACTGATATCATAGCAAGTACGCAAAGGCGTAAGGTTACCACGTAATGAGTCGGCACGCATAAATTTTTCCTTCTGCACCATTAGCTGGGCTTGACTAAACAAGGGGAGTAAAGCAATTGCAGCGATCAGCCGGAGTGATTTCATTCTATTATTTGTTTGATGATCTAAATTTCGTTTAGTTAATTATCAAGCACAGTTATTTTGATGTTTGACACTGCTGCACCCTGATGATGGATCCTGATGGTCGATTTTTGAAAATCTGAATCTTTAGCATGGTAGATGTCAACAAATTTCTGCGGATTACGGTCAATCAGCGGGAACCATGAGCTTTGCACCTGTACCATAATGCGGTGACCTTTTTTAAAGGTGTGGCCAACATCCGGCAAATCATATTTAACCTTAGTTACTTTACCGGGCTCAAAAGCCTCGGGCTTTTCAAACGAGTTACGGTACCGGCCTCTAAATAGCTCGCCGCGTACCAGCATCTGGTAGCCCGCCATAGTAATGTTTTTAGGATTAACGGCCGGGTTAGGTTCATCTTCAGGATATACATCAATCAGCTTCACCACAAAATCAGCATCGGTGGTTGATATGGAGGTAAACAGGTCTGCAATAACGGGGCCAGCAAGGGTAATGTCTTGTGTTAACGTATCAGTTTGGTACGATTTAACATCAGGCCTGCGCGATGCAAAACGCTGATCATCTATCATATACTCGCGCGTACGGTTTTGCTGCACACCTTCCTGGTATGGTACCGGTGCAGCAGGGTCACTCACATATTCGTCAAATGCCGATGCACCGCCTTTTGCTGCTTCAAAACCAAGTTTGCCGCCTGGTTGCAGGTACAGTGTTTTTTCGCTAGTGTTTTTGGGCGGCCAGGTATCAAACTTATGCCATTTGTTTTCCCCTGTTATAAACACGGTAGCCTCTGGCAGGTCCATGCTGCCTTTGCCTTTAAGGTAATAGTTAAAGAATGGCAGCTCCACATTCTCGCGAAACCAAACACTTGTTTTTGTGCCGAAATTGATATCGCCTAAAAAGTCGCCCTCTGCGCGTTCCCACCCCCCGTGGTACCATGGCCCCAGCACGAGCATGTTTTTGACACTTTGCGGATTTTGTTTTTCGATCGCTTTGTAAACGGCCTGCGCGCCAAAGGCGTCTTCGGCATCAAAGAAACCGCCTACGGTTAATACCGCAGGTTTTACATTAGTTAAATGTGGCCTGATGTTCATCCCTTTCCAAAATTCGTCGTAGTTAGGGTGAGACATCATATCGTTCCAAAATGTTACGCTGTCGCCCAAATATTTGCTGGTAAAGTTGGGCAGTGCGCCCATCTCCAGGTAAAATTTATAGTTATCCTTTTGCGTGTATTTAATACCGTTTTTAAATTCGGCAGGTGTAATAGGCTTCGGTCTTGGTACACCAAAACCGGTCAAAAACGAAAATGCATCCATCAAAAAGAAAGCGCCATTGTGGTGAAAATCATCGCCGATGAACCAATCGGTAACCGGTGCCTGTGGCGATACCGCCTTTAATGCGGGGTGCGCGTTGGGTAAAGCAGCAGCCGAGTAAAAGCCGGGGTAAGAGATACCCTCAATACCTACTTTGCCGTTATTGTTAGGCACATTTTTTATCAGCCAGTCAATCGTGTCGTAAGTGTCGGTGCTTTCGTCGGTGTCGTTTTTGCTTTTCTTTTTGGGGTTAAAGGGACGCACGTTAACGTAATCGCCTTCGCTCATCCAGCGGCCGCGTACATCGGCATAAACAAAAATAAATCCCTCGCGTGCCAGCAGCATGTTTTGGCCAAGTGTGGCCCTAAAATCAGTGCCGTAAGGCGCAGCATTATACGGCGTACGCGTCATAATAAAAGGGTATTTCTGTGATTGATCTTTAGGCGTATAAATGGAGCAAAATAGTTTTTTACCATCGCGCATGGTAACCTGCTTTTCCATTTTCGTATAGTTTGTCTTAATGTAAGCAGCATCGTCAGCGGCTTGCTGCGTGGCGCTTTGTGCACAACTGTTTAAGGCAATAAAGGCCAACAGCAATGCCGGTAAAAGTTTTTTCATGGTAATAATGAGCTCAGTTAGGAAGCTAATTTAAGCAAAAGACCGCAGAATGTATAAAAACGGTAATTTACCTTCAACTAATCGCCAATTAACTAACCACCAATTAGCAAAATCCTTAACTTTGCGGCACCAAAAAAATACACTACTATGCAATATGATGTTATCGTTATAGGTTCGGGTCCGGGTGGCTATGTAGCCGCTATACGTTGTGCCCAGCTTGGTTTAAAAACAGCTTGTATTGAAAAATATGCCACTTACGGCGGTACTTGCTTAAACGTTGGTTGTATCCCTTCAAAAGCTTTGTTAGACTCGTCTGAGCATTTTTACAATGCCGGCCACGCGTTTGCCGGTCATGGTATCAATATCAAAGACCTAAAGCTTGACTTTGGCCAGATGATAAAACGTAAAGGCGAAGTGGTTGCTAAGAACACTGCGGGCATTAGCTTTTTGTTTAAAAAGAACAAAATTGACGGCTACCAGGGTGTGGGGTCGTTTAAAGATAAAAACACGGTTACTATAACCAAAGTTGATGGTACCACGCAAGAGATCACCGGTAAAAACGTGATCATTGCTACCGGCTCGAAGCCGTCAAGCCTGCCATTTATTAAGCTTGATAAAAAACGGATCATCACATCAACCGAAGCATTAAACCTAACCGAGGTACCCAAACACCTGATATTGATTGGTGGCGGTGTTATTGGCTTAGAATTGGGTTCGGTTTATGCACGTTTAGGTGCAAAGGTGTCTGTAATTGAATTTATGGATAGCATTATACCAACTATGGATAAGGCTTTGGGTAAAGAGCTGCAAAAGGTTTTGCAAAAGCAAGGCATGGAGTTTTACCTGGGCCACAAAGTAACAGGGGCTACTACCAAAGGCAAAGAAGTTGCCGTAACTTTTGATGCACCTAACGGCGATAAAAAAGAATTAAAAGGCGATTACTGCCTGGTAGCTGTGGGCCGCGTAGCCTATACCGATAGTTTAGGTTTGGATAAAATTGGTATTACCGTAGAGGAGCGTGGCCGTAAGATCACGGTTGACGAGCATATGCAAACTAGCGTGCCGGGTGTTTACGCCATAGGCGATGTAGTGCGCGGTGCCATGCTTGCCCACAAAGCCGAGGACGAAGGTACCTTTGTTGCCGAAAGCATAGTAGGCCAAAAACCACACATCAACTATAACCTGATACCAGGCGTTGTTTACACCTGGCCGGAAGTTGCTGCCGTAGGCCAAACTGAAGAGCAACTGAAGGAGAAAGGCGTTAAGTACAAAACAGGTGCATTTCCGTTCCGTGCCAGCGGCAGGGCAGTAGCCAGTGGCGACTTGGATGGTTTTGTTAAGGTATTAGCCGATGCAGCTACCGACGAAATTCTTGGTGTGCACATCATTGGCCCACGCGCCGCGGATATGATTGCCGAAGCCGTTGTAGCCATGGAGTACCGCGCCAGCGCCGAAGACATTAGCCGCATGAGCCACGCTCACCCAACTTACACCGAAGCTATGCGTGAAGCTTGTTTAGCCGCGACGGAGAATAGGCCGATACATATTTAAGATAGGATTTCGGATATCGGAGTATAAGATTTAAGCCTTACAAAGTTCAAACTTTGTAAGGCCTTTTTTATAATGCCGCCTCCTTTACCCAACCTTTTAAAGTAACTAGATCGGCCTGTATAGCATCAAATATCCGCTGCTGCGGCACCGGCAGCTTGTCAGCGCTGATCTCGCCGGGCAGATACTCACAATGCAAAGAAATAGGGCGTTTTAAATCATGCTTTTTCAACAGCGCAAAGTATTTCTTAAAATCAACCATGCCCTGGCCCAATGGCACGTCGGCGATGATCCATTTGTCCCTAGGCTTTTGCCAGGCAAAATCTTTGATAGTGATGGAGCCGATATGCTTTTTAAGCAAGTCAAGGTTTACCGGCCAGGCTTCGGCACCATCAACCGTGGCATGGCGGATATCAAACTGGCAACCTATCCATTGCGGGTCTAGGTCCTTTAGGGTTTCCCACAGGTCCCACAACGGGCCGCCAAACAGGCCCGTATGGTTCTCGTAATCGCCGTGTATTTTATATCGCTCGTTAATAGCCGCCAAATTGGCCATGCGTTTTTTAAAGCCGGCAAGGTTTGCTTGTGTATCCAGTTTAGTATCATAACCATACCAACCCATACGGTAGCTTTTGATACCCAACTGCGCAGCGGTTGCCAAAATGTCGGCTGTATAAGGGTGGTTAGCATCCTTAATATCGGTAGCTAAATTATAAACTTTTAAGCCCGCTTTGGTAATCGCTTCAACAGCTTTGGGTAGATCAGTTTTTACACGATCTGGCAATACATGCCCTTTTGGGCGCACAGTAAGGTCAATTCCGTCAAAACCAAGTTTGGCCGCACGCTCGGCCAGGTCGTTATAGTTTAGCCACGACAAATGTTTTGAAAATATACTAACGCTTACATTATTGTCAATCCCTTTGGTGCTCGACAGCGCCTGTCCGAATACAGAACTAGTAATTGGTGCAGCAGCCAGGGCGATGGCCGTGCTTCTAAGAAAGTTTTTGCGAGAGATGTTGTCAGCCATATGGTTACTGCGCTATTGGTTAGCCAAATCTACAAAATAAGCGAATAGGATATCCACAAAAAAAGCCTCACGCATCGCGCCTGAGGCTTTTTACGGTACGAACCCAAACGTATCCGTTTATAGTTATAGCTCATTTTGAGCCGGCTGAGCAGCCGGCCGTTAGCTAATAACTTAATCGCTTTATGCCCGGGGATGAGTTAACTTACCCGGGACTTGCTTTGATGCAAATTTCAGGTATACGGTTTGGTGTTGAAATACTACATATGTAGTATTTTGAAAATAGTTTGGAGCCATTAGTTGATTTGATAAAGCACGATTTATTCCAATTAAATTCCGAAATTCGCCCTCATGCTGCAAATCCAGGAAAACGTTTCGCTTAAAAATTTTAACACTTTTGGGGTTGATGTAAACGCACGGTATTTTGCCGAGATAAGTCACCCCGATGATTTAACGGAACTGTTTTTAGACCCGCAATGGCTACAGACACCTCGCCTGGTACTTGGCGGGGGCAGCAATATGTTGCTTATCAATGATTTCGACGGTCTGGTTATTCGCATGAATATCCGCGGCATCGAGCATCGCATTAATCATAATGACGTAACGGTAGAAGCCGGTGCAGGGGAAGTATGGAACGATCTGGTGAATTTTTGCGTGCAGCATGGTTACGCAGGCATAGAGAACCTGAGCCTTATCCCGGGGTCTGTCGGCGCGTCGCCCATACAAAACATTGGCGCTTATGGCGTAGAACTTAAAGACGTTTTTCATAGCTGTAAAGCTTTTGAGATAGCTACCGGAACATTTAAAACCTTTACCAATGCCGATTGTCACTTTGGTTACCGCGAAAGTGTCTTTAAGAGCGACCTTAAAGAACAATATATTATAGTATCGGTAAAATATGACCTGTCGCTAACGCCCAGGCTTAACCTTAGCTATGGCGCAATAGCACAGGAATTGGCCGCAAGGGGTGTTACAGAGCCTACTATTAAGGATGTATCGCAGGTAGTCTCGCACATCCGCGTGGCAAAACTGCCCGATCCGTCTACTATTGGTAATGCGGGTAGTTTTTTTAAAAATCCGGTTATTGCCGCTGCTGATTTTGAGTCTGTTAAACAAAAGTTCACAAATGTTGTTAACTATCCAACAGCCGATGGTATGGTGAAACTTGCTGCGGGCTGGTTAATAGAGCAATGCGGATGGAAAGGTAAAGTAGTTGGTAATACCGGCACCTGGAAAGATCAGGCGCTTGTTTTGGTGAACCACGGCGGTGCCACCGGGCAAGAAGTGTACAACTTTTCGTCGCAAATTATAGACAGTGTGTACTCCAAATTTGGCGTTTTACTACAACGCGAGGTGAATATTATTAGTTAATTTTTTATCGTTTATAGAAAATAAAACAATTGTAATGCGATTGTCATGCATTGTTTTTACGTTAATTTTTATCATAACTAGTTGATTGTCATAATATTACGATCTGCTGACAATGCTGGTTTGTAGCTGGGTTTTGTAAATAGTGGGTTTAAGGCCAGTGTAGTTTTTTTAGACAGTGGTATGGCGTTTGTCTATATCCTGATACAAAACATTAACTACATGACAAAGATTGAGTTTAACACCCTAGTATTGCGTCAAGCAAGTTCATTGAGGTCATACGCCTTACACTTTACACATGATGCAGACGATGCTAACGACCTTGTCCAGGACACAATGTTGAAAGCCATAACTTATTACAATAAGTTTAAAGAAGGCACAAATTTAAAAGGATGGTTATATACCATCATGAAAAATACCTTTATAAACAACTATCGTCGTTTTGTTAAAATGAGCACGTTTGTTACCAAGTCTGACGAGATCTCTTCTCCGAACCTTGTTTTCAGCTCAACAAAAAATCAAGGCGAATCAAAATTTGTAATGGATGACATTAAAAAAGCCTTAGAGCGTTTGCCTCAAGATTATTATGTACCATTTACCATGTACTTTGAGGGCCACAAATACCACGAGATAGCTGATCATTTAACTATCCCAATAGGTACTGTTAAAACCCGCATCCACGTAGCACGTAAGCTATTGAAGAAAAATCTGAAAGCTTATGACAGCGGTGTTAAAAAACCTATCTACGCAGAAAACTAAGATATTAACTCAACATATATAAAGAAGCCCGCTCCTGTAAAGAGCGGGCTTCTTGTTTTATTGCAAAATTTATCTGTCGGCTACCCATTTTACCGCCTGCCGCAGCATTAGCCGGTAATCAGCAATATCATGCGACGCGGCATCATGGCCCAGGGCTATACCTACAATGCGCGCTTTTGGGTTTTTAACAACAAATACAGATGGATAGACTTTACTGTTGTTTGCCGCACGGCTGTTTGCCAGCACTTCAATGCCTGGGCCTGCAGGATCTAAAATGTAATGATACCGCTCATCCTTTAACGTAAATTGGTGCGCTACCCCGACAGTCACTGGATGCTTGATGTTAACAAGCTCTTCGTCAAAACTACCATAGCTGTCATGAGACGAGGCGCCACCGCTTACCAGTTTTAAATTATACTCGGGCCAGTCTTTATAATTATACCATAAGGCAGGGTGGCCCAGTATCAGGCCCTTGCCGGCGGCTGCAAACTCAAATATGGCATTGCGCCCCGCTAGTGTTATAGGCTGATTTGTAGCCAGGTAAAGCACATCGGCGGCAGCCAAATAGTAAGGTATAGAATCGGTATTGTTGGTATAAATAACCCGGCAAAGATTATCCATGCTTAGTGTATTGCCATCTGCCTGCTTATACCAACGGTTAAAATCATGAGATGTACCGCCGCCAACCATTAACACCCTAATCGGCATATCGCGCTGGTCTGCTTTAACATTTGCTGTTTTTGAGTGCGATATGCAACCGCCTAAGGCAGTTGTACTCAACGTAACAGCTAATAATAACCTGTAATAAGCCTTCATAAATTTGATTTGAGTGTATAAAAATAAGAGGCCTACTATTGAAGTAGTAGATTGATTTCCTCAATCGTTTTCAACTCTCCGGGTTTGTTTGCATCCTTATTAACGATATTGCCATTTTTATCAATTAAAGCGTAAGTTGGAAAGGCTTTTATATTTAGCGCCTTGCCAATGCTGGCCGACTGGATTTGATCAAAAAAGTAGTTCTCGCCTTCAATCTTTTGCTCTGCAACCAGGTTCTTCCAGTTAGTTTGGCTGGGTGAGTTTAAGCAGGCGTAAATAAATACCACATCTTTGCCTTTAAATTTCTCCCGCAACTTTGCCGATGGTGGCATATTAGCAATACAGGGTACGCACCAGGTGGCCCAAATATCCAGATACACCACTTTGCCTTTATATTTAGCCAACAGATTTTTTAGTAAATCAGGCCCGGTCCATCCCTCAGCCGAATTCATTACTGACAGCAGCGACAGCTTACTATTATGTAGTCTGTCTAACTGCGCGTTATAAGCCGTTAAAAAGGTGTTTTTAAGATAAGTATTCTGTACTTTTTTCTTGTACGATTCAATTAGAGGTTCAATCTCACCTAATTTGTTTATTTCTAGTTTTCTGTACAAATACATGGTGGCGTTTATATCGCGTAGGGCAGGGTCTTTAATCTCCAATAGTTGGTCAAGCGCAATTTGATTTGATTTGATGGTTAAAATTTCCTGGATATATAGCTGCTCTATTTTATCCATGGTTTTGGTATCAGCGGCATCAAGGTCAGTTTTGGCTTGTACCTTGTTTAAAACTGCCCGGTAATCGTCTTTAACGTCAGGGTGTTTTTCCAGAACAAAAGTAGCGATCTCGTTTTTAGAGGCGCCCATCGTTTTAGGCCGAACCAGATTTTTCTGCAAGGTAAAATAGTAGCTGTTTAAAAAGTTTTTATACCTGTCGTTACCTAACGCCGCCGCGTTTTTTAATGATGGATTGGCATCTGTAGCAGCTACAGATAGGCCTGGTCTGTCTGCAAAAGTATTTCCGGTCATCTTCATCGCTTTATAAAAGTCCGTCACCATGGCCTCAGTTATATTATTGCCTGAACTGAAGTTGAAATTAATAGCAACGCTTTGAGGTTCATACAATGCTTGATAGTAAGCCTGATCTTTAACAAACTTGGTAGCCGGATGGGTTTTAAAATATTGGCTATTAAATTTTAATTGCTCTTTAAAGGCGTTTAGAGCATGTTGTTTTATTTCATCCGGGCTTAACTTTTTATTGATAACACCCTGATAAATATTTTTTACCCCCAAATCTCTAGCGTCTTCATAAGCCTGGTATTGTTGATTCTCCATGGCAAAATCTCCGGAAAATTTTAGCTTACGCGGAGTTTGCACGAAATTAATACCCATCTTTTGGCCTGGCTTGACGAAAAACGTAAAATACCGCATGTGGGTGTCGTATATAGATAAGCCTTGTCTGTTCTGCCCTTTGCCAAAATATACCTGATGGTAATGTTCTATAGAAAAACTTACTTCATAGTTTCCGGCTGTGTCCCGTCTAATTGGTATAACAACAGGTTTCGCCGACAATATATCGTCATAATAAAAGCAACACTCATCAATATCCCATTCATTCTCTTTTGTTAAGTGGATATTTCCCTTAATGGTAATGGTGGTTTTTTGCGCAACTGCATTTTGATTTAATATTAAACCAAAAATGAGGGCAACGCTGCCTGTAAAAAGCTTTAGGTGTGATAACATAGTCAGGTAATTGGTGTGATAAATATAAAATAATTTATAAAGGTTTTGATTTTGAGACAGTAAAAATCAAAATGAGTTTAGCCTTTACAAAAATATTTGCCACCAATACCATAGTAAAGCGTTATTATACAGCGTCTAACGCCTCATGCTTAAATCGATTTGCAAGTAATGCAGTGGCCTTAGCAGAATCAATATCAACTACAATTACGCCAACCTTGCCGTAAGGCTGGTTAGCCAGGCAGGACCCATCAGGCGCTATAATGCAAGAGGCCGACTCAGAGAACCGCGAAGTGTAATTTGAACTCGCAAAGTAAATGGTATTTTCAAGCGCACGCATCATCGTGGCTTGCTCATAATATGGGTTGTTTTTATCCCTGAACTCGGTAAGCTCAGTGCCGCTTACATCGCTGCCGCTACAATGCGGGTGGAAAACTATTGCTGCATCTCTGCGTGCTGCCCACCTTACGGTTTCGGGGTATCTAAACCCTTCGTGGCATATCACTATGCCAAATTTTAGTCCATCAACCTCAAAAATATGACGATCAGTGCCGGGCAGCCACAAGGTATCCTCGGACGGGTCAAGTTGATTTTTTGCCTGGTAGCCAAGCACTTTGCCGGTGTTGTCAATAACGTGTGCTATGTTAAATTTACCTTTATCGGTATACCAGTCCATTGGTAAAATAATGGTAATATTATTGGCTGCAGCAATAGCGCTGGCTGTGTTTAAAGCGTCAGTCAATTTTTCGGGCGATGTTTCCTCAATGCTCAGCTCGGGCAGGGGGTAGCCCGGAATAAAAGATTCGGGGAAACACACCAGCGATGCCTGTTTCACCGCCGCTTCTTTTGTCATTTTTTCCAGCCAGTATAAACCGTCAGCTATAGATTTTGGGAAGGGTGGGGAGGCTATCGCGATTTTCATGATAGCTAAGTTAGTGATTAAAGGGTATTTGGCGAGGTGTTGTAGTCTTAATCACCAATCTAATCTTTATCCTCTAACACCGACAATATATTACCCGCCGGGTCTTTAAACCAGGCAATGTTTGGTCCATGGCCGTTACCGCGCGATATACCCTTTCCGTCGGTTTTTAAATACTCGCTGTCATATTGCTCAAATACTAACCCTTTTGCAATGAGCGCATCAACAGCATCGTCAATATCAGCTACCGGGAAATTCAATACGGTAAACGTTGCCGGCTGATGATCAGGCTTGGGATAGATCATGATATGATTATTGCCTGATGTTATCAGCTCCAGTATCCCCATAGGGTTGTCCTTTACTTCCAGCCCTAATATTTCGCTGTAAAACTGTTTTGCTTTTGCCAGATCATTGGTAGAGAAACTGCCGAATGCTTTTGATTGCTGTAACATAATTTCGTTTTTAAGTTGATAGGTTGGTTATAAGGGTAGTGTGTTTGTAGTAACAGTGCGTATTTGTAATTAGTTTGCCTATGTTTTAAAATACTGTGATATTTGCCCGCTACCCATTTATGAAACGAATACTGCCAGTAATTGTTATCGCGCAATTTTTTTGCACCTCGGTGTGGTTTGCGGGTAATGCCATTATGGGCGACATAGCCCGGCAACTCCATTTAGATGCCGGTTACCTGGCGCACCTAACCAGTGCAGTACAATTGGGTTTTATAAGCGGCACGCTTCTTTTTGCCATATTAAGTGTAGCAGACAGGTTCTCGCCGGTAAAGGTTTTCTTTTGCTGCGCGATGATAGCCGCGGCAATTAATCTGGGTGCATCTATTAATGATAATACAGCAACCACGCTGCTCATCTTCCGTTTTGCGACCGGCTTTTTCCTTGCTGGCATTTATCCCGTAGGGATGAAAATAGCATCCGACCATTACCAGCAGGGCCTTGGGCGCTCATTAGGATTTCTGGTTGGCGCGTTGGTGCTGGGCACCGCATTTCCGCACCTGCTCAAAAGCATGACCGCTGCCTTGCCGTGGCGGTACGTGATCTACGCCACCTCTGCATTGGCCGTAATCGGCGGCATAGCTATGTTGGTTTTAGTGCCAGACGGGCCGGGACATGCTAAAGGGCAACAGTTAAACGTCGCTAATTTCTTACACGGCTTTCGCAATAGCAAATTCAGAGCCGCCGCCTTTGGCTATTTTGGCCACATGTGGGAGGTTTATGCGTTTTGGGCCTTTATACCATTAATGATTGGTACATACCAGGCACAGCATCAAATAATTGATTTAAACGTGCCGCTATGGTCATTTGCTATTATAGCTTCGGGTAGTTTATCTTGTGCATTAGGCGGGGTCTTATCGCAGCGCTTCGGCGCTAAGCCGGTCGCTACCATTGCCTTGTTTATATCCTGCTTATGCTGTTTAATGTCGCCATTGTTTTTAGTGTGCAATATGCAATGGGCATTCATTGTCTTCATTTTTATTTGGGGAATGGCTGTCGCTGCCGACTCGCCGTTATTTTCTACACTGATAGCGCAAAACGCGCCCGTGGCATCACGTGGTTCGTCGTTAACTATTGTAAATAGCATCGGCTTTGCCATCACCATCATCAGCATACAATTTATAAACGCGTTGCGCACACCCGCTAATGCTTACTATATTTACATGCTGCTGGCTATAGGGCCTGTGCTGGGGTTATTGGTGTTAAGGCGGGAGCGGGGTGAGTCTACCGCAGGACATTAAACATTATACCGAACAACCATGACAGACTACAAACTTGAAGCCGCAAAAGCCGCCATCCCCTTTATAAAAACCGGACAGATCATCGGCCTTGGCGCGGGTTCGACCATTGCCAATTTGATCAATCTTCTGGCTGCGGATGCCGAATTTGCGGGCACACTAATCTTTGCGACGTCGTCATTCAAAACCGCGCAATTGCTTATCGAGCATAAACTTAATATCAAAGCTATCGAACATCTTACTTACCTGGATATTTACTTTGACGGCTGCGATCAGTTTGATGCCCAGTTAAACGCACTTAAAAGCGGCGGAGGAATCCATACTTCTGAAAAAATTATGGCCTCGTTAGCACATGAGTTTATTTTATTGGGCGATGCCGGCAAATCCGTCGAAAAGCTGGATACCACCTATCCGCTGGTGCTTGAAGTATTACCGTCGGCACTGCAATTGGTGCAACAATGGCTCGCTAAAAATGTCCCAACGGCAAGAATTACCATGCGCCTTAGCACCCAAAAAGACGGGGCGGTAATCACCGAAAATGGCAACTATTTACTTGATGTGTATTTTGCTCAAACTATGCCGCTTGACCGTATCAATGCTATTAAAATGGTGCCGGGGGTTGTTGAGCATTCGTTGTTTTTAGGCATTGCAAAAAAAGCAATTATTGCCGGCGAGGGCGGTGTAAAGGTGCTATCGGTTTAAATGGCGACCTGGCGCGCGGTTGACTTAACCCCGGCGATGTCCGGGCAGTCGACGCTGCGGACAAGTGTACGCCTTGTATCAAAACAATTACCGCGCCCTATTCTTAATATTAGTTTATTTTCATAGTATTGATAAACCAATTAAACGCCCTTATTATTAGTAAATAAGGTATCCCTCGTTATGAAAGTAAAATATACTCTTTTAGCATGTTTCATGCTGGGCGGCACTGCCACTTTTGCACAAAACAACAAGGCCAAACCTGCCGCTGCAGGCAAGTCGCCTTCAGATTATGTTGATATGTATATCGGCTCTATCAACCCTAAAACCCGCAGTACTATGCCGGTTATAAAGACACCCGATGGTAACATCAGCATCTTCCCAACTTTTAACCCGGCGATAGAAGATTTTTACCTGTCAGACAAGATCATGGGTTTCCCTATCGGTATAGGTAGCCTGATGGCCAGCGTGGGCGATGTTAAATTGGGTAACGGCGCCAATGCCTCGAGGTTTGATCACGATATGGAAACCGCCAAGCCATATTATTACCAGGCACTATTAGAAGATCCAGATATCAACACAGAATTTACGCTGACGGATAATACCTTGATCTTTAGATTTACATTACCAGCCAAAAAAACATCAAACTTATTGTTAAACCTACAGGGCGGTGGTGGCCAACGTGGGCAACAAACCGCCGCAGCAACGCAGATTAATGCGCCATCTATAGAAGTTAAGGACAATAAAATTATACAAGGCTGGGGTGCCAGCAGGGGCGGGGGCCGTAACGCGCCAACCACTAGTAGAAACTATTTTTATGCCGAGTTAAGTAAACCCATGGCAAAGGGCGGCACCTGGCAGGGAGAAACACTTAACCCCGGATCTACAAAGCAAGAGGGCAACGGTATTGGTGTTTACGCCAGTTACCCGGCAACGCTTGGTCCACAAACTGTTGAGCTTAGGATAGGGATCTCGCAAACCAGTATTGACGATGCCAGGAAGACAGTTGACACCGAAATTGGTAAAATGACCTTCGACCAGGTTAAAGCTAAAACCAAACAACGCTGGGATACCGAGCTTAACCTGATAAAGGTTAAAGGTGGTACCGAGCGTCAACGTGGCATATTTTACAGCACTCTTTATCGTACCCGCGCACTGCGCATGGGCAACGTATGGGATACTTACCGCAGTGCTTACGCACTGCAAAACCTGATCAGGCCTGATGAATCTGTTAAAGCAATTAATAACTTTATCAGGGCGTACGATAATACCGGCTGGTTAACCAGCTCGGGCGCAATGATTGGACATCACTCTACATCGGTAATTGTCGAGGCTTATTTGAAAGGCTTGCGTGGCTTTGATATAGAGAAAGCCTATGCCGGTATGCGCAAAAACCACATGGAAGCTACCATGATACCATGGAAAGATGGTGGACAAGCGCCGTTAACCGAATTAGAAAAAACATACTTTGAAAAAGGCTTTTACCCGGCCTTACCTGGAAAAGCCGGTGCAAACGCTAAAGATGACGTAGGGAAATACGAAAAGCTGCCTTACCAGGCACGTTGGCTGCCCGAAGTTGGTGTCGAAGAGACCGTAAAAGAGGTTGATGGCTGGCACCGCAGGCAATCCGTATCTGTAACCCTTGAGCATTGTTATGATGACTGGTGCCTGGCACAAATGGCTAAAGTATTGGGTAAAACAGACGACTATAACCTGTTTATGAAACGGGCGCACAACTATCAAAATTTGTATAAACCATCAATAGGAATGATGGCCCCAAAATCTGCCGATGGCAAATGGGTTGAGCCTTTCGATCCGCGTTTCTCTGGCGGATTTGCCGGCGAGGGCTATTTTGCCGAAGGCAACTCATGGACCTACACGTGGCACGTACAGCATGATGTGCAGGGCCTGATAAACCTAATGGGCGGAAACGATAAGTTTAATACTAAGCTCGATTCGCTGTTCATAGTTGGTCATACAATGGATAAGCTTGCCTTCCTGGGCCAGTTTCCGGATATGACAGGTTTGGTAGGTATGTATACGCAGGGTAACGAGCCGGCTTATCATATCCCGTATTTGTACAACTACTCGGGCCAGCCATGGAAAACCCAAAGCCGCCTGCGGACGCTGATGGATCTTTGGTACGACATAACGCCGCAGGGTATTAGTGGCGATGAAGACGGCGGCGCTACCTCGAGCTGGTATGTATTTAACGCAATGGGCTTTTACCCGCAATGCCCGGGTCGCCCCGTATTTGACATTGGCAGCCCAATATTTGAAGAAAGCGTGATAAACGTTGGCGGCGGCAAAACCTTCGTGGTTGAGGCTAAGAACGTCTCGGCACAAAACAAATACATCCAGTCGGCCACGTTAAACGGCAAGCCGCATAATAAGGCTTGGTTCACCAATGACGATATTGTAAAAGGTGGCAGGCTGGTTTTGCAAATGGGCAACCGACCAAATAAAAGCTGGGCCAGCGGCCAGGCAGATGTTCCACCATCAATGTCGGCCGCCCAATAAATTTTAATTAAGCAGTATTTTAAAAGCCGTGTTTTACACTGCTTTTACTGTATTTTTAGTGACCAATTACACAGTTTTTATGCGGATTTTCTTGCTCTTTACCCTCTTTTTAGTACGTTTTCACCCAGCATTTGCGGATGTACGTACATCAAAAATGTTTGGCGACAACATGGTGTTGCAACGCGGCATGGCTGTACCTGTTTTTGGCTGGGCCGACCCGGGTGAGCAGGTGACCATTGACTTTATGGACAAGTCCTATACCACAACTGCAGGCACGGATGGTAAGTGGAAGCTAAAACTAGGCAAATACAAAGCCGGCGGCCCCTACCAAATGCGTATTAATGGCAAAAGTAATGTGCTGAATTACAGCAATATACTTATAGGAGAGGTGTGGCTGGCATCCGGGCAATCAAACATGGAGTTTGGTATACAGACTGACAAGAATGGTAAAGATGCCATTGCTAAAGCCACTGATAATCAGATACATTTATTTTATGTGCCGATGATGCTATCGTTAACCCGCCAGGACGATATGGTTAAGCTAAATGAGAGCGATATGGTAAATGCCCGCTGGGTAGTTTGTTCGCCGGAAGTGCTTGATACAAAGTCGTTTGCCTGGCATGGGTTTTCGGCTGTTGGTTACTACTTCGCGCAACAAATCCGTAAATCAACCGGCGTACCGGTGGGTATGATAGGCAGCTATCGCGGCGGCACGCCCGCTGAAAGCTGGATGACCAGGGAGGGCTTAGCAAAAGACCCGGCATTCACCAAATATGTAAACAGGTACGACTATCTGGCAAAGAATTATGAAACTGCCAAAGCCAGCTATCCACAGCGCCAGGCATTATATCGCGACAGCTTAAAGTTATGGAAGGAAGAGGTAGAACCTATTTATAATCAGACTGTTAAACAATGGGATGCGGATGTGGTCGCTGCACGCACTAACGGCCAATTGGCTCCGGTAAGGCCAAAACCATCGCGCCCTATGCCAGCAAACCCCGCTGACCCGTTAGGGGGTTATCAAGCGCCAACGGTGTGTTTCAACGGAGTTATTGCGCCTATAGTTGGCTATGGCATAAAAGGGGTGATATGGTACCAGGGCGAAAGTAATGCCGATTCGTTTAAAGACGCGGTTGAATATAAAGACCTATTTCCCAGAATGATAACTAACTGGCGCGATGAGTGGGGGCAAGGCGATTTCCCGTTCCTGTATGTGCAGTTGCCAAACTTTAGAGCGGCGGCCATAACGCCATCAAGCGGCAACTGGCCATGGCTCCGCGAAGCGCAAGAGAAGACCTTGAGTCTACCTAATACCGGCATGGCTGTAATTACCGATGCCGGCGAAGCGATGGATATCCACCCGTCTGATAAAAGCGACCCGGGTAACAGGTTGGGACTGGTTGCCTTGCACGATATTTATGGTAAAAAGGTGGTAGCATCAGGGCCTGTTTATAAGTCGATGAAAGTTGATGGTAATAAGATCATTATTAGTTTTGATGACATTCATAAAGGACTAATCATTGGCCGGCCGAACGCTGACGGTATTGTTAATAATTCACCCGCAGAGCTCAAAGGTTTCGGCATAGCCGGAGCCGACCATAAATTTGTATGGGCTAAAGCGGTTATGAAGGGTAACAAGATCATCGTGTATGCTGACGGTATTACCATCCCGGAAGCGGTACGCTACAACTGGGCCGATAATCCGCCGGGTAATTTGTATAATAAAGATGGTTTGCCTGCAAGGCCTTTCCGCACAGATAGTTGGGCGCCTGCGTTGTAAGGCTTTATAAGTTTTACACTTAGTGACAGTAGAATAGCCGATATAGGGACATAGATATGCGATCTTCGGAAGCCGTTCCGTGCCTTAGAGGATATAGCGCCAATGATGGCAAATTTTTACTGGCGGATTTAAATTGCGATTATAACACCGGTAACGATTGCAAGCACGACGATTTGAAAATAAATAAGCGATTTTAGCATAAAATGCCGTTAATTTAGCAATTATTACATTCCGGCGTTAAACCGACTGTAATGCCTAATAAACCAACGTTCGTATATAATTCAAAAATCAATCAATGAAAAAACATTTGCTGTTTGGACTGGTAGTGCTTGTATCAAGTATCCAGATCACAAAAGCTCAGGACAGGAAAGCGCCGTCTTACCCGTTAATTACGCACAACACTTATCTAAGTGTTTGGTCAAATTCTGATAAACTGGCCGAATCGACCACCACCCATTGGACCGGTGCCGACCAATCATTAATAGGCATTATCAATGTTGATGGTACCGACTACCGTTTTATGGGTAAAGATGCTGAGCAGTATCGCACCATATTACCTGCATCAGATGAAAAAGATTACACTGTAAAATATACTTTCACCAAGCCTGAAGGCGACTGGACAGCAGTTAATTACGCTGCTGCTGATTGGAAGGAAGGCTCATCGCCAATTGGTGATGCCCGTACCGATAAAACTAAATGGCGCACTAAAGACATTTGGGTAAGAAGAGCATTTAGCCTTGCTAAAACGGATGATATCAATAAGCTATTCGTGAAATTAACCTGGGATGATGATGTTGAGGTAAGCCTTAACGGCAAGCCAATATTTGACCGTGTAGGCGTTAGCAAAGGTTTTGAAATGATGGCCCTTGATAAAGACCGCCTTAAAATTGGCGAGAATGTCATTACCATGCACGTAGTAAACTCTGGTGGTGGCGCCCGCGCCGACATTGGTTTGGTTGATAAAGAAAAGTTGACTACTAAGGCGCTGGAAGTTGCCGATCAGAAAAGCGTAAACATTAATGCTACACAAACTATCTACACTTTTAAAGCGGGGGATATTGATCTGGCTGTAACCTTCACATCGCCATTGTTGTTAACCGATTTGAATATGTTGTCTCGCCCGGTAACGTATATTACTTACCGTGTAAGATCAAACGATAACAAAACGCATAACGTTAAGGTATTCTTCAGCGCCTCGACAGATATGGCTGTGGATCAGCCTAAACAAGCGGTTACTGCAACTAAATACAGCACTAGCGCTTTAGATATACTAAAAGCAGGTACTGATGAGCAGGCTATCCTGAAAAAAGCAGGCGACGGTGTACGTATTGACTGGGGTTATATGTATGTAGCGGCTCCTAAAGCAGCTAAAGCAACACAGTTTGTAACCACCGAGAAAGAGGCTGTTAATGCGTTCCGTAATGGAGTTGCATCAAACACGGTATTTAAGGGCACTAAATTGGCTTTAAATACCATCATACCATTTGGTAAAGTTGGCCCTACATCTGTAGCTAAATTTATAGAGGTTGGCTATGACGATATCTATGCGATGGAGTATTTTAACACCAGGCTGCGTGCATGGTGGAATAACTCTGGCAAAGAAACTATTGAAGGCCAGCTAACCAAAGCTGCTGCAGATTATACTACTACTTTACAAAGATGTGCTGCATTCAACAAAAGTATGTATGCTGACGCCATCAAATCTGGCGGTAAAAGCTATGCTGAGTTATGCGTATTAGCTTATCGTCAAAGTATAGCAGCGCACATATTAGTGAAAAGCCCTCAGGGCGAGATTCTTTGGTTCTCTAAAGAAAACTTTAGCGGTGGCTTTGTTAACACGGTTGACGTTACTTACCCATCTGCGCCGTTATACCTGATTTACAATCCTAAATTGATGGAAGGTATGCTTAACGGGATTTTCTATTTCAGCGAAAGCGGTAAATATGGCCGCGACTATGCTGCGCATGATTTAGGTACCTATCCGCACGCCAATGGCCAAACTTACGGCGAAGGCATGCCGGTTGAAGAATCTGGTAACATGATTATTCTTACGGCTGCTATTGCAAAAGCCGAGGGCAACCCGTCTTACGCTAAAAAGCACTGGAAGACTTTAAGCACCTGGGTAAACTATTTAACCAAAGAAGGTTTTGACCCGGCTAACCAACTTTGTACTGATGATTTTGCGGGCCATTTGGCACGTAATGCAAACTTATCTGTAAAAGCTATCGTCGGTATTGGCTGCTACGCGCAACTGGCCGATGCCCTTGGCGAAAAAGCTATTGCGACAAAATACCGCGCTATTGCAAAAGACATGGTAGGCCGCTGGATGAAATTGGCAGGCGACAAAGATCATTACACCCTGACCTTTGAAAACCCGGGTACCTGGAGCCAAAAATATAACTTGGTTTGGGATAAAGTGTTGAAATTGAACCTGTTCCCGCAGTCGGTTTATGATACAGAGACTAAGTACTACATCAGCGTATCAAACAAATACGGTTTACCGTTAGATAGCCGCAAAGAGTACACAAAATCTGACTGGATATTATGGACCGCTACTTTTGCCCCGACCCGTGCTCAATTTGATCAACTGGTTGACCCGGTTTACAAATACGCTTTAGAAACCCCAACCCGCGTACCACTAAGCGATTGGCACGACACCAAAAGCGGTAAGCAAACCGGTTTTCAGGCACGTAGTGTTATCGGAGGCTATTTTATGAAAACCCTGCACGATAAAATGATCGTAAAGAAATAATTGGTTTATACCGATGAGTAAAGCGCCGCCTGGTTTAATACCGGCGGCGCTTTTTTTATTAGATCTGGTCCGGCTTGCAGCAAGTCAGTTTTGTTTCTTTATTTGGGATAACCAATTATAGTATCTATATGCCTAACCGCGACCGCAGGGGATTTATAAGAGATATTGCAACGCTAACTGCCTTTGGGGTGCTTACGCAAGCAAAACTAATGGCGGCGGTACCTACTGGTAAACCAAAAACAGCAGATCCGGTTAAAGAGCGCGACCTAATATTCGTTTTCCAGGGCGACTCTATAACCGACGGGCAGCGATCTCGTAATGGCGATTTGAACAATAATATAGGCCACGGTTATGCTTTCAGCATCACATCACGTTTGGGTGCTGATTTCCCCGACCGCAATCTTACCTTTTTAACCGAGGCAATGCCGGTAGCGATATTAACAGCATGGCAAGCCGCTGGCAGAAAGATGTACTGGATCTGAAACCGGATGTGTTAAGTATATTAATTGGATAAATGATTGTAATGCCTACCTGCGCGATAAGGACGAGAAACACTCGATTGCTAACTACGAGAAATATTACCGCAGTATATTGGATCAGGCCAAAGCTCAAAACCCAGATATATTGTTTGTATTAGGCGAAACATTTGCGCTGCCTTACACGACTATTGAAGCCAACCAAACACCCATGTGCCGCGATGTAATTGCCCGCCAAAACGTGGTGAAAAGGTTAGTGACAGAGTACGACGCTATTTTAGTACCCTACCAGCACGTGTTTAACAAAGCACTAAGCAAAGCCCCTGAAAAGTATTGGATATGGGACAACATACACCCAACCTATGCCGGCCACAAGCTAATGACCCGCGAATGGTTAAAACAAGTAAGTAAGCGAATAAAGTTTTTAAAGAAGTATAGCTAAGTAATACTTTCAACTTGAGCTGTTAGCTAACTTGCGAAGGATGCTGAGCCGCTTTGCAGATGCTTCGTTGCTCCGCATAAAGGAGTGATTTGAATTTTATCAGAATGGCACAATCGCTTTAACACAAAAATTCCTACCCATATTATAAATACCCATTGATCCACCTGGAGATGCGTTGTAATATTCGAAATACTTTAACCTGTTCAGGTTTGATTGGTAAGCCTTATCAAACAGATTATTAACCTGAAACTGTAGTTGAAAGCTGCGATTAGCACTGTAGCTGATGTTGGTACCTGCTGATATATTGAATAGCGCGTAACGCGGCGTAAAGGTTTCCGTACTGTTAAGCGCGAGGTAATTGTTTTGCGCACTGTTAATATCCGCCTCGGCTTTTAAGTTGAGCGATTTAATGATACCCGATTTAAATTGTATTTCTTGCCCAATACTGCTTACTAGATGTAATGGTGGTATCAGCGGCAAATATTCGCCTTGCGTTTTAGTGCCTTTAAAAGCGGCGTTGCGGTTAAAGCCGTAAGTTAGGGACAAGGCGTTGTCAAAAGCAAAACCTTTCCAAGCTGGTGGGTGCAGGCTAAAGGTGGCTTCAAGGCCATATAATTGTGCTTTTGCTTGCTGATACTGATAGGTCTTGTTGCCTTGAGCATCAACGATAGGATTACCCGAGCCATCAAGCAATTGAGTCAGGTAGATGTAGTTTGAAATATTATTATTAAATATACTCGCCGTAGCAGATACCGTTTCCGTGTTTAGCTCTATGCCAATATCTTCCTGCAAAGAAAATTCTGGTCCGAAGTTTCTGTTGCCCAAATACACTATATGGGCACCGGGATCTAACCCATTTGAGGCAAACTCTGTTATGCTGGGTGCGCGATAGCCACGTGCGATATTAGCTTTAAAAGTAAGCTGGTTATTTATAGCATAGGTAGTACCCAAACTTAATGACAAGCCGTGGAAAGTATTACTAAAGGCCGGAAATTGCAGGTAAGCCCCGGTAACGTCACCTCCCTGCGCATGGCGGCTAAAGCCGGTGGTCGGGTCGGTTTTGGTATAAAAGTCATCACTTTTTTGGTAGCGCTGGTCGTAACGTAAACCGCCGCCTATGGTCCAGCCGCCGTATTTCCATTTGGCAAAGGCATAAGCGCCGACGTCAAACAGGCTATAATCAGGTATCGGGAAATCGGTAGCTGCCTTACTTTGGTTGTTTTGGTACATACCATTAATACCCACCGACAAATCTGTGTGCGAGAAAATTGGCGTGTTATAGTTAAGGCCGTAATTAACTGTATTTAGTTGCACATACAACCCAGCCTGGTTAGGTAGGGTAGGGTGCGTAAACTCCCGCCTGGTATTTTGTTGCCAGGCCAGTATGGCATCAATGTCACCATTACCTAATTGATAATGGTTTTTTGTATAAATACGATAATGCTGAATATGCTGTAACAGTGGGCTTAACCGATAGCTATTCAAAGCATCCTCACTAACTAACGGGCGGTTCAAGATATTATCGTCATTACCCTCTGCCGCCTGGAAAGTAAAACGGCGGGTAAGCGAATCGCGGCTACCATCGGGGATAGCTTGCAGGTTATCATATAATGTAAAATTTAGCGATGAATAGCCTTTATCGCTTGTATGTTTTATAGTTGCCGAGGCATTACTTTCGCGAAAGCCGGTGTTGTAAACCCTGCCATCGATCGCATTGGTGTAATTTTTTGCTATGCGATACGATCCGCGCAGCGCATAACTCCAGTTTGACGCAGCATACGTAAGCCGGATACCATTACCTATCAGTCCATTATTACCCTGATATTCGCTGAAAAACTTACCATGCACTTTGCGGTCGGTATCAATAGGCATAGCAGGCATTAACCCTACCACCCCTGCCACAGCATCTGAACCATAAATTAAGCTCGACGGGCCTTTAACTACCTCAGCACGGTCAATGTTATAAGCATCAACCTCAATGCCATGCTCATCCCCCCATTGCTGGCCTTCCTGGCGTATGCCGTCATACAGGGTAAGCACCCGGTTGTAGCCCAATCCGCGGATGAAAGGCTTTGAGATATTGGGCCCGGTTTTAACAGCATTTAAGCCCGGTACGTTTTTTACCAGCACATCAATAACATTACTTTCTGTAGCCTGCTCCATTTTTTTTGTCGATATAGCAATGATAGGGATAGGGTTTTCGCGCGCCAAAGTAGCGCGCGATACGCCCGTAACCACAACCTCGTTCAATGACTTTTTATCGGGATTAAGGGATATCTCATAGTTGGTTTTGCCGGCTACTATAGCCACGGTATCAGTTTGATAACCTATGGATGAGATCACCAGCGCAGGGTTAACTGTGTTTTGTGGGATAGCCAAAGTGAATGCCCCTTTGCTATTTGTGGCAGTGCCGGTTTGCGCGGGTTTAATAGATATGGTACTGTAAACTATAGGCTGGCGGGTCTCGCGGTCGCGAACCATGCCCGTTACTGATAAGTTTTGCCCCAAACAGATTACCGTACTTAGGAGTAACAAATAAATAGTATATGATAATTTCACCGCGCTTAATTTTAACAAACGTATAAATAATATTTAATTAATCAAGTAAATAAAATTAGACTAACCTAATTTCTGTAACAAGGTAAATTTTATTATGTTTGTTACAAGATCAATTTTACTGTGCATACACTTACCGAAGAGAACTATCTAAAAGCTATTTTCCGCATCTCGCAAAGCGTGGATGTCAAGATCACGCCAACCGCAATTGCTGAAGCACTGGGCAACAACCCGGCCTCGGTTATTGATATGATTAAAAAGCTGACAGAGAAAAAGCTGATAGATTACGACAAACGCGAAGGGGTTAAGCTTACTGACAGTGGGTTAAATGATGCCATCCAAATAGTACGTAAGCACCGCCTTTGGGAGGTTTTTTTACTGGAAAAGCTTAATTATAATTGGGACGAGATTCATGCTATTGCCGAAGAACTGGAGCATATACAGGATGATACATTGGCTGATAGACTGGATAAGTTCCTGGGTTTCCCGGAATACGACCCGCACGGCGACCCAATACCAAAGGCCAACGGCAAGGTGCCAAAATCATACTCGGTTACCCTTGCCAATGTTAAAGAGGGGCAAAGCTATCGTGTTGCTGCAGTTAAAGATACGAGCAGCGCTTTTTTGCAATACCTGCTTAAACTCAACATCGGTATAGGTACAGATATTAAATTAATTGAGAAAATATCTTTCGATAATTCTTTAGTGATCAGCATTGGTGGAAAAGGAAATACCACTGTGTCCCAAAAATTTGGCGAAAATATATTGGTTGATTGATAGTTCTCTACTTAAAACAGTTTGAAGCGTCTGTTGTTGAAGAGGGATGAAGTTACACACAGCAAGCGGCGTTTTTGAAAACATAGCTAAGGCAGAAGATGCTAAGGAATACCTTCTGGCCCAGGAATTAGAGTTTACTGATGGCGATATCATTATCACTACTTTAACGCCGGGCGAAGAAAATGTGCTGTTGAAAGCTCACGCAGATTCGCCCCGTGAAATGCAGGAAGCAGTTGATGTAATCAGAAATTATGGCGGCGTAGATATTAATATGACAGCCTAACTAATCTTTGGTTACTTAACTTCCTTCAGTTTTATCATAGTTACACCATGCGATGCTACTTTAGCGCTGTATGACCGGCTGAACAATCCTTTGTCCTGATGTGCCCACAGGTCTCGTATCTTGACTTTTTCGACTGCGCCAATGTCTTTAAAATTTAGCGTTAAAGTGGCATCCGTGTCCTGTTTGTTAAATAGTACTATTGCCTTTGAACCATCTTTTAACCGCTTAACCCATATCTCTCTCTTATCATCTGTTAGTAGCCTTGCGCCAGGTGTGGTTGCAGCATCCTGATCAATAGCGATGATCTCTTTATTCATCAAAATAGCCTTCGTAGCGCCAGACATGCTACGCACATCGTTGCCCAATATCAGCGGGGCAGATACCACGGCCCATAGGCTAAATTGTGCTTTCTGTTCCTCATAAGTTTGCTTGTTGTTGCGTGGGTAATCTACAATCAAATTATCCGGATCATTCCAGTGGCCGTTACCGGCATAGTTTTCTTTGCCTACAACCTGGTTTAGGTTGGTGTACCAGTTTTTGTAGGTTACTTCGGGCGTGCGTTCAATAAACTTTACAATGTCGCCGCCGGTGCGCCACATGTCGGCAATTTCGGCACCCCATAAATGCGTTTCGCCGCTCGAGAAGATGCAGATCTCGAACATTATTGGCCGGCCGGTTGCTTGCAAAGCTTTGCTCATGCGGGTATGCAGTTCGCGGTCGGTATGCTTTTCTTTTTCGCCGCAGGCATCATATTTTAAATAGTCAATCCCCCAGCCGGCATAGGTTTTAGCATCTGTTTCTTCGTGATCATAGCTGCCCGGATAACCGGCGCAGGTTTTCATTCCGTTTGATGAATAGATACCAATTTTTAACCCGCGGGCGTGTACATAATCTGCCAAAAACTTCATTCCATGCGGGAAACGGGCGGTGTCTGCATATTGTCTTCCTTGCGCGTCGCGATTAGCAGCCATCCAGCCATCATCCAACTGTACCAATTTGTAGCCAGCATCTCTAAGGCCGCTTTTAACCATCGCATCGGCAACTTCCATTATCTTTTTCTCGTCTATCTTATCAATAAACGGAAACCAACTCATCCAACCCATAGGCGGCCTGGTTGTTACTACTTTGTATTGTGCCTTTGCTGTAAAACTTAGGCCGGCAACAAACGCTACCAGGATAACGGTTTTTTTCATTTTATTTCAAATTAAAACTTCTTCATAATTTTCACCAAACTTTTGGCAATCACCTCGCAACCCCTGTCTGATGGATGCAGGCCGTCGTAAGTCAAATCAGTTGCTTCTATTGGGTAAGGGTACTCGTCGGTAGCCGGGTTAAATGGCACGTCAATAAATTTTGGGTATGGATAATTAACATACTTGCCCGTGTTGCCATCCTTTAATTTTTTAAACTTCACCAGTTTTGCCATGGGCAGATCTGTATTGTGGTAAAGGTCGCTTACGGGGATGTTTTCAAGCTTGCCAATGGCGGCAATTGCGTTAGCCACAGCTTCTAGAGTCTGGTTGTTTTTAGCTTTGTATGAGCCAAAGGCGTTGTTGCGCTTATCAAACAAATACACAAAATCAACCCGCTGCATAGGGGTGATGAGGATGATCTTAGCTTGTGGGTTCAAAGCTTTTAATTTATTGATTATAATACGGAACGACCCATAAATGGTATTGTTGCCGGTACTATTTACATAGTCATCCGGTTTACCAATCGGTCGGCCCTGCCACCAATCATTCGTTCCCAAAAACACAGAATATATATCAGCTTTAATTAATCCCAGGCTATCAATACGGTTAGCTATGCCGCCGGACGTCCAGCCATTATAACCTTTGTTTACGTAGCGGATGTTGGGCAATTGCTCGATAACCTGTGTGAGGTAGCCGCGGGATAAACGGTCTTGGGTTTCGTTTTTATGGTCATTTAAATAAGTGATAGAATCGCCTATTGCTACCCAGGTAAGTTCTTTTTTCCTGAAAGCGCTTAGCATGCAAACTATTAATAATAGGAGCGTTATCTTTTTCATCTTAGGCAATCAATTACACATCTTCATATTGCAAATCCCCACATTTACTTTGCTATCACCGGAAACTGCGATATCCGTAGACGTGTGCAGCCGTATGGCAATAGCACAATATCTTCATCGGGCTGTTTGCCTGTACCTTCATTATAAGTAACACTGAACGGTAACGGGCCGGCCATGTCGTTATACATTTTCCAGTTTGGCAGTTTGCGGGCCTTTACGGTTAATTGCAAGGGCGCATTGTCAGCGGTCCATGGGTAGGCTTTTAACCCGGCCTTAGTTTGTACGGTAAATGCTTTCTCAAATTCAGCACGACGCGCATCAATCAGCGCATAGTTCCATGGTGTTGTAGGCCGCACTTCAAGGTACTCGGCACCATAGGCAATAGGGTCGCGGTCGTTTTTAACCAATTTGGTTTCTTCGCCAATTTTAAGCCCGTATACTAATGGACCACGCTCAACCGAGATCGAATTTTCGTACCAGGTATTTTTATAAACATGCATGGGCAGTTGCAGCTCAAGCACGTCGCCACTTTTCCATTCGCGGCTTATTTTTACCACTTGATTACCTTTTGCTTCCTGCAGTTGCCGGCCGTTAACCTTTATCACCGCGTTGCGGCACCAGGCCGGGACCCGCAGATGAAACGGGAAAGAAACAGATTTGATCTTCTTGTCTGTAGACAAAGTGAATTTTATGTTTTCGTTAAACGGATAGTTAGTTTCTTCTTTAAAAGTAACCGGAATGTTGTTGGCTACCTTGATGTTTACCTCGCTGGCAGAGTAGATCAATGCCGCTACACCTTTATCCGGCGTTGCGTACCATAGGTTTTGGGTAAACTTGGGCCAGCCCTGGTGCATATTTGAAGTGCAGCAAGGGTAGCCCGAAAGCAAGCCATAAACCACATCTGTGCCGGCGTGGTTAACATTAAAGTTATGGGTGGCGCGGGTTAGGCTCACTTGGTTAGCCTGTTGAAAATATTGACGGGTCATGTAATCCTCAGAAGCTTGCGCAGGCAGGGCATTAAATGCGATCTTCTCCAGTCGATCTGCATAATCAACATCGCCGGTAATGGCTAATGAGCTTTCCAATGAAAACATCATCTCTACCGCCGTGCAAAGCTCAGACCCCTGCGTAGGGTTATTGCCGTGCATTGACTCATCGGCACCATACAAGCCATGCGCCATTCCATTATATTTAGTCAAGTCTGCAAAGCCTTTTTTCATGGCCGCAATATATTTTTCTTCGGGATGTTGCTGGTAATAAATTAGTGGTTCTTTTATGCCCTGTGCCAGGTTTACACCATGCGCGGTGCCAACACGGCTAAGCATTTCGCCCTTTAAAAAGGCGCCGGTAAAATCAAACGTTTGCTGGTGCATTAAGTCGCCCAGGTTAAGTAAAAACTTGTCGCCGGTTATGTTGTATAACCAATAAACTATGGCCAGGTTGTCTCCGGCGCGCCACTCAGCCCAAAAGGTCCAATGGCCCAGTTTGTTTTTAGGCAGTTCTGTTAACTGGTATTTAAAATAGTTGGTCAAAAGCGTAACAACGCGTTTATCGCCGGTAGCGTCATAGTATTGCTTCAGCACCTTTAGCATCACCATTTTAGGCCACCAGTCGCGGCTGTTATCACGTTGGATGCCAGGTTCGCCCGGATAATCTTTCGACGGGCCGAAATAACCATCCGCCGTCTGGCTTTTTATAGACCACTCTACCCATGGTTTAACCTTGGCTATTAAATCCTTGTCCTGTAAAATATAAGCCAAAGGCAGCAAGCCATCAATCCAGTAGGGGCCCCGTTCCCACTGATCGCCATCGCCACCAAGCCAACCGTTGCGGTTGCCCATAACCAGCGGGTATAATTTATCAAGGTTACCGGTAGCGCCGTTTTTCTGTTTGATCAACATTTCGCGCAGCCAACCTTGGGGTTTAATGGCGCCGATTGGCAGCTCTATGTATGGGTTTTGGCGCAAAGGCGCTTTGGCTTCTACATAATTTTGACTTTGGCCGCTTTTAGGCGCTAATGAAAAAATAGCAAGCGTTGCTAACAGATAAAAAGGCTTCATTGGGGCGGGTTATAAATTGTGAGTTAAACATAGTCAGAATTTTTAAAATTTCCTGAAGCTTAGCCCTATTTTGTCAACCCCAAACGCTTTAAATAAGTATATACGTAACAACCCGCGCAAAACCCGGCAAGCGACTCGAGCGCGGCAAACACCATAATAATGATAAGCAATACCTTTGCGATAGTAGTAAATCCGCCAAAAAGCGACAACAGGATCATCGCCATAAAACCTAAGCCAATAAAGGCCGCAAAGCGTTTAGGCGCGCGGTCTACCGGTTTGTTTTTTATGTCGAACAGTTTAATAATCATGCCTGCAATAATGGCTAATGGACTATATGTGTTTAGGTTAAACGCCCGCAAGGCAAAGTCAATAAACAAAAAAGCTGGTATTAACCAATTAGCGGTTATAGAGCAAATAAAGGCCAGGGTAAGCACCATAGTCGCTACCAGGCGCACGCGATTTTCGTTAACTTTTACAAAATCTACGGGGCAATCAAGGTTATTCCTCATCTAAGTCTGCAAACTACCGCTGTTGTTGTTTGATTGCAAGTCTATGGAAATTTAAACAAACGAGCTAAATATTTAAGAGTTGGCTTTTGCAATTTGTCTGAATAGATATATAAACAACAAGCAAATATCCCTTAGCAATCGCCTTAAATATATAGGGCCTTTTTTATAAATTGCCTTTGTGAAAATGATAAAAATCTGCTTGGTTATAGCCGGACTTATGTTTCCAGTATTGACAGTAAAGGCTCAAAATAACACAACGCTTACTGTCACTATTGATGCCAAACAAACGGCCCAAACCATTGCTAATTTTGGCGCCTCGGGCTGTTGGTTTTCTGAGGGGATAGGCAAATACTGGCCGCTGGAAAAACGCGAAAAAATGGCCGAACTATTATTCAGCAAAAAGCTTTTAGCAGATGGGACGCCCAAAGGCATCGGTCTTTCAGCCTGGCGCTTTAACATTGGCGGCGGCACGGCAGAGCAAGGCGATCAAAGCGGAATAGTTGATTTCAGAAAACGGGTAGAATGTTTTTTAAACCCCGATGGTACATACGACTGGAGCAAGCAAGCCGGCTACCAATGGTTTGTACGCAAAGCGAAGGATTATGGAGTTGAAAACCTGATAGCTTTTTCTAACACCCCGCCGGTGCAGTTTACCCAAAATGGACTGGGTTATAAAACAGATAAAGACTATAAAGCCAATTTGAAGGCTGATAAATATGAAGCCTACGCTGATTTTTTGATAGAGGTGGTAAAACACTTTGATAAAGAAGGCCTGCATTTTAATTACCTGAGCCCGGTTAATGAGCCGCAGTGGGATTGGTCTAACAAACCAGGGCAAGCCAGCCAGGAGGGCAGCCCATGGAGCAATGCCGACATCTATAAAGTGATGAATAATGTTGATGCATCGCTTACTAAAAAGAAACTGAGCACTCAAATATTAGCTCCCGAAGCAGGGCAGCTTAACTTTTTGTATAGTGGTAACAACCATGCGTCGAAGCAAATTCAAGAGCTATTTGCCGGTGATGGAAAATATAGCTTAAACAAGCTAACACACTTGCCCCGCGTTGTAGCGGGGCATAGCTATTTTACTGATCATGGCGATAGAAACATCATCGACACACGCCAGCTTGTTGCAGACACGGCTGCAAAATATAAGGTTGATTATTGGCAGTCCGAATACTCCATGCTAGGCGATGGTTACAAAGAGGGCACTAAAGGCCGCCGCAGCCAGATAGATTGTGCTTTGTTTTTAGCCAAGATAATTAACCAGGATTTAACCGTAGGCAATGCCGCCGCCTGGCAATTATGGAACGTGTGGGAACCCGGCAGTGCCGAGTGGGACACCCGCTATTACGTTATCGCCTTAAAACCAAACGCCAACCATACCGATGGTGAGTTTACGGTAACAAAAAACCTTTGGACGCTGGGCAACTACAGCCACTTTATACGCCCCGGCATGACACGCGTATTAACTACCCGTAACGATGCACTGTCGGCCACGCAGGTAGCGCAGGATGTGATGGTGTCGGCATTTACCGGCGGTACAGATAAACTGGTAATGGTGGTGATAAATTATACGCAGCAAAGCCGCATTATTGCACCGGTTATAAAAAATTTGAAGTCCATCAAAAAATACCGCAGCTATACCACGTCTGTAACGGATGATCTTAAACCATCTGCAGACCAAAAGTTTACAGGGCTTATTGAACTGCAGCCACGGTCGGTAACTACTATCGTATTTAACTAGTATTTCTTCATTAGTTTCACTAACATATCGGCAATTTTTTGATGCCCTTTATCTGATGGGTGTAAGCCGTCGTAGGTCCAGTCGATGGCTTCGGTAGGGTAGGGATATTCGTCTTCATCCGGGTTAAACGGCAGGTCGATATATTTTGGGTAGACATAGTTTTGGTAAGAGCTATCCACCTTGCGCAGGCGTTTATATTTCACAGCGTTTTTTACCGTGATACCGCTTTTGTAGTAAAGATCAACCAGCTCCAGTTTCTCTGCTTGCGCGATGTTTTTAATTGCGTCTGTATAGGCCGATAAGGCCACACCCTGACGGTTGGGTTTGTACGACCCGTGAATGATACTGCGCACGTTGTTAATGTCAATAAAATCAGTACGCTGTAATGGGGTTAATAATACAATTTTGGCCTCGCTGTTTTGCTGGCGGATTTTATCAATGATTACGCGGTACGCCCCGTAAACGGACTTGGGCCCGGTGTTGTCGCGGTAATCGTCCCCGGTGCCAATAGGCAGGCCCACCCACCAGTCGTTGGTGCCTAAAAAGAGGGTGTATACATCAGCCTTTTCTAGATGCAGGTTATCAAAATTCTCTGCAATGCCTTGCGCTGTCCAGCCAGGGTAGCCGTGGTTAGCAAACTTTACATACGGTAGTTTATCAACCACACGGTCCATATAACCTTTGGTCAGGATGCCTTTAGTGCTTTCCAGGTGATTATTATGGTAGGTTATCGAGTCGCCAATAGCCATCCACTTTAATTGCTTTTGCGGGGCGAAGGCGAAAAGCACAACTGCAGTAAGCAGCAATACAATCAGTTTTTTCATAGATGGTTAATTTCCGTCAGTATAGAACCTAAACAAGTTGCAGCTATTTCTCATCAGTTATTACCCAATTCTTGGGCGCCTTAAAGCCTTTACGGCCCTGCCCAAACGGCGGTACGGAAAACTCAGAGGTTATGGCGTCAAATGGTTGTATAACTTTAAGCAGCTGTTGGTAGACATCGGCATGGGTGGCTTTAACGTTCCTCTTTTCTGCCGGATCATTCACAATGTCAAATAGCTGGTCTTCGGTTTGTTTCATGGCATCATTGCCGGCATTGGCTTTAACCAATTTCCATTGGTTACTCACTAAACTACCGTAGCCAAGGTAAATCTCCCGTTTTATCTCCTTTGTCTGTCCCAAAAATACTGCCGACATATCCAGGCCGTCAAAAGGTTTGTGCGCAGCATCTTTTACGCCTGCAATGTTTAACAAAGTTGGCACTACATCCACATAGCCCATTAGCTGGTTAATTTGGGTGCCGCCCTTTAGTACGGCAGGCCATTTTACAATAGCTGGTGCCCTTACACCACCATCCCATTCCTGGAATTTGTTGCCACGTAACTCGCCGCTAGAGCTGCCGCCACCCGGCGCTGCGCCGTTATCGCTAAAAAAAAGCACCATTGTATTATCGTCAACATGCAGTTGTTTTAGCTGTTCCAAAATTCGTCCAATCCCCCTGTCTAAACAAGTAACCATTGCCGAGTAGGTTTGCCTTGGCGTATTCCCCCGGCCGTTGCTGCCACCTATGGCATCATCAACAGCAACGCCATTGCCAAATTTGGGTTTGGTTTCGTCGTAACCGTAAGCTATCAGATCATACTTTTTAGCCTGTAGCGGGCCATGCGGCGCATTGTAAGCAACGTATAGTAAAAATGGCGACGCTTGTTTAACGTAATCTTTAATACATTTTACCGCCTCGTCTGTCACCAGGTCGGTACTGTAGCCTTTATCAAATGATGTGTTGCAGTCGTTGTGCCAGTCCAGCTCACCTTCGCGCTCATGGGTAAAATAGTCTATTGCCCCATTGTAATGGCCATAAAAATGGGTGAAGCCCTTATTAAGCGGCAGGTAGTCTTTTTTGGCGTGGCCCAAATGCCATTTGCCTAAAGCTGCCCTGTTTTGGTAACCTGCATTTTTTAACAGTTCGGGCAGGAATTTCTCACTTAAATCAACCCCGAAACTACTCCATGGCGGTACTACGGTTTGGCGCAGACCAAAACGATTGGGATATCTGCCGGTTAAAAGACCCGCTCGGGTAGGTGAGCAAACCGGCGCAGTATAAAAACGGTTTAAAACAACACCTTGTTTGGCCAGCCCGTCAATATTGGGCGTTTTTATCTCGCTGCCATGAAAACCTACATCGCCCCAACCTAAATCATCGGCAAGTATGATAATGATGTTTGGTTTTTTGGTGGGTTTGGTTTGGGCGAATGTTTGTAACCCTGCTATTGCAGCGGCAAACACCATAATTGAACATAGCAAACGATTATTCCTTTTTCTCATACAATTTGGCTAGGCCGGTGGTGTCCGGCAGGTTTTAATGTCATAAATGTAGGGTTATATTAATCTATTTAGAAATCGATTAGCATCGGCGAACATTTGGACGGCTAGGACGACTTAAAGATGGCTATGATGTTGGCCATTTATATTTATTGTTTTTATACCAAATGCTGCTTTCTTTGTATTACGATTATAAACCAATTAATCAATCTTAATTAAAAACGATGAAAAAGTTACTTTTTGTACTGTCGGCTGTCATGCTGGCTTTCAATGGTTACGCGCAGCAATTTAATGGCCTGGATATGAATTTAGGCACATTATCCAGGCTGTCAGATGCTAAAACCCGCTCTATTAGCCCCGAGAACTTCACCGGCGAAAAGGGTAAAGGCGGCATGGCCGACCCGGTAAAAGATAAAAACAAACGCAACGTAGCCAATGCCACCAGCGCCGCCCGAGATTTGGGTATAGGCTGGAAGGTTAACCCTTACATTATTATTGAACCCGGGCAAACCATTACCATTGCCGAAATTAACGGCTCGGGCGCTATACAACACATCTGGATGACACCGACCGGAAATTGGCGCTTGTCTATTCTGCGTTTTTATTGGGATGATGAAACAACACCATCTGTCGAAGTGCCGGTAGGTGCTTTCTTCGGGATGGGCCTGAATGCTTATTCGCCAATCAATTCTCTGCCGATAACAGTAAATCCGGGCAGCGCTTTTAACAGCTACTGGAAAATGCCTTTCCGCAAAAAATGCCGCGTTACAATGGAAAATATAGACGACCGTGCGATGAGCTTATACTATCAAATAGATTATACGCTGACCAAAGTACCCGAGGATGAAGGCTATTTTCATGCGCAGTTCCGTAAATCAACGCCTAAAGATAATTCTGTTTATACCATATTAGATGGCGTTAAGGGCAAGGGCCAATACGTTGGTGTTTACATGGGGCTTACCGTAAATAATAATGGCTGGTGGGGCGAAGGGGAGATCAAATTTTATATGGATGGCGATACAGACTACGCAACCATAGTTGGTACCGGCACCGAAGATTATTTTTGCGGATCATACGATTTTGATACCCGTAAGAAAAACGCGGCGGGGGTAGAAGAAGTTAACTATCAGGAGTTCTCTACTGCCTATGCCGGTATGCCGCAGGTTATTAAAGGCGACGGACACTACCAGGTACGTCAGCGTTTTGGCATGTACCGCTGGCATATTCAAGACCCGGTTAGATTTGATAAAGACCTGAAAATAACGATCCAGGATTTGGGTTGGAAATCAGGCGGTCGCTACCTGGCGCAAAATTCTGATATTTTATCTGTAGCGTTCTGGTACCAAAATGGCCCGCATGGCGCGTTTCCTAAACTACCGTCTAAAGACGAGTTGGAAATTAATTAAGGGCTTTTGCGCAGGCCGGTGCCTTTAAAATTAAGGCAGCTACCTATACTAAAGAGTTATTGCCGCTGTCAACATTTCTTGATATCGGTTTCAAATGGTCATAGACGCCTTCTGGGAAACCGGGGGGTGTCTTGTTATTCGAGCGATAACGAAAATGAAAACGATGATCCCTTACCCTCTTCGCTCTCGACCATTACCCGGCTGTCATGAGAACGCAGTATCTCTGATACAAGGTACAAGCCTATGCCAAAACCTGATACGGTTTTAACCTTTACGTTCTGCACCCTGTAGAAGCGGTCAAATAGCTTTTTCTGATCTTCCTGGCTAATGCCAATGCCCTGGTCGGTAACAGATATCTTGATACGGCCTTCGCCGATGATGCAATCAATGGTAACTAAACCATTACCGGGCGAGTATTTTACGGCATTGCTAATAAGGTTAATTAAAACCTGGCCAATTTTGTCTTTATCGGCACATACTTTAACGCCCATACAGCCTGCGAAAGTGATTTTATGGCCTGTATTTAAAAACTGAGCATCGTCCGTAACCTCGGCAATTAGCGGATGCAGTTCAAATACTTCTTTATGTAACTGGATCTTGCCTTCTTCTAACCGGGTAAGGTTTAAAAAATCATTGATCATCGTGGTCATTTTCTTTGATTGCACATCCGCACGGGTAAGCGCGCTCAACTTAAAGCTGTCGTCTTCTGTCTTTGCCTTGGCAAGCAGTACCTGTATGTATGATCTGATCGATGTGAGCGGGGTTTTAAGTTCATGGCTAACCATTGCTATGAAATCATTTTTACGTTGCTCTTCACGTTTCTTTTCGCTGATATCCCGAGCTATTTTTGAAGACCCGATGATGTTTCCCTGCGAATTTTTAACCGGCGATATAGTCAAGGATACATCCAGCAGCTTTTGATCTTTGCTTAAACGCCGGGTTTCAAATTGCGATACAGGCTCGCCGTTTCGTAAGCCTGATAGTATGGCCCTTTGTTCTGCCTGCAACTCTGCCGGCACAAGCGTCATGATGGAATGTCCAATTACTTCATCAGCCTTGTATTTAAACATGCGTTCTGCGGCCTCATTCCAGCTATTTATCATGCCATCTAATGTCATCCCAATTATGGCGTCGCTAGACGACTCAACAATGGCCGCTAATTTTGCATTTTCGGCAGCTGCGTCGCTAATCTCGATATTCTGTATCTCTATCTGGTCAAGCATTTTGTTAAACGTATCCGTCAGCGCCCCTAACTCGTCATCGCTGGCTTTAACAGCACGAACGGTGTAATTATTGTCTTCAGATACAACGGTAGCCGTGCTTTTAAGCGACATTATTGGCTCAGAAATAATTTTTTGTACTTGTAATGACAATATATAGGCAATAAGCAATAACCCCACTATCATAATAATTGCTACCATCATGAAGTTTGTTATTTGCTCATAAATGACTGACATGGTAGTTTTTAAATACAGCGTACCCAACACAGTGTCTTTTTGATAAACCGGTTGAAAAACGATAAAATAATCGTTTTCAAACCCGGAACCTTCTTTGCCTGGTTTAGCGGGGAAAAGATCTGCCGGCGCATGTGCAGGATAGCTTGCAAATAAACTACCATCGCTATTATATAAACATGCTGCAACAACGTTCTTGTCTGCTTTTAGAGCGCTTAATATTTCGGTAGCGTCGGCATGGCTTTGAAAAGCAAGCGCAGCCGAACTATTATTAGCTATTACAGTGCTCAATGACGATACACTGCTCTTTAAAGTGTTTTTATAGCTGGTGTACTCAAACAGCATATATACCCCACACATTATCAATAGCAAAATGGAGCTGATGAACATAATGGCACCCATTATTTTACGCCGGATAGGTATGTCTTTATAGCTCATATTTAATTATTATGTAGCTTGGCTATATTTAACAACTTCGAACTAATATCAAGCCGGGCACTCTTTGCCGCGGCAATATTTATTTCCAGTCGTACCTTGTTGTCTTGTTTAAAAAACGAAATGTTGCCGCCGTGTTGGGCAAATCCAATAGCATCGCTTACGGTAAGTGTGCTTAGTGTTGCAGTGTTACTTATTATTTGCTTTTGTATAGCAGGTGCAGAATTTACAAAAAGTAAATGACAGCCGGTAACATCGTTTACGTCGGTATATCGTTTTACAATGATGGGGTGTGCCTCAACTTTTTCGTCTTTTACCAATTCGTCCAGGTAGGGTCCAAAAGGGTCGTCGCCAATAATGCCAATCACAAAAGGCGCATCTACAGATTTAAAAGCGGTTGTCGGCCAGGTAATAAACTTGGTAAAATTAAACAAGAAAGCGGCCTTAACCTGGTACTCAAGTGGCAGTTTGCGTTGCCCAAGCGCCTGGCAGGTAATGCAAAGCAGCAAAATAAAGAGCATACCCACTTTGGGTATTTTAAGGCCTTTTATTTTGGCTGTGCTATGTAGGGCTTTTATCATTAAAACCTAATGGCTAGCTTTCCGTAAAAATTTCGTTGAATGCGATTAACAGCAAACTCGACATGGCTTGGATTAGCAATATTTTGCCCTACTACAGAAAGCTCAAGGTATTTATATTGCCATGCCAGCCGCGCATCAAAATTGGCGTACGCATTTACATTGGGCACGTTTGCAGTTACAGACAATGGCCGGCCACTAATAAACCTGCCGACAACATCAAATTGAAAATTGGCCGGCAAATTAAGGATAGATTGCATTACCACCTGGTGTTTAGGGTCTGTACCGGTATGGGTGGCATCAAACGTATGGCCGGGCTTATCGCGGATGTTTTTATTAAACAGGGTATAACCGCCGCGTAGCCTCCAATTTTGAAAAGGCTGGTACAAACCGCTTAGCTCAAAGCCACTACCATTGCCCTCCATGCCATTTTGTATGTAGTAAGCTTTCGTGCCTGGTTGCGGCTCAACACTATAAAGATCACTATAAGTATTATAAAATGCTGCCAGCGACAGCGATACCTTTTGGTTGGCCTGAACGCGGTAACCCAACTCATAGGCAATCAATTTTTCTGAAACAAAGTTTGGCCCTCCGCCAACGTGCGCTACGGTGGGTGGCAAATCATAGGTTGGTATGCGGTAATCTACATCAATCCGGCTGGGTGTACGTACCGCACGAGATACTGCTGCCCAAACAGTTTGTTCATTGCCTGGTGTCCACGCAAAGCGGGCGCTGGGCTGCAGTTCAAACCTGGTGTAATCATTATGCATTAATTTGGTACCCAACGTTAGTCTAAACCGGTCTGGCACAATTTGTATCTCGTCTTGCAAAAAAGCACTGAATAAATGCAGCGTACGTACTGCAGGAACAAAGCCCACAAACGTGGTAGTATTTTGCGAGTTATCAATCATATGCCTGTAGCCACCGCCCCAAACCATATTGTGGGTTTTGCTTAGCTTAAACTGATGTTGCAGATCAATATCATAAGTTTCTAATTGATCATTGATAGTGCCCGGTACATCTCGTCGCCACATCCTGTCGTAATAAGCTTGTACCTGAAGGTTAGACTGATTAGAAAAAGTGTGGCTCCATTGCGCCATACCGTCCTGGTGGTCAAAACTACTAGGGCCGGGATTGGTACGCTCGGTACCCCACTGTAAATTGCCCTGAAAAGATAATCTGTCTGCCTTCTGTGCATCATAATCTAGCCTTAACCCTGTCTGGTTAAGGTACCAGTTATCGGTATTTGGTTGATACAGGCCGTTTAAACTGCTCTTATATTCGGCCCGTTGAGCGTAAACCCTGTAGTTTATGTTTGAGCCGATACTGCCGCCGTAGCGCGCTGTAAACTGATCATGTAATTGTTTGCCGATAGCGGCCGAGGCGTATACGCCTTTAGTGTCTTTAGCTTTCTTGGTGATGATGTTAATTACGCCGTTAACTGCGTTGGCGCCCCAAAGGGTACCACCGGGGCCGCTTATTATCTCTATACGCTCTACATCCTCTAACACTACACTTTGTGCATCCCAATATACTCCGGCAAACAACGGGCTATAAACCGTCCTGCCATCAATCATCACCAATAATTTATTAGAAAAAACGTTGTTAAAACCCCGCGCGCTAATTATCCAGGCATAGGCATTGTATTGAGCTACCTGCAAATTAGGCGACAGCCGTAATGCCTCGGGTAGGCTAGTGGCACCTGAACGGCGAATATCTTCCTGTGTGATAACCTGTATAGCCGATGCTACTTCTGACAGCTTTTCCGGGCGTTTAGAAACTGAAGTAATTTCTATATCCATCAATTCTTCGACAGACAGTTTCTTTGCCCTGTAAACAGATAAGTCGGGCTTGTCACCGTAAACGTTTTTGGAATCTTGTGCGATTGCCTGCGGTAACTGCGCTACCATGCTCAGTACAGCAGATAATAAAAACCTCTTGTAAAAACGCATCATGTTATGGAATCGGCTTACGTAACTTAAGTTTAACAAACAATTGTTTACTTAGTTTTAAAGTTAAGTGGTGATAAAATTGAATAGATATGGTATGGCGAAAATAATAAACCTATTATAAATCAGTCAAATTGCTTAACTTTTATTTTAACTACTACCCTGAAGCTAACAACACCTGTTAAGGCTGATATATGTGCTTATGAAAATACCGCTTTATGGTAACAAGTGCTTACTGTGCGTCGAGTTTTTGGCTTCTGGCTTAGCTTCCCTCATACATCTATATAAACAAGGAAACGCCTTTCGACATTGCTGTTGAAAGGCGTTTCCTTGTTTAGCGACCTGGTGTTTATTTAACCGGTTTAACAGTAAAGTTTTCAAATAAAGCATCAAACTTCAACTTGCCGGGAGCGGCTGCCACCATGCCTATTTGTACTTTCACGTTGGGCTGAAAGTAAGCCAGGCGCAGCATATCAAACTTAACCCCGTCAAACGAATATTTTATTTGTACAAAATCGCCCTTGCGCAATAAGTTTAGCCATATTGATTTTGGGCTGTCATTACGTGGTGCAACGCTCCAGTCGGAAGTATTGTGTGTAACCACAGCGCTTACATTTTGAACACCGTCTACATACTCAATCCCGGTTTTTATCCAGTTTTTGTTATCGGTACGTATCATCAAACCCGCCTGGTGAAAAAGCTCTTTGTATTGGCCCGTTATTTTTACAGTAGCCTCAAAATCTCCGGCAACTTCGCGGTAGTAAAACGGTCCGCTATCGCGTATAAATCCATAATGTGTAATGCGCCAAAAATCAGTCGAAGGTTCAACGGTCATGGTTACCGAGTTTTTGCCGGTTTTCCATTGTTTAGGCATATTTAACCAATTCATTTTCGTTGTTTGGGCGTTACAGATAGTTGTAAATACGGTAAGAAACAGCACCATTAATGGCTTATTTATATTATTCATGAGATATTATTAGATAAACAAACATAATAAAATCCGGGCTTGATGCTTAATATTTGAGTGCTGTGGCTGCAATTCATCTCAGTTGGAGTAGGCTTAAGCCGTTATTTTCAGCGATTCAAGGCCAAAATCCGTATTTTACAAGTATCTGATTATCATCTTTAAATACTAATATTATGTATGAAACTACTGACATAAAAGTTGTTGCAACTTTTAAAATCGCATATTTTATAAAGTTCTTAAAATCAGGTATTTGAGGTGAAATCTTGTTTCATTTTGTTTCACACGATTTTTGCAAATGCCTTATTTACAATTATTTAAGTCGTAATGTTGTTTCATCTGTTTCATTTGTGTCACACACGCGCGTGACACAAGCACCGCCTACTACTATTTAACCGTTGCATCAAAGGCGCTGTTCAAAATGACACCGTTGCGTTTGGCCTGTACCCATATACGGTACTTGCCGGGTTGGGGGAAGGTATAAGGGAAGCTGATTTGATGGGCTTTGTGGCCAGTATCCCCGGTGGCTTTATGTGGCATGTCGGCCATAAGCAACTCATTGCGTTCGGTCTCGCCCATGGCATCAAGCTTAGTCATGAAACGGTTAATGCTATCCGCAAAAGCGGTCGACGAAGGCAGGTATTTATCCCAGGCGGTATGCTGCGCCAAACGATCTAACATCGCTTTTTGCGAGCCCATAGAGAAGCTGCCCGGCGGGTGCAGGTGTATGTACACGCTGCCATCGTCTTTCAAAATAACGGCGTGGGCCATCATGCCCATGTACGGCTCTAGCAAAGCCGGCTTACGGTCGGGTCCAAGTATCTCAAATCTAAGTTGAGTCAACTCGCCGGCTTTCAGCTGGTCACCCGGGTTTTGCATCCACACGGCGGTCGAGCCGTCATTCAGTTTAGTCTCAATACCCGGCGAGCCACAGATAGCCGCGCCCGTACGGGTAGCTGTTTTGCTGTTGATAGGGTTGCTGATGTAGTAGGCGTCGTCACGGTCAGGCAGGAGGGTTGTAGCAAGCGTTGTCGACACCTTATCGGCAATCACCAATGTATCGACAATAGTTTCTGCAAAGCCACTCAGGCGGGTGATGTCAGCATAAACGAAGTACCTGCCTGCGGGCATATCAGGTACTTTAGCCACAAAGGTAACCGAGTCTACCCGGCGTGGGTGCAGGTGCGCAAACACATCGAGGTCGCCCGCCTTGATCAGGAATAGGTGCATGAGCTTGCCATGGTCCGGCACCACGTAATTCATCTTACGCGATACCGACATGCGCCAGTTTTGCGCGATGTTGGCTAACTGGTTGCCGTCAACAGAAAGCGTCAATACACCTGTTTGCGCATCAACCTTAGTTGTAGCCTGTATAGGCTGATACAGGTAACGGTTATAGTTATTGGCAGCAGCTGTCCACCAGCTCCATCCGCCCCAAAGTATCAGCATCAAGATCACCAGGCCGCTAAGGCCCCCAATAAAACGGCGAACACGTAAGGGCTTATCCATTTGCTGGCCGGGGCTAAGCTGGCTATCGCCGGTGCTGGCGCTGATGATGGTAACCATTAGGACCACCAAAAATACAGCCATAGCAAACAAACCCCAGCCCAAACCCGCAGGCATGCTCCGTTTGGCGGTAGACACCGCCATAACCGGTACAATTACGCTGGCTTTGCCTTTGGGGCCATTAACAATAACCTCGATACTTGAGGTACCCACGCTCATAAACCAGATCTTTACTTCATAAGCACCGGGTTGGGTTACGGAGGGCGTGGCTGCATCTGCTTGTGGCGTACCATCTGCACCAACCGACCAGTATACCGGCTTCGCGCTAATTTGCACGCCCTGCAAGGCATCCTCTAAAAAGACAGTGACTGCGGCCGTTCCGGGTATAACGTCGGGTGGTGTGATGTTTACCAGTAGTTTATAGGGGCCTGCATTACCTTCAAAAGTAACGCCGGGGCTGCCAACATGGGCGCGGCCTGTAGAGGCCGCTAATAGCAGTAATAAGCAAAGTATTAATTTCTTCATTGTAGCTTAACGTTTAACAGATCTCATCCAACGGCCCCAGCTTAAGCCTAACCATGACGATAAAAAGGCGAACATAATGGCATAACCCAAGCCTTGCCACAAGGCAACACCATGTGCAACGCTCTCCGGGCGGAAAGCATAACGAAAAGGGTAATCAGGATCAGCTCCAAAATACCAAGACGTTGTGCCAAAGAACCAATTACGTGCGTAGTCAGTAGTTAAAAACGTACCGAAGGGCCACTGCACAGTAACCAACACTACTATAAACACTATGCCTAACAGTAAGGCTTTTACAGCGCTGTTTAAGTTTTGCAGCCGATGGTTGATGAGGTCAATAGCCAAAGCCGGGAAGATAAGCAGCAGCGGGAAATGGAAACTTTGGTAATTGGTAATGTGATTTAACACCGGCCCCAGCTTAGGCTCGGCCGGGAAGATGGGTAGTATCCACACCATCATCGCCATAAAAATCGTGTAAACGGCGGCCATACCGGTAGCGCCCCATTTGCTGTTAGACGCTTTGGAAACTGCCACTAAAAATAGCGGAAACAATCCGCCCGCCACCTTGTAAAATAGCGTGTTGTGCATATCATGGCGGTGCAGATATTCAGACGCGATCGTAAATAGCATCACCAGTAGAAAGCCAGCGGACAGTATAAAGCACCAGCTAATAGCTTTCGCCGAATATTGATGTTGGATATTTTCCAGATTTTGCAGGGCAATTACGCTGATCATAGCGCCAAACTGAATGGTGACCATGCCCAATAGTAATACAGTATGCGGCGGCGAAAGGATCTGAACATCAAGCCCAAAGGTATTATGCCACCAATCATCGAAGGGGGCAGAGGTGATCATGGTAAAGGCTCCCCAAATACAAAACAGAGCGCCTAATGATCCGTAAAAGATATTCCAGAAATTAATGGAGCGTTGTTTTTCGTCGGTACTACCTGCAAAGCTGATGCGTAAAACGTAATAGCCCGAAAAGATACCTGAGGTTACAGCACCAATATACGTAGCCAGGTGAGGAGGCGAAAAAAGCCCGTCGCGCCCTATGCTGGTGTGCCAGGATATATCCCATATTAACCCAACAACAATGGCAAACGACGCAAATACTACCGCGTAAATGTAAAAGGGCAGCGACTGGCTAACGGTAGTGCCTACTTGCGTTTGCTTAGAAATTTGATTTTGCGTTAAGGTGATGGTACTCATTATTGGTATCAAATAGTTAGGAAAGTGACGACTACTAATATACGTATTCCATAGCTAACACTCAACGCCCGATATTGAGCAAATGGTTTTAATGGCTATCGGAATAGCGAAAACTGATAAATAAATAAACTAAAACGGATTGAGGATGTTAGACTATAAAACATACTACTATGAAAAATCCATTTGAAAAAAGAAATAACAACGTGGCCTTAATTGCATTAGGCATTACCGGGGCAGCAGCAGCAGCTGCCATTGCTTATCTATATTTAACTGATAACGGAAACAGCACCCGCGACAAGATATCAGACTCGGTTAGTAAAGAGGTGGATAAGCTGGCTAAAAGCTTTGGCTCCACTTTTAAAGACTTGGCGGCTAGTTTTATAAGCGAAAAAGCTAATCTGTCTAAAAGCGCGGCTAATGCTGTTGCCGACCATGTGGGGTAACAATAAGCACAAGAAAAAAGGGGATACGTTTTACACGTATCCCCTTTTTTGTTATAAAGTTACATTAAGCTGATTTCCAGATCTTAAAAACGTTTTCGTACGTTGAGTTTGTATCGCGCATGATAATGTTTACATGCTCATTGCGGACTGGAAAGTGTTGTTCGACAACCCGGTATATTTGCTGCAGGATATTACCCATACGCAGCTCGAAATCAGGCTGATTAAAACTGATCAAAACATGGTTATCCAGGGCGGCAACTGTACCCTGGTCGCCAATTTCTGTTTTAAGCAGGCGGATAACGTCGGCAGTTAAAGTCCGCACGGCTGGCACTGCAAGCGTAACGATCTCATTCATGGTTGTTATTTTTTAGGCTTTATAAATATAATGACAATGGCCTTTTGGTGCGTTGCTTGTTTTTGGTTCTGCAGTATCGTTTTCTTGAGCGTTTTTATGCAGGCGCTCAGCCTGCACCTTTGTAACAATTGTCGACGATATCCTCGTCAGGGTAGTAGTCATGATTTAAAGTGATTGTAAATAGTAAACAGTTGTTCATTGTAAAAGTTTACAAAAGGAACAAATTAACAGGTATATACAACCGTTAGGTAATCAAATGCAATAAATGGCCACAGCATATAAAAAGGCGCTGTAAATGTTGATCTTTAAAATTTTACCACTACTTTTATAACTATAAACCTATGAAAAATATCCAAGGCCCGGTCGCTTAGCCCCGCGCAATAAAAACTAAACATCATGAAGAAACACTTTGCTATTTTATGCTTCATTTGCTTGTTAAATTATGTACATACATATGCACAAGATAAAAATTCAAATTTTGGCGCTATTGTTTTACAACCTACTGTAGCTTATGTAAAAGCTACTGATGGCAACCGCCGTATACTGCGCATAGTATTTAAAGACGGCAAAAGTTTTAATGGCCTCACGGGCACCGTAAACTTTAACGGCCAAATAGAGAAAATAAACATCCCGGCTGATAATGCCGGTTTAGAGAGCTTTGAAATATCCTTACCCGGCGCACCTATAAAAATTAACACCCAAGCTAAGGTAGAAGTAAATGCCAATGGACAAACCTATACAGCTACCTGTATTGTAAGCCCCGCCCGTCCGGATTGGAAGGTATACGTGTTACCACACTCGCACGTGGATATTGGGTATACCAATGTGCAAGCAAAAGTTTTAAAGCTGCATATGGAAAATATTGATGAGTCGATAGAATTGGCCAAGAAGACGGTTGGTTACCCTAAGGAGGCACAGTTTAAATGGACGACCGAAGCCATATGGGTGGTTGAAAATTACCTGCAACAAGCCGACGCTGCTAAAAAACAACGCTTTTGGGATGCCGTTAAAAAAGGCTGGATAAGCCTTGATGGCGCTTACGGAAATACTAACACCAGCCTCACCGACTCCCGCCAATTAATGAAGATGTTTGCCGAAGGGCAGAAGCTGGCCAAACAGCAGGGCATTGAAATACACACCATGTTTCAGGGCGATGTACCCGGTGCTTCGTGGGGTTTAGCTGCACAAAGCGAGCAGACAGGTATCAAATACTTTTTATCCGGTCCCAATGCTTCGGACAGGATAGGCAAACTGGCGCAATGGCAGGATAAGCCGTTTTACTGGTTGTCACCGTCGGGCAAGCAGAAATTGCTGTTTTGGCAATGCCAGCCTTACTCTATTGGTTACGCTTTAAAGGGCACCAAGATCCCTAACTTTTTTACTATTGAGGACCCTAAGCCGTTTTACACAGGCAAGCCGACAGAGAATTTTCTGAACCCATACCTATTTGAATATTTAGGCGGACTGGAAGAAAAGGCTTTCCCCTATAACATGACGATACTGACCTGGGCCATGAGTGACAACGCGCCGATAGACCCGGAGTTGCCTGATGCAGTAAAGGCCTGGAACGATCGCTATGTGTCGCCAAAAATGATTGTTACGTCAACTAAACAATTCTTTGACGATTTTGAAACATCATACAAAAATGTGATACCAAGTTACAGGGGCGACTATACAGAGTACTGGACGGATGGCGTATCATCAGGCGCTAAAGAAACTGCTTTAAGCCGCACAACATCCGACCGAATAAAACAAGCCGAAGCCCTTTGGGCCATTAAAGGCAAGCCTGCTTTCCCGGTGGATAAGTTTAACGACGTCTGGAAGAATCTGTTATTATACAACGAGCACACTTGGGGCGCATTCAACAGCGTTAGCGCGCCCGAAGATCCAAAAGTAATTAGCCAGTGGAATATGAAGAAAGGCTACGTTTTACATGCAAAAGGACTTACCGACACTTTAACAAGCCAGGTCTTATCATCAGCGGCGGTAAAAATAAATGCGGTTGATGTTTATAATACACTGTCATGGCCACGCACGGATGTGGTGTATGTTTCTGCTGCGTTAAGCAAAGCCGGTGATATGGTAAAAGACGCATCAGGTAAAACTGTTCCGTCGCAACGTTTAAGCACTGGTGAGCTTGTTTTTGTAGCTGCAGATGTGCCTGCTTTTGGAAAGAAAACCTATGAGGTGGCGGCCGGAAAAGGGTCTGGTAAAGGTTTGTCAAAGTTTGTCAGCGGTAGTTTAACTAACGGCATTTACACCGTTGATGTTGATAATAAATCGGGTGATATTACCAAAATAACCAAGACGGCCAATGGCCGCAGCCTTACCGTGGTTGATACCATTGGTTTCAATAAATATACCTACATGCCGGGCGACTCGTTAGCCAAAATACAGAGTAGCGGTGCGGCAAGCATCAGCATAAAAGAAAATGGGCCGGTAGTTAGCAGTCTGTTAGTTAAATCGGCAGCCCCAGGCACCAACGGGTTAACTCGCGAAATACGATTGATTAATGGTATAGACAGGGTAGAGATCATTAACACTATCGACAAAAAAGCCATTCGCAGAAAAGAGAGCGTGCATTTTAGTTTTCCGTTTAAAGTACCCGGCGCACAGGTGCGTTATAGTATTCCATGGGGTAGTATAACGGCCGAGTCTGACCAGTTGCCTAACGCTAACCACAACTGGTATACCATGCAGCGCTGGGTTGATGTATCAAATGCTAATTTCGGAGTCACATGGTCAAGCCCGGATGCGCCTTTGTTTGAGATAGGTAAAATAACAACGGGTGGTTTATTAGGTAGCCTGCGCCTGTCGCCACTTTGGACAAGTTATACGCCGCAATCGTCGCAAATTTACTCGTGGGTAATGAATAATTTGTGGCACACCAATTTCAAGGCTGATCAGGATGGCGTGGCAACGTTTCATTATTACCTGCAGGCGCATGACAGTGGTTACGACAGTTTTAAGGCCAACCAGATTGGCTTAAACAACCATCAGCCCTTAATTGCCGGTGCTGCATCTACAGACGCAGATAAGCTGTTTTTCAAAGTTGACGGCTTCAACATATATGTTGAATCTATAAAACCAGCCGACGACGGTAACGGCGTAATCGTTCAACTGGTAAACGCTGGTGCAGACAACAGCCGTGTTAACATGAGCCCGCAAGGCGTGTCTGCCTTAAAATTGTGGGAAAGCAATTTGACCGAGGATAAGAAAACCCAGCTCAATAGCAATTTTGTTTTACCCGGCAAAGGGATTATGACGTTAAGGGTAGAGCAGTAGGGGGTTAACAGGATTAGCAGAATAACCTCGTCCTCATAGGATTAAACACCCCTGTCATTTCGTTCGAAATGACAGGGGTGTGCGTGGGATTCACTTACAATTTAATAACCTCTACCTTGTCTATCTTAGCCATAGCCCGGTAGGTGCGTAAACCGACATTGCCGCTTTTGTACTCGCCGTCGCTGGCAGCAATAGCCGGGGTGGTTTCGTTGTCAATATAAACCTCAAAACGGGTGCCTTTGGCTTTTACTTTAATGCGATAGGTTTGGTCAAGTTTAAATAAGGTACGGGTTACCGATGCTATCGGCATCCATTTATTGTCGCTTGATTTGCCAAACTCCAGAGTTTTATTAGTTGGGTTGATGCCTACGTAATAACCTTTATAGGCATCAGCGCCAATGGCAGCGTCGCTTACTCTGAATATTAAACCTGCATCGCCGGCACCGGTAGTGGTAATGTCAGCCGCGAAGGTAAAGTCATCAAATTTGGTATTGGTAGCTACAATTTTAGAACCGTAAGTGCCTGAAGATTTGTTCTCCAGTTCGCCGCAGTTAACAGCGTCGTCTTTATAAAACCAACGGCCGCCGTATATTACCCAACCCTCTGATGTGTTATTCGTAAAATCTTCGGTAAAACGATCTGTAATGTATTTAGGCGATCCAATAGTAGGGAAAATGCTTAAGCGGATATTTTGCGAGCCAAACGGCACCAGCTCAATATCTTCTGTTTTCTGTGTAGATGCAACCGGGCTGTGCGGTACCTCAAAGGCGGATGTCTGGCGATAATCAAGCGTCCATGCCGGTATCTGTTTTGCTTTGGCTTTTAAGGTTACCGGGCTTTGCTGGCCCTCAAACGGGTTAGCCGGCATAGCTGATTTAACCACAACAAACTGGTTAGCCAAAAGCGTATTGTTCAAAGTTAAGCCATAATTCCAGGCCGATGCCGGAACAATCTCTGTATCAACAAAACCGGCAACCTTATGCTCTTTTATGGTGGTAGCTGTTTGTTTAATTTTTAACGAGTAAACCAGCGGACCGCGTACTATGCTTACGGCGTTGTTAACCTGTTTTTCGATCTTGATCTGCATCGGGAAGTTTAGCGTCACTTTATCAGCGCTGCTCCATTTGCGGTTAATAGTGTAAAGCTGGCCCGGTTTAACACCTGCAACTGGTTTGCCATTTACTAACACCTTAGGGCTTGCGCACCATGCCGGGATTCTTAACACCAGCGGGAAGGTGGTTGCCGCGGGCAAGCTTAAGCTTAAATAAATATGCTCTTCAAAAGGATAGTTAGTGCTCTCTGTAATTTTAAGGGCGGTGCCTTTGGCTACAAAAGCACTAATTTCCATTGGGCCATAGGTGTTAATGGCTACGCCTCCTTCGGGTGTGGCAAGGGCGCTGTTTTTTACAAAGTATGGCCAGCCCATGTGCAAGTTGTAACGGCAGCAAGGGAAACCTGAGTAAGGACTCAACAATAAACCATTACCATAATCCTGGTAAAAACCATGCTGTCCATTGGCTGCTTTTATTTGGTTGGGTAGGGTATAGTAGGAGTGATTCTTTAAATCGCGGCTGTATTGGGCCGGCAGGGCGTTAAAAGCAACACGCTCCAGGTGGTCGCCAATGTTAGCATCATGGATGTTTCTTGACGCTGTTTCCAAACTTTGCATCCACTCAACAACAGTACAGGTCTCCACGCCTTCTACTGAGCTATTGCCAGACATATGCTCGGTGCCGGCAGCCAAACCTTCGGGCTGCCCATTATCATGCATCATGTGGGCAATGCCTTTTTGCATCGCGGTAGCGTAAACAGGCTCGGCGGCAAACTGTGCCACTACAGCCGGAAATTTCAGGGCCTGCGCAACGTTTACCATGTGGCGCGGCTGGTAATCATTACCATAATAATGAAATAGATTTTGGCTGAAAATATCCTGCCATTGGTATGCTTGCGTTTTTAGTTTGTTGGCTAACTCAAGCAAAAAAGATTCGCCGGTTTTGTTGTATACCCAAAGTACCAGCTCAATGTTGTCACCTGCGCGAGACCTGCCCCAACTGCTTAGGGGGTCAGTATCAAGGTTAGCCAATTCGTATTTAAAGTATTTTGAAAGGAAAGGAACTACACGTGCGTCATTAGTAGCCTCGTAATAGCTTTGCGCTGCGTACATAAAAGGCATTCTCGGCCACCAGTCTTTCATTTTTGGCGGGCCAAACAAGCCGTTTTCCTGTTGATGTTCTAAGGTATAGGTTATCCATTTACTGGCTTTAGCTTTTAACTCGGTATCATTTAAAGTATAAGCCAAAGCAGTCAGTCCTTTTACATAATACGGCACTTTTTCCCAGCCGTTGCCTGTACCACCCAGCCAGTCTGAGTTTGAACCCAAATCGTTATTGCCGGGGTAAAGTTCTTCGGCGTGGCCGGTAAAGCCCTCCTTTTGCAACTCTAACTGTTTAAGTAACCACCCTTTTGCTTTAATGCTTCCCAAAGGCAATTGCACGTATGCGCCGGGCTTTAAAGGTGCGCGGTTAAAATTATATTTAGAAGTGGTTTGCGCAAACGAATTGGCGCTGAGTAGTAACCCTGTTAAAATGGGGGTTAGTAGCTTGTAGGATCTCATATAATTGGTAAAAACTTTCAGATAACAAACTTAATAAAATATGTGTTGATTGCACTAATTGGTTGGTAGCATTTGATACGATAAGACAGATTTGTAGTGTAAAACAAATTGTATACCTTAACGTTAAGTTAATGTTAACTAACCGAAGGCTTCCTGCTGCCTTTATACCAATTTATATCTAATAAGTCTACCATGAATGCTTTCTATTATGTAGAACGTGCTACGCGCCGTTTTCAGATATTTTTGTTTTTGGCGACATTTGTCTCGTTGTCGGCTTGTAAAAAGAATGCGCAACAGCCGACGCCGGAAACAACGAAGGAGGTGCAGTCTCTCTCATTTAAAATGAGCAATAACCCGGGCTTGTTAACTGATCTTATTGGCGATATAAAAGGCGATACCATATTTGTAAACGCTTTCGCCGGCACTAATATTAAAGCTTTGGTAGCTGATTTTAGTATTAAAGGCCAAAAGGTTACTGTAAACGGCGAAACACAACAAAGCGGCGTTACTACGGTTAATTTTAGCGATATACTAACTTACACTGTAGTAGGCGAAGACGGCCGCATTAAAAACTACTTTATTAAATTTACCGACAACGGTATACCAGCCCTTTATGTAAATACCACAAACGGAGTGGCTGTAACCAGTAAAGAAGTTTATTTAACCGGTACTATAAAAACTGTAAGCAACTTTAATGTGTCTTCGGCCACGTTGGCGATGGAAGTAAAGGGGCACGGTAACTCAACCTGGGGCGATTTCGCTAAAAAACCTTACAAAATAAAGCTTGATAAAAAGACTAGTATACTTGGTATGCCGGCAACTAAAAGCTGGATATTACTTGCAAACGCGGCGGACAAGAGTTTAATTCGCAATGAGTTGGCATTAGCCTTAAGCCGCAGCATCGGCAGGCCACATACGGTAGACTCGCGCTATGTTGAACTTTTTTTAAATGGCGAGTATCGTGGTAGTTACCAGTTGGCGCAACAGGTTAAAGAAGGTATAGTGGGTATTGAAGATCAGAAATCGACATCGACTACGTTGCCGGACATTTCGGGCGGATATTTAATTGAGCAGGATCTTTTCCCAACAGCTGAGCCAGTATATTTTAGAACTGCCAAAAATATGCCCTTTGTGGTAAAATATCCTGATGAGGATGTAAATCAGCAACAAAAGGACTACATAAAAGCGCATTTCCAGAAAATTGAAGATGCCTTGTTTGCCACCACTTTTACCGACCCGGTAAATGGCTACCGCAAGTATTTTGATGTTGATGGTTACGTTGATTATTACCTTATCAACGAAGTTATTGGAAACCCTGATGTGTTTAGGAGTACTTATATGTACAAAAAGCGTAATGACGACAAGGTGTATATAGGCCCAATATGGGATTTTGATAAAGCCGCCAACAACGATAACCGCCTTGGCGACCAGGTAAACGGGTTAATGCTGACATCGGCCTTTGAGCCTAAGATCTGGATAAAACGTATGATGCAAGATCCAAACTTCCGCCAAAAAATAAGAAGCCGGTGGAACGAGTTGAAACCAAAGATAATGGCAGTGCCAGGGGCTATAGTCCCATTGGCTAAAAAGCTGGCTTACTCGCAGGTTTACAATTTCACTATGTGGGATATCCTAAAAAAGAAATCGTACCTGGAGCTGCAGGTAAACGGATCATACGACGGAGAAATCCAATACCTGAAAACATTCATGACTAACCATATTACCTGGCTTGACAGTAAATTTAACAGTGCCGAGTATCAATAGATAAATATTATCTTAGGTGATTAAGATAAATAGGTTAATGACAAACGAAATGTACCCATGTTTATGGTTTGATGGGCAGGCCAAGGCAGCAGCAGATTATTATTGTTCGATATTTAAAAACTCAAAGATCCTTTCGGAAAACCCGGTAGTGGTGATGTTTGAATTAAATGATAATAAGTTTATGGGGCTAAACGGCGGCCCGCAATACCAATTTACCCCGGCTACATCATTTGTGGTAGAATGTGATACGCAGGAAGAAATTGACCGCTACTGGGAACAACTGGGCAAAGACGGCCGGTACGACCGGTGCGGCTGGTTGAGCGATAAGTTTGGCGTATCATGGCAGATTGTACCAACGGCATTAAAAAGTTTAATGTCAGAACCCGGCAAAGCACAGCGTGTTATGGCTGCATTGATGAAGATGACCAAGCTGGATATAAAAGCTCTAAGCGAAGCCTAATGACCATTGCCGAAGTATTAAAGCAGTTAGAAGCCGCAGGCTCTGAAAAAATGCGTCTTCACAACAAGAAGTACGGGGCCGGCGATAATCAGTTTGGCGTAAAGATGGGGGATATCCGCAACATCGCTAACAAAATAAAAACGGATCACGAGTTGGGTTTAGCCCTTTGGGAAACGGGTAATATCGACGCGCGTTTTCTTGCCGCGTTAATTATCAATCCAAAACAATTGTCAATTGGCGAGGTAGACAGCATCGTTTGCACAAACCGTTTTGCGCATGTAGCTGACTGGCTGTCGAGCTATGTGATAAAAGAACATCCTGACAAAGAGGAGTTGCGTGAGCGTTGGATGAAATCTGAGGACGCCATGGCCGCCCGCGCCGGTTGGAGCCTTACCGCAGGCCGTGTAACCCGCAACCACGAAGGTATTGATATCACCGCATTGCTTGACCGTATTGAAAAAGAGATGCCCATCGCCCCAACAGAAACGCAGTGGACTATGAACACCACGTTGGCCCAAATAGGCATCAATCATCCGCAATTCCGCGAGCGTGCCTTGGCTATTGGCGAAAGACTAGGAGTCTTTCGTGACTATCCTACATCTAAGGGCTGCACATCGCCCTTTGCCCCGATTTGGATCAATGAGATGGTGAAAAGGCAGGGGTAAGGCAGATCGAAATAAATATATTACAGATAAAGATGAACCATTCGGTTCCAGCTACGTGCGGAGTGCGCGTAGCCACCCCAGATATGAAACTCATGTTGCATGCCTTTCCAGCCTAATGTTTCGCTAAAGGCATAATTATCATCAAAGAAAGGGTCTGTTTGCCCTATCACTAATACTATCTTAATCTTTCGGATCTCGGCAAGCAATTCCTCGTCCTCCAAATTGGTCATGTACTGGCGCGGCATGTTTAAATAGACTATTTCGCTACGATAGCCGTCAAGCAGATCTTTAAAATGAGTGACCGGCTGGGTGAGGTCGTATCTGCCACTCATGCACACGATTTTATTAAATAATTGAGGAGATCTTAAAGCGATATTGGCAGCATGGTAAGCGCCCATACTGCATCCGGCTGCTTCAATCTCAATACTATCGTTTTTGGTTTTAATAAAGGGTAGTACTTCTTGTAATATATATCGCTCATATTGCAAATGCCTTTCCATGCGGCCTTGCGGTTCTGCCCAGTTATTATAAAAAGTTTCTTCGTCTATGCTGTCAACACAAAACAACTGTATTTCGCCGGCGTTGATACGGTCTGACAATGCATAAACTGTCCCCCAGTTTTCATAGTCATAAAATCGCCCCACGCGCGGTGGAAAGAAAAGAACTGCCTGACCTGCGTGGCCAAAAATAAGCAGTTCCATGTCTCTGTTTAATTGTGGGCTACACCATTTGTAGTATTCTCTATTCATTGTGCTGCAAATTTGGCAGAAATATTAAGGATGTATGTTAACTATTAATCAACGAATGATTAATTATATGGTGATAGCGTTTTTAATCAGGTTAGTCCATAATTGATAACCTTTCTCACTTAGATGCAGGCCATCGCCCACAAAATATTTCCTGTCGGGCCAACCGTCGGCGTTAAGCATCGCGTCGTAAACATTTATCCAATGCCAGTTTGGGTGGTTGTCGGTAATATCGGCGGCTATAATTTTGTTGGTGTAATGAAACTGATTAATGATACCCCACCGGGTAACACTGGGCTTAAGTGATATGAAATAGCAGGGTAAGGCGCCAAATCGTGCCATAACGTTGGCAGCAAATTGTTGAAAAAAAATGAAAATCTCTTCGGGATGCCTGCCGTCGCCAAGGTCATTGTCACCGGCGTAGACTACCAAGCGTTTTGGTTGATAACCATCCATCACCCTATCAAAAAACCAAGTACAGGCCGCAAGGCTCGAGCCGCCAAAACCCAGATTGATTGGTTTCAGATCATTCAAATCTTCGACGAGTGTGGACCACAAACGGATTGAAGAGCTGCCATAAAACAAGGTTTCAGGTTCGATGCTAAGTTCCGTTCGGAGCTTTTCCAGTCGTTTTATATCATCTTCGTACCAAAACATAATTCAGAGGGTTATCTGCTTTCAAACCTAATTTAAATGATTTTAAAAGCAAATGTTTTTGAAGTTATTATTTCGCCTAACGTATCTGATTATTTTAGTGCGATAAAAATATCAACCGTGGGATTTACTGGGTCTTGAGAGCGCTGGGTATAAACCTCAAAATCAGAAGTATAACTCCTTGAAATGTTTAAACTCCAGATCCTGGTCCACTCATAATAAACCGCGCCCTCCAATAAATCACCCTCGGCAATAAATTTTTGATAGCTGGTTTCGCCTATCGCGTGGCCTACCATGCCCTCTGGTATTTGACTTAAATCGGCAACTTTGCAGCCTATTATAGCAGTATAAGGTAGGGTGTGGTCCTTTTCGTAGTCTGTATAAATACAATAAATGGTATCATCAACTTTGTTAGGAATTTTGGACAATATGCCCTCGCTCATAAACTTTCCCCAAAGTGAAGGTATGTCTATAGCCATTTGGCTATTTTGGTTCGTGGTGCGTACGGCAACGCCAATAACGTTAAATGCTGCAATTTGTTGACTAGCCATAATGCAAGGTCCAGATATTTATTTGCGGCGAAGATAGTATAAAAATTGCCATCAAAACCCCCGTCTCAACAGGTAAGCTAACGGGGATTTTGGTTTTAAACGCCCAAGAGCGTCTTCAGTTTATTCATCAGCGCCTCGGCTCTCAGGTCAATTGCTATGATCTTTCCTGTAGGGTCTATCAGGTAAGTGGTTGGATACGAGTTAATATCCTCATAACCTTTAATTTGAGTGGCGCTCTTCCCCATAATAATGTTTGGCCAGTTTACATTATGCAGTTTAAGTAACCGGGCTGTCGCGTTAGGGCTGCGCTCGTCTACAATACCTATGATCTCGAAGTTTTTGTTTTTATACAAGTTGTAAACTTTTTTAATGTTCGGAAACTCTTCAATGCAGGGAATGCACGTGGTGCTCCAAATATCAATGAAAACATATTTACCCTTTAATTTGGCCAGCGACACTGCAGCATTCAACTTTGCAGCGTTGGCGTTTACATCAATGCCCTTTATCTCCGGTGCTTTAAAGCCGGTTTGCCTTGAAACCACCCCATCTGTATTGCGGGGTTTACTTTTGATATAGGTTCTGTTCACGGTATTGTCTGACCTGAATCCTTCGATGTCATCGCCAATTAAAGTTAACTCGTTCCCATTGTCCGCAACGGATGATAAGCCGAAGGTGTCATCGCCAATTTTGACAAACTGTCCGTTTTTTACAGATTTTGATTTACCCAAACCTGTAAAATAAGGCCTGTCTGGCACTATGGTATAAAAAGGTTCGTATGAGCGGGGCTGACTAATAGCTATGTATTTTTTACCCTTGTAATCAAACTTCAAATAATTAAACTCAGGGAAAGAGAAGCTGACCGCGAACTTTTTATCGTAAACAGCCGCCTGGGCAGTGATCTTTTTTGTGCCGCCTTTTACCTGCCCTTTATACATATAGGTAATATCCGCAGTTTGTGATGAATTCACCATCAATTCTTCGTCCATTATGCGGCTTAATACCGGCGACGTTTTATCGTCGGAAAAGTCGCCATTGTTATTAGCATCCACCATGTAAACAGGTTGCTTATTGCTATTAAACCCTGCTATAACAGCGATGTAGCATAACAACGGCTTGCGTGATAGTTTAATGGTATCGGCCAGTTCATATTTAAGGTGGCCCATTTTTTTGATCATAAACTCCTTCGAGTATATGCCGGCCACATAGTTTTGAAAGAAAAACTGTGGATCGTTTACAATGTATAGATACTCAACCAAACTATCCAAAGCCGGTTTATTTTTCATTTGTGGGTAGGCCTTATATTCCTCGCGATAAAATGGGTCTTTACTGTTTTTCAACATATCGGTGTTGGCTATAACGCTGTTGCTAAAGCCGCTGGGGCCAATACCAGCCACGGTTTCAAGGTGAAAGGTTATAGAGCTGGTTTTATTTGGCGCCGCATTAGCTAACTGATTGGTTTTAGCAACATCTTTACCGGCTTTTATTGTTTGAGCATAGGTGCATACATGGAATGCGAGCAACGTTATGACAAGGGTAGGTGTTTTTAGCATACGTTAATAGGTGTGATGGTTTGTGCTATAAATTTATTAATTTATTCAGCCTTATCAAGCACCCAACCTTAACAATAAAAAATAAATATGCTCATAATTAATACGTTACATTTTTTTTAAAAAAAGATTGTGAAATATACAGGGAAATGCTACTTTTGCACACTCCAAACCGGAAAACACTCCTGAGTAGCTCAGCTGGTTAGAGCATCTGACTGTTAATCAGAGGGTCCCTGGTTCGAGTCCAGGCTCAGGAGCAGCTCTTAGAGCCTTTAAGTTCAAACTTAAAGGCTCTTTTTGTTTGCAAGTGTTTTTAATTAGTTACTAAGCTTACTAAGTGTTTGCTAACTTGAATTGCTAAATGACCCACAATTTGTTGTCAAATGGCAACACCCAATCGATGGTAAGTTTGCAATTACTAATAAACCATTACAACGCCCGACACTTTTTTTAATTGTGAAGTCAGGAAACAGCTAGATCAACATTAGTTGCTACGGTTGCCTTATGCAGTTGGCATCATAGTTGCTTTCTACTTCGAAACTAAAAACATGGGCATATTAAAATACGCAATACTAGGGGCAGCAGTTGCATTTGGTATTAAACAACTAACTAAGAAAAGGGAAGACGGATCATCAGTACTTGATGACTTGACAGAGCAATCGCCTGAATTAATAGACAAAGTTAAAGGCTTTGCCAACCAAGCGATGGACCAATTATCAGGTTATGGAAAACAACCAACCTCTTAAATTTTTTAACCCTTAACAAAAAAACGCCAGGCTACTAGTCTGGCGTTTTTTGTTAAGGATAGTCCTTATCAGTAGCGAAGGTGTCCTATGTCCGCTTAGCCATTTGTTTTAGGGACATTTTTTCTCTATAGCGATGTCAGGTTTAACGTTGACGTAATTCGCCGTAAAGCAAATTTTGCTACCTGAAAATATCCAATGATTTTTGAATACTATCAGGAGTAACGCTTTCATCGTTGGGATCATTTGCTTTGTGCGCAAATTTTCGAAGTAATCCCGGCAATGATGCCGATATTGCCCCTGTAACCGCGGGTGACAGGCCAAATTTGCTCCCTAAACTACCTACAAGGCCGCCCTCAATGGCAGTAATGACTGGGTTACCAGAAGATAGGCCGCTTACAAGAGAACCAAGCAAGCCACCTACGCCTCCTTGTGCCTGAGCTTCGTTTTTTAAACCACTGTTTATATGGCTTGCAATTTCTTCATGTACTTCGTCTTTTTGAGCTGCAGGTAGTGCCGAATCAACTTGTTGGTTGCTGCCAATATGGTCTTTGACCAATTTTAATATTTCTTCAAACATATTATTGTTGGGTTAAATATTGACTATAAGCATATCCTTCTACACCACTTTCTGTCCGTACAAGCGACCATTGCTCATTAGCACGGCTAATGACAGCAACAATTTCACCATGCGCAGCTTTACCAGCTATGGGTTGATCAGTGCCGGGCCCCTTGCGAATGTTTAAGTTTGATGTTTCAGTGGTTACCGTTGCTTTGGTACCCGGCGCGGCCGAGGCATCTATGTTCAGGATAAGGTCTCCTGCGCGATAGTCTGGATCAATTTTGTTATAGATATCCCAAAGAGCGTCCTTCAAAGTGCCGCTTGAGGTAGACCCATCTATATATAATACATTCCCTTGCTCTCTAACTTGTAAGTTGGCTATCCCGCCAGCCTTGGCAGCAGCTACCAATTCTCCATATTTTTCTTGTAGTGCCATATTATTGAGTAATGGTTAGATTGTTGTTGATTTTCTTTGGGTGTAGCGTGTTTAACGACATCATAAGTTGCTGTAATCTCTCACGGGTGATACTCCCGCTCAGGGTAATCTCGCCGTCTTTTACGTCCGCAGTTACGCCAGGGAAGTCCTTGGTGGCATCTTTAGTGTTTTTAGTTAGTTCGTCATCAGGAGCAATTTCAACGGGCGCAGAATTGACGGTGGTGTCTCTTGCCACAGAATCAGCCGCCTGGTTTTCGGCAGATTTACTTTTGCAGGCCGGAAACTGTGTCCCCGCTAGCAGCAAAGATGCATACAGTAGTGGTGTTATAAGTTTTCTTTTCATTGATATAGATTTTCTTTAGAAGAAACTATATTAACTGAATTATGTTTTAAGAAAAACTCAATGATAAGCCAAAGGGTGACGGCCAAGTTAGCCTGATGTATCGGTTCGATTCGTAATTCATATATGGAATCTGCAAAACAAAATCAGCGTAATAGAAAGCGCTCAAAAGCAATACTATCACCTTTAAACGCATCGAAATCAACTGTATGATTTATTCCATTAACTCTTGCCCGGTCTGAATGTTGCCAAAACCACCAATTTGTTCCTTTACCTGCATTTAGATCTTCGCGATGATAATGCGCTATCCACAAAGGATATGTTTTAAAGTAGCCGGATAAGTAATCTTTGTAAAAGCTCAAGCCCGTGTAAATTATTGGCTTAACACCTGTCTTGTCTTCAACCTTGTTTAGAAATGTTGTTAATTCTTTACGCATTCTTTCGGGAGAAGTACCGTCAAGCTGTTCAATATCTACCACAGGGGGTAAGTCACCTGGTTCAAGGTTTACATTTTGCAGGAAGAACCGGGCCTGCCATAATCCATTTTTATTTGCGCGAAAGAAATGATAAGGACCGCAAACAATCCCAACCTTAGGAGCTTCCCTCCAATTACGTTTAAAATAGGGGTCAACAGTAAGCAGGCCCTCGGTAGCCTTAATAAATGCAAAACTAACATGTACACTATCCTCTTTCATCTTTGCTACTTTTTGCCAATCTATTTTTCCTTGAGCGTATGATACATCGATGCCATGAATCAAATACTTTGCCGGTATCGAGATGTCAAAGCTCTTGTAAGTTCTGTAATTTGGGTTTTCTCCAATACCTCCAATCCATTGCCAGGTCGCGCTAAACATTTTTAATACATAGCCGTAATAAAATGGGGATAGTAATACTATCAGTACACCAATTCCAAATAGCTTCCAATTAAGTTTAGCTCTGTTTGTTGGTTTGCTATTTCTAGAGGGTTTGCGGTTTGGCGTTGAAGGTTTTCTTTTGGATGTTGGTCGTTTGGCGGTCACGAAGCGAAATTAATAACTCTTGGATATATAAGGAGGGTAGTTTAGATGATTTCTATGTTTAATTAGTGCTTCTACCAACGGGAGATTAGCAATTGTTTATCCATGCCTCCGCATCCTTAATTTCGGTAAAGAACTGAACTGTTACGGTACCTTGCATTATGTCTACGCTTTTTTTGGCTGATAACTGACTAAACGCACTCTGTGAAAACACCCACGCAAAGTATATTAATCCCGCATTTTCCATCATCGGGAACCATACTGTTCCTGCCCAATCAGCAGCATCAGACCATGTACCCAATACATGTCTGTTATCATTTAATACCTTTGTGCAATTATTTTTAGCAAGTTTATCCAGCATCATCATTCCGCCGTGTTGTACCGAGCTAAAGGTTTGGTACCCCGTCCAGTCTACATCCAGCCTCTCTAATGCAGCGTTATACTGTATAGTTATCCTGTCGTCCTTATAATATTTGTCAGTATCGGCAACAGCAGCGTTTATGCTTTCTGATGCTAACGGCAGGCGGAAATTAAATACCGAACCTTTGCCCAATTTACTGTCTATCCAGAAGCTGCCATTGTGCCGTTTCAAAATTTCTGATGATATAAATAAACCTAACCCAAGACCTTCAAAACGCATAGCCGTATTATCAACCCGGTAATACCGGTCAAACAGCTTATCAAGGCTATCTTCGGCAATGCCGATGCCAAAATCCTGAACGGATAGCACGATGCTGTCATCCTCTATTTTGAAGTTGACCAGAACCTTGTTTCCACCAGGTGAATACTTAACCGCATTATTTAAAAAATTATTAATTACTTGTTCCAGCCGGAACCTATCCCCTGTATAGGTGATATCAACTGCTGACTCTAAGATAATACGGTGTACCGGCGACGCCTGTTGGACACTCTCTATGCTCTCAATCAGCATTTGCTTAAAATCAAATGGCTGCAGATCGTAATTCATTTTACCGGCGTTTATCTTGGTCACATCGAGCAGGTCATTTATCAAACGCTCCAATCGTTCTATATGTTGAGCTGATTTTAAAACAAAGGCCTCCTGCTTTACCGGGTCGGCCGTTCTTTTCATCAATTGGTTAAATGCTTTAATACTGGTCAACGGAGTCTTTAGTTCATGACTGGCGATAGATAGAAACTCGTCTTTCTTTTGTTCATTATTTTTTTGCAGGTCAATATTTGTATTTGTTCCCAGCCACAGTTTAATCTCATTATTTTCAATTAAGGGCAGGGCACGTGCCAGGTGCCAATAATATTGGGAGTCTTTAAATTTCAGGCGAAACTCTGCCTGGTACTCTTTACCAGATGCCAGGGAGTATTGCCATGCCTTTATGGCAAGCGGTAAATCGTCATGATGAATAAACGCTTGCCAACCGTCGCCTACTACTTCTTCGCCACTTCTCCCAAATTCGCGACTAACATTATGATTCACATAATTAAGCGCTCCGTCTGGCGAGGCTGTCCATACTTGCTGGGGTATTGCGTCCAACGTAAAGCGAAGCCGCTGCTCATTCTCCTGCAGTTCTTTCCTGGCCTTTACACGCTCTGTCACATCCTGGCAAAGAACCATTGTCCCCGTAGTAGCGCCGTCTGCTTCGCGATACGGCTGGTACACCAGATCTAAAAACCCTTCTATTTTGAGGTTATCAGCAGAGACGGCATAAGGAATTTCGTATAAAGAAAGTGGTTCGCCGGATTGCCTTACCTGGTCAATAATCGGTTTAAAATCTTTTTCTGCCTCGGGTATAACATCAAATAATCTTTTATGATAAAGTTCGGCAGCGGTGCGGCCAATGAGTCTGGCGTAGGCGTCGTTAACAATGATCACCTCGATCTCTTCGCCAGTAACCACAATAATCCCTATTGAGGCTTCGCGCACCAGGTTTTGAAAGCGCGTGTCACTCACTTCCAGCATGGCAAAATTGAATTCTAAAGTCTTCTGCGCTGACCCCAACTCCTCAATAATGGATGTAAGTTCCTCATTAGCTGCGGCCATTTCCTCGTTCACAGCGCTTAATTCTTCGGTCAGTTGCTGTTCACGCTGCCGTGCCAGTGTCCGCTCTGTTACGTTTTCCGCCAACACTAATATGCTGTTCACTGTACCATACTGATCGGCGAGTGGTGTATAAGAAAAATCCATATAAACACGGACGTCAGTGCCATCACGAATAAGTTGCACCGGTGCGTCATAGCTAAAGTAAGGAAATCCTGATGTATATACATCATCGAGTATTTGCGGAAATGCCTGTTCTTTTAGTTCAGGGAGAATATCAAACAGCGGTTTACCTACTGCATTTTCTTTACGGCCCCATAAGTTCAGCATATATGCATTGGCCATTTCTAATTTCATCTCTCTTCCAGAGAGGATGGCCAAACCTGCAGGAACCTTGCTTACAACCGATGCCAGGCGCAGTTCATGTTTGTCACTAGCATTTTTGGCCTCGGTTAATTCTGTGGTCCGCTCGGCCACCCCTGCTTCAAGGCTATAATTTAACTGTTGTAAGTTCTCCTGAGATGAACTTAGTTCTTCGTTCAATGCTAACAGTTCTTCATTTGAAGTTGCAAGCTCTTCATTCACATTAGCAAGGTCGCGCTGAAAAAGCATCTTTTGGGTAGTCTCAAAACATACGACCAAAATTCCGGCGGCTGTGCCGTCGGTTTCTCTTATGACATTATAGCTAAAAGTCCAAAATACATTATCAAGCTTCCCTTGTCTGTAAATCGGGATGAGTTGATCTTCCAAGTAGACAGGCTTGCCGGTATCTAGTACAAGCTGCAACAGTGGGTTAATCGTGGGCCATATTTCAGGCCAGCATTCAGCACCGTTTTGTCCCAATGCTTTAGGATGTTTGCTATTGGTGTCCGTACCAAGAATACGTAAGTACGCATCGTTATAAAACTGTATTTTGTCCTCGCCCCACCAGATAAACATTGGAAAGCTGGAATCTAATATTTGGTTTACCTGAACTAATAATGGTTTAGGCCAAGTGGCTATAGGCCCCAGTGTTGTAGCGTGCCATTTGTACTGACGCACCAAATCTGCCATTATACCTTGCGCATAAATTGGAATAGAAGAATCTGGGCGTTCTATAAACATTGTTATAATACAAAAAATTCAACTTAAAGTTTATGGCCTGTCTTAAATATTGTTTTATTCACGCTGATAGTTAATTAAGGCACATGGATATCTAAATGACCACAATTTGTAGTCAATAACAAACCTCAGGATGGTTCTTGATTCAAGAGAAGTCAAATTAAATTGTAAATACCTAAGCAGGCGATTAGTTTCACAAAAAACATTTTTTTACTATTTTTGATCATCTATGAAATCACTTACGCACAAAGACATCCGGCGGGTATACAATTTAAATAGCATGGCTGTTATAGGTATCGATATCCGCGGGGTGATCATGTACGCTAACAATGCTGTCGTAAAATTCCTACACGCGGAAGACAGACAGCTGCTAGGCCAGTCCGTATTCAATTTTTTTTATGACGCATTTGGCGAAGAACCCAATCAAAAATTACTATCACTTGAAGCATTTAGCGACCAGGAATTTTCGCTGAATACTTTTCCGGAGCGGAAGCAAAACGTGCTGGTCAGCTCGCATGTACACAGCGATGAGCAAGGAGAGGCTCAAATTTATTTGTTTATCCAGGACATCTCTACGCTGAAAAAAAAGGAAAGTTTATTTGCCTATTTAAACAAATCGGTAGAAGAGCTTGCGAAAGCCCGTGATACCGCTACTGCGTTAGAACAGATAGCACAATACATAGTTCCGCGATTTGCTAATTGGTTTACCATCGAACTGCTAAAAGGTGATCACCTTGAACTTTTGTTATTAAAACACGAGGACCCTGAGAAAATAAAATGGGCGTTGGAATATCGCAACCATTTTCCCACGGATCTGAGTAGTGATACAGGTACTGCACGGGTGCTAAAGACGGGCGAGCCCAGTTTTGTACCGATTGTATCCGAAGCGATAATTACCAATAGCATTAGTGACCCGGTTCAACTCAAAGCATTGCAGCAAATCAACATAAAGTCGGCCATTACGGTGCCATTGGGTGGCCACGATAAGATCTCTGGGGTGGTCACTTTTGTCTCTGCAGAAGCAGATCGGTATTTCGATGAGGCAGACCTGGTTTTCGCGCGCAATTTTGCCATTCACATCGGGTTGGCGCTTGAAAACGCTAGCTTGAACGAAGCAGCCCGCGAAGAACTGGAGCGTAAAAAGGAAAGTGAAGCGCAATTTCGTTTCCTGACAAATGCCATTCCGCACAAACTTTGGACTTCTGGCCCTGACGGCAGGGCCACCTACTATAACCAGGGCTGGTATGATTATACAGGCATCACCGACTTTGAAACATTAAGGGAGCAAATATGGCACATACTCCACCCCGATGATCGCGGGGTAGCTGCTGTACAATGGCCCCTGGCATTACAGCGGGGCGAAGGCATGGAAGTGGAAGGCCGCTTCCGTCGCCATGACGGCATGTATCGCTGGCACTTGAGCCGATTCGCCGCTCATAAAAACGAATTCGGAGAAATTGTTCTTTGGGTAGGCACGAGCACAGATATTCATGAACAAAAGATCGCCGGCCTGGAATCGGCCGAAGCAAGCCAAGAATTAGCTGCGACCAATGAAGAATTAGCTGCGACCAATGAAGAATTAGCTGCAGTAAATGAAGAACAAACCGTAACCAATGAAGAGTTAACGGAAACTCAGGACCAGCTGCGCGCGACCATTGAGGAACTCGAAACAGCTTACGAGCAGGTGCGGCTATCAAAACAGGCCGCCCAACTAGGCACATTCGATCTTGACCTATTGAGGGGCACTATGGAATGGGACGAACGCTGCCGGTCACTGTTCGGGATTAACCACCAAAGTGTAGTCACTTACGAAAATGATTTTGTACCAGGCCTGCATCCGGATGACCGTGATAGGGTTTTGAAAGTTATTGCAAACGCGATGGTGAAAGCAATCAGCAATGGCGATTACGATATAGAATACCGTACTGTGGGCGTAGCTGACGAACAAATACGATGGGTGCGCGCGAAAGGTAAGGTCTATTTTAATGAAGAAGAAAGCCCGGTGCGTTTTATAGGTTCTGTACTTGATGTTACCGAACAGAAGCTGAACGAAACTCGGTTAAAAGAAAGCGCGGAACGCCAAGCCAGGCTGGCCGCTATTGTTAGCACTTCTGATGACACTATAGTTAGCAAGACCTTACAGGGCATAGTCACCAGTTGGAACGCTGCGGCGCAACGCATGTTTGGCTACACAGAAGAAGAAATATTGGGTAAACATATTTCGCTAATTATTCCGCCAGAGCGATTAAAGGAAGAAGAAGTGATCATCAGCGAGATCAGTAACGGGGGCCGAATAGACCACTTTGAGACCGTGCGTGTTGCTAAGGACGGGAGTGAGGTGCATGTCTCTCTTTCCGTGTCACCGGTTAAGGATAGCAAGGGGAATATCATCGGCGCCTCTAAGATCGCCCGCGATATTTCAAAGCAGAAGGATTTTGAAGAAAAGCTACAGCGTTATACCCGCAATGTGGAGATATTGAACACCGTAGGGAAGTTAGTGGCAGAAAGCCTTGACATTGAGTCGATATTACAAAGGGTAACGGATGCAACCACACAAATAACGGGTGCCGCTTTTGGCGCCTTTTTCTACAACCAGCTTGACGAACGGGGAGAATCATATATGCTCTATACTTTATCAGGCGCTCCCAGGGAGGCGTTTGAAAAGTTTGGTACGCCCCGTAACACAGCAATTTTTCACCCAACTTTTAGCGGCGAAGAGATTGTACGGTCAGCGGATATCACTAAAGACCCACGTTATGGGCACAACCATCCACACCACGGCATGCCCGAAAGTCACTTGCCGGTTGTTAGCTACCTGGCAATCCCGGTCATCTCCAAATCCGGCGATGTGATTGGGGGGCTTTTTTACGGACACCCCGAGGCAGACAAATTTACGGAAGAACATGAAAAATTGGTGGCTGGTATTGCCAGCCAAGCTAGTGTAGCGTTAGATAATGCTAAGCTATATGAGCAGATACACAACCTAAATGCTAAAAAAGATGAATTTATAGGGCTGGCAAGTCATGAACTTAAAACACCCATTACCAGCTTAAGCGGCTTTTTGCAAATCATCAACCTAAGAATGCCGGAAAGTGATATAAACAAATCCTTTGTCGAAAAAGCGTTAAAACAAACCGGCAGGCTATCCGCGCTGATAAGCGACTTGCTGGATGTGACCAAAATCGAGTCCGGCCAATTGCCGCTCACTTATACCTCATTTGATCTGGTTAGCTTGGTGCGAGACCTTATTGAACAAATGCAGTATACTACCCGATCACACCATATAGCTTTCCACAGTGAGGTTGGTTCATTCGTTTTAGCGGCCGACCGTCAGCGTTTAGAGCAGGTGGTAATCAACCTGTTGAGTAATGCCATCAAATATTCGCCGAAGGCAGATCTGGTCAAGGTATCCGTTACAGGAAACGCCGAAGGCGCTATTATAAAGATACAAGATTTTGGAATGGGCATTGCGCCAGAACAACAGGGCCGCATATTTTCTCGGTTCTACCGCGTAGAGGAGGTAGACGAGCATATATCGGGGCTTGGTATTGGTTTGTATATTAGTAAAGAGATTATTAGCCGACACAATGGCCAGTTAAGGGTAGAAAGCGAGAAAGGAAAAGGCTCCGTGTTTACGATAGAACTGCCGGTTTAACTACGCTCACTTAGCCTATACGGCCGTTTTATAAAATATTCTGGTTGCCGACTTTTGTTCGCCCGAGATCATTTTAGAATGCGCGCAACAGATAGTATGAGCGGAGGTGTTTACATCTTGAGTAAATCCGATTTTTGGATAAGCGCAAAACAGGCAAAAAGCTTGTGTTTCGCAAAAACGATTCCACAAGTTCTCTAAGTGCACGGTGGCAGCCGCTTCTTTTTTGGCCCATAAAAGCGCTACCATTTCTCCAAAAGCACGTACCGGACGGTTTCTGTCCTTTGCCCGCTTGATGATGCCTGACACGCACGTGTTAAAGAGTTGCGCCTCTGGCCAGCCATTTACCATAAATTGTGCTAAAGTTTGTTCAGCATCCAACAAAATCAGCTGGTCGTCGGCGGCTAGCTCGGCGACACAAAACCCATCTTTATTTAACAAATCCGTTAAGGCGTTCAAGTGGGGCGTGGTCGCAATAAGAACTACACATTCCCCAGCTGTAAGGCCGCTGCTTACGAAGCCTCCCAAAACGTTTAAAAAAGATTCATCGTTTTCATAGATCTGTACCACATGCTCAGTCGGAGCTATCTCACCCCAAAAAACATGGGGATCAGCCATTTGCCATTGGGCATTCGCGGGACTTTCCATTCTTATTTGTATTCTTATCAAACCGCTACCGGATCGGTAACAAGAACAAAACGGTTCACTAGGCGATTTGTTTGATTTAATTGTTGATTACAAAGATTTTCTGTTTGTGCGTCTAAGGTACGTCTTTAGGCCAACAATAGCCACGCTAAACTCAACGTTAATACACCAAAATTTACAGTCTTTTCCTTAGAATTTACTAATGCAGGAGTACTGTTTGCCCTATATTTTAATGGGACGGTACCTATATTCAATAGGAATTTGTAGGTTTGAGTAACTATCTATTACTATGTTGAAACCTAAAAAGATTAAGCATCAACCGATACCCTATGTTATTGTAATCGGTGCGTCTGCCGGTGGTTTAGAAGTTATATCTCAACTTGTTAGCCAGTTACAAAGCGATTTTCCTGCACCCATATTAATCGTTCAACATATATCATCGGATGCGACGGGTGACGTTTTGTTGGATGGCATTAATAGAAGCGGTAAATTACAGTGCAGTCATGCAACCAGCGGAGACGCACTTGTTAATGGACACATTTACCTTGCACCATCTGATCATCATTTACTTATTGATAAAGAACTAACGATACTTGTAACTAAAGGGGCTACCGAAAATCGTTCACGCCCGGCAATTGATCCCTTATTCCGTTCGGCTGCCGTGGCTTTTGGCAACAAGGTGATTGGTATTTTGTTAACCGGATATCTGGACGATGGGACAGCAGGACTTATGGCGATTCAGCGTTGTGGCGGCATTTGCATAATCCAAGACCCATCCGATGCTCCCTACCCCGATATGCCAAAAAATGCACTTAATCAACTAAAACCGGATCATTGCCTGCCCGTAGCAGAAATGGGTGGTTTACTATATCAGTTGGTTAGCAAAAAGGCGGCTAAGCGAAAACCGGTGCCAAAAGATATTTTGATTGAATCGGCTATTGCAGAGCGGGTACTAAGCGATTTGCCATCAGTAAACGCACTGGGGGATCAAGTGCCTTTTAATTGTCCAAACTGTGGCGGTGTGTTATGGAAAGTGGCCATAGGTGCTGCAAAACGTTATCGATGCCATACCGGGCATTCGTATACTGCGGCAGCCTTATTAGCAGAACAAACAAAAAAACTGGAAGAAACTATGTGGGTTGCCCTCCGCATGTTTGAGGAAAGAAAGAACTTGTTGACAACTATGGCAGTGGATAGCAAGGGAGCGATAGCCAAGTCTGCCAGCGAAAGAGCGGAAGCCTCACAAGTGCATATTGAACGGATTCGTGCCATTTTATTAGCCGATGACAAAGGTACAAAAAGCGACTTGCCAAATTAACCTTGCTAATATACGCATGAGCTAGAAGCAAGAAAGATGCCCGGTAAGTTAGCTTGCAGCTATCAGTAACATACTGAAAAGTTGGATCATCATTATCAATGGTTAATAAGCTTGTATTGCTCATTTAGTGCATCATACAAAGCCCACTCTCCGCAGCTATTTGGCCGCTGAAACTGATATTATGCGAACAGTTGTTTTTTGGTAAGAAACTTTCGTTAAGGGAAAATTAGTGGTAAGTAGGAGCACGGTGGATTATACCAGAATAACCATGTAAAACCTTGTATGATAAATGCGTTTAATTAGTGATATTTGCGCCATAAAAATTAATATATTAAATGAGTTTATTAGTTATTGGTACGGTAGCGTTTGACGCGATTGAAACACCCTTTGGTAAAACAGATAAAATTGTTGGTGGCGCTGCTACTTACGCGGGTTTGGCTGCATCATATTTTTATGATAAAATAAAAATTGTTGCTGTTGTTGGCGATGATTTTCCTGAAGGCGAGATAGCTGACTTTAATAAGCACGGCATTGATACCGAAGGCCTGCAAATTAAAAAAGGGGAAAAGTCGTTTTTTTGGAGCGGAAAATACCATAACGATATGAACAGCCGCGATACATTAATTACCGACCTTAATGTGTTGGCTGATTTTGACCCTATAATCCCCGAAAATTACCAGGATTGCGAATATTTAATGTTGGGTAACCTTACCCCGCAAGTACAACAAACGGTTATTGGCCGCCTTAAAAATCGCCCTAAACTAATTGTAATGGACACCATGAACTTTTGGATGGACATTGCTATGGACGATTTGCTGACTACCATTAAAATGGTTGACGTATTGACCATTAATGATGCCGAAGCACGCCAACTATCGGGCGAGTATTCGTTGGTTAAAGCAGCACGTAAAATATTAACCATGGGCCCTAAGTACCTAATCATAAAAAAAGGCGAGCACGGCGCGTTGCTATTCCATGAGGATAAAGTATTCTCGGCACCTGCATTGCCACTGGCGGAAGTGTTTGACCCAACCGGTGCTGGTGATACCTTCGCAGGTGGTTTTATTGGTTATATGGCTAAAGTAGGTACGGTTAACTTCAATAATATGAAAAACGCAATCATTTTTGGATCCGCACTGGCATCGTTCTGCGTAGAAAAATTCGGAACCGAAAAGATCAAAAATCTTACCGAAACAGAAGTCGCCGCAAGGGTACAAGAATTTGTACAGCTCTCATCTTTTCAGATAGGCTAACCGAGCCCAGAAATATAATTACAAAAAAAGGCGGGACATTAATCTCGCCTTTTTTGCTTAGGCCAATTTCCCTATGGCGTCAAAATTTTTAAACACCCATTCGTCATGCGGTGCGTCACCTAGTTCGTTAGTTAAATCCTGGCCGGCCCAGTGTTCGTAGTGCTTTCCATTGCGCCATAGGCGGCTTCGGGTAACATCATAAATTAGGCCCTTGTAGGCAATCCATACCTCGGGCTTGTCTTGCCCGTTACGTAGGGCTAATTGCGATTTGGTGTAGATAGGCAGTTCGCTCATTCTAAAATTGTGTTTTTAATAGAGCTTTTGCATACAAAGCCGCTTTGGTGGTGTTTGACACCCGCACGCGATGGTTTAATATTTCACTCACAGGCAGCCGACGAATCTTATTAAACAACTCGAGGTAATAGCTATACGCAGTGTAAACGCCTAGCCTCACGCCGCGTGGTAACAGTTTAATACCCTCAAGTCCCCTCTCAAAATCCCGCCTGATATCAGCCTCAATTGTTTGTTTGTTTTGTAGCGTAAAATTATTAAAATCTACCTCGGGGAAATAAGTGCGTCCGCGATCTTCAAAGTCAGATCTAACATCTCTCAGAAAATTGATCTTTTGAAACGCCGAGCCCAAACTCAGTGCCATAGGGGTAAGCCGCTGATAGGTGGGTTTATCACCCTCACAAAACACTTGCAAACACATTAGCCCAATAACACCTGCCGAGCCATGAATATAGGTTTGGTAATCTGCATCCGTATATTTTTTATGGGTCAAATCCATTTCCATCGATCGCAGAAATTCTTCTATTAATTGATGATCAATATCGTATTTGTTTACCACCAGCTGAAAAGAGTGCAGTACAGGGTTAAGGCTTATTTTTTGATGAATTGCCTTAAATGTGTCCTGCTCAAAATCTTTAATAAGTTGTGCCTTGTTATGGTTGTGGAAGGTATCAACGATCTCGTCCGCGTAGCGCACAAAGCCATAAATGGCATAAACAGGATACCTGAATTGCTTATTAAATTTCTTAATACCTTTGCTGAATGAGGTGCTGTATTTTGTGGTAATTACCTTACTGCATTCAAAACAGGCTTCATCATACAAATCCATTTTCTACACAAAAGCGCTTAGGCTTCAAAAGTACGTATTTACGGTCGCCCGCAAAACATTTTGCTTACTTTAGACAGCTCAAATATGGCTGGTCAAAAACATATCATCGTTATTGGTTCGGGCTTCGCCGGCCTGTCGGCTGCTTGTGTTTTGGCCCAAGAGGGGTACAAGGTTACCATCTTGGAGAAAAATAGCCAACCTGGTGGCCGCGCGCGGGTTTGGCAGCAAAATGGTTTTACTTTTGATATGGGCCCTAGCTGGTACTGGATGCCTGATGTTTTTGAGAATTTTTTTGCCTTGTTTGATAAAAAGCCGGCTGACTACTACACGCTTAAACGGATTGACCCGGGGTACCGTGTTTATTTTGCTGCAGATGATATAGTTGACGTGCCCGCTGATCGTAATGATCTTGACCAACTTTTTGAATCCATAGAACCTGGTAGCGCCACACAACTAGCCAAATTTTTAAAGCAAGCAAAACATAAGTACATGGTAGGCATGGGCGAGTATGCATTTCGGCCTTCGCATTCCATCACAGAGTTTATCGACTTTAACCTCATCAAAAAAAGCTTCAGCTTGCAGTTGCTTAGCAGTATGCGTAAGCATGTTTACAGCAATTTTAAAAACCCCAAACTAAGGCAACTTTTAGAGTTTCCCGTGTTGTTTTTAGGCGCTGCACCCCAGGATACCCCGGCCATGTACAGCCTGATGAACTATGCTGATCTTGCGTTGGGCACCTGGTACCCGATGGGCGGTATGAGCGAAATTGTTAAAGCTATGATAAGCCTGGCCAAAAGCTTGGGTGTTGAAATTCAATTAGATACCGAAGTTGTTAAAATTGAAGTCGCCGATAAAAAGGTGAGTTATGTTAAAACTGATAGGGGCGATTTTACCGCTGATATGGTTATCGCCGGTGCAGATTATCATCACGTAGATCAGCATTTACTGGACAAGCCGCACCGTAACTACAATAAAAAATATTGGGATAGCAGGGTAATGTCACCCTCGAGCCTGCTGTTTTACATCGGTTTGAACAAAAAGGTGGAGGGCATACAGCATCACAATTTGTTTTTTGATGCGGACTTTGAGCAGCATGCCCGGCAGATTTATAAATCGCCGCAATGGCCCGATGAGCCCCTGTTTTATGTTTGCGCACCATCAAAAACGGACAGCAGCGCAGCACCCGAGGGTTGCGAAAATCTGTTCTTTTTAATGCCTGTTGCTCCGGGCCTGGATGATGATGATACCATTCGCGAAAAGTATTTTGAACTATTGCTGTCGCGATTTGAAAGCATTACCGGCCAAAGCATCCGCAATAATATCGTCGTTAAAAGAAGCTATGAGCTTAATGATTTCAAAACCGATTATCATTCTTTCAAGGGAAATGCGTATGGTTTAGCCAATACGCTTGGCCAAACCGCCTTTTTTAAACCTGCCATGCGCAACAAGCACGTTAGTAATCTACTTTATACCGGTCAGTTAACTGTACCGGGTCCTGGTGTGCCGCCTGCTATTATATCCGGGCAAATAGTAGCTAAAGAGGCTATAGCTTATTTTAAGGGTGCCTAATAATCAACGCGAAACTTTTAATAGGTGCTCACTAGCTGCTGTTTGCTTATTCATGCGAATTATTCCATACATAATTTGCTTATGTATGACAGGAGTTCTATATTGCTCCCTCCAAACAAACTTTAAACCTTACAAAATGAAAAAAACATTACTGATTGTCCTTTTAGCGGGCTTAGGCCTTAATGCTTCGGCACAAACCAGCCACGCCAACACCTTAAAGTTATTTAAGCTTATGGGCACTGAAAAAAATGCCAATGCTATGGCTGATAATATGAAAGCAATGTTTAGTCAGACCATGGCAAAGGCTGATCCAAAAAGGGCGCAGGAGATGTCTGCAATCATGGCAAGCGAGATCAAAACTTTAGCACCAAAACTAATAGCTGACATGGTGCCCATTTATGAAAAACATTTCACAGCCCGGGAACTTCAAAAATACATTGACTTTTATAGTACTCCCGAAGGACAGAAAATGGTAAACTTAGGGCCGGTTCTCCAAAAAGAAATGATGAGCAGTATGATGACGAAATACATTCCTGAAATGCAAAAGAGAATGGCCGCCAAAATGCTGGAAACAAAGAAGAAATAATTGCCTTAAAACAAAGAAGCCGCTCAATTGAGCGGCTTCTTTGTTTCCTATAAACCTGATGTCGAAAAGACGACACCAGAAATCTACTATGTATCGATCCTGGCGTATTTAGCGTTTTTCTCAATAAATGCGCGGCGTGGTGCAACCTCGTCGCCCATTAACATAGAGAAAGTATGGTCGCACTCTGCAGCGTTTTCAATGCTGGCTTTTTTAAGTGTACGGCGGGCAGGGTCCATGGTAGTTTCCCATAGTTGCTCCGCGTTCATCTCGCCCAAACCTTTGTAACGTTGTACGTGTACGCTGTCTTCTTTACCGGCACCCTTTAGGCGCTGTATAGCAGCCAGGCGCTGGTCTTCGGTCCAGCAGTATTCAAACTCCTTACCTTTTTTAACCTGGTATAACGGTGGCGATGCTATGTACACATAACCAGCCTCAATAAGCTCCTTCATATAACGGAAGAAGAAAGTTAATATCAGCGTAGTAATGTGCGAGCCATCCACGTCAGCATCCGTCATGATCACAATTTTGTGGTAACGTAGCTTAGTTATGTTTAAGGCTTTATCATCCTCTGGCGTACCGCGGCTTACGCCAAGACCGGTAAACATGTTTTTTATCTCTTCGTTCTCGTAGATTTTATGCTCCATGGCTTTTTCTACGTTAAGGATCTTACCTCGTAACGGAAGGATAGCCTGGTACTCGCGGTTACGGCCCTGCTTTGCAGTACCACCCGCCGAGTCACCTTCGACAAGATAGATTTCGCACAATGCCGGATCGCTGTTGGCGCAATCAGACAGTTTACCGGGTAAACCAGATCCGCCCATAACACTTTTGCGCTGAACCATTTCGCGTGCTTTACGCGCAGCAGCACGGGCCGTAGCAGCCAATACTACCTTGCTCACTATCATGCGGGCCTCTTTAGGGTGCTCCTCTAGGTAGTTGCCCAAAATTTCACCCACTGCCTGATCTACCGCGCCCATTACTTCGTTGTTACCCAACTTACCTTTGGTTTGGCCCTCAAACTGTGGCTCCTGTACTTTTACAGATATTACAGCAGTCAAACCTTCGCGAAAGTCATCACCTGTAATTTCAACTTTGAGGTTTTTTAATAAACCCTCTTTATCAGCGTAGCTTTTTAAAGTACGGGTTAAACCACGACGGAAACCTGCAACGTGTGTACCACCTTCGTGCGTGTTGATATTGTTTACATAAGAGTGTACGTTTTCTGTATAGGTGTCATTGTACTGCAAAGCAAGTTCAACGGGTATACCTTGTTTAATACCATCAACGTAAATAGGCTCGGGGATAATAGAGGTACGGGTGCCATCTAAAAATTTAACAAACTCGCTTAATCCGCCGGTAGAATAAAATTCTTCTGTTAAAAAAGAACCATCGTCGTTGGGCTCGCGCTCGTCTGTTAATGTCAACCTGATACCTTTATTTAAATAAGCAAGCTCGCGTAAACGTGCAGCCAGTGTATCAAATTTATACTCGGTAGTCAAGGTAAATATCGTCGAGTCAGGCTGGAAAGTTTGGGTAGTACCTGTGCGGTCTGACACGCCAATTTCTTTAACCTCAAACAGCGGCTTACCCTCAGAATACTCCTGGGTAAAGATCTTGCCTTCGCGCTCAACAACGGTTTTCATGTGGATTGATAACGCGTTAACGCAACTTACACCCACACCGTGCAAACCACCGGATACTTTGTAAGTGTCTTTATCAAACTTACCACCGGCGTGTAAAACGGTCATTACAATTTGTAAGGCCGATACCTGTTCTTTTTTGGTGATCCCTGTTGGGATACCACGGCCATTATCAACTACGGTTATAGCGTTACCCGGATGAATAGTAACATTTATAGTATCGCAATAACCGGCTAAAGCCTCGTCAATAGAGTTATCTACAACCTCATAAACAAGGTGGTGCAAGCCTTTAACGCCTGTGTCGCCAATGTACATGGAAGGGCGCTTGCGCACTGCCTCTAAACCCTCTAAAACCTGTATATTATCTGCCGAATAATTCGATTTGTCAATATTTTCTTCGCTCATATTTTGGTTAAAAAAATAACTCACAAAAATACGCAAATTAACCCATATAAGCACTAGTGTTGATAAAATGGAGCAGTGTTGAAAGAGTTGCGTAAACGCACGATATGAAGCGGCAAAAGCAACAACAAAGTCAGGTTTTGAAATGATTAGGATACTTGTTATGAAAGTTTATATTTGTGAAATTTTTTTAATTAAATGCTGATGATTGTTTCGCAAGGGAGGTCGTCAACAATCACTCAAACTACAAACAGAATTTAAATGAAAATCACTGGTTCTATTTTTGCCAAAGTTACTTTAGGCCTGGCCGTTACAGCCGCGGTTGCTGCCTGCAATAACAACAAACCTGCCGCAACTACTCCTGCTGTTTCAACTACTGTTGCTGCACCTAATAAAGGTACAACGGTATATATAAACTCCGATTCGCTACTTGCTAAATACGATTATGCTAAAGATATGCAGGATCGTTTAAACGCAAAAAGCAGAACCGCTCAGGGATCTGTACAATCAAAAGAAAACGCTTTGAGACGCGAGATTGCCGATTATCAAAAAGTTGCCGCTACTTTGGCTGCTGATAAACGCCAGGAAACTGAACAGCGTTTAGCACGCGAACAACAAGAGTTTGGTCAATATCAGCAATCAGAATCTGCCGAGTTGCAAAAATACCAGGCAGAAGAGACTGAAAGGTTATTTAATAAACTTGCCGATTTTGCTAAATCGCACGCTAAAGAAAAAGGTTACAAATTAATTTTGACTTACTCAAAAACAGCTCCGGGTGTATTGTTTGTTGACCCAAGCCTTGATATCACTAGTGATGCTGTTAAACTTTTGAATGACGCTTACGCTAAAGACAAAAAATAATATGTGTATATGCAGCCGTGCGTATGTGCAAAATGGATGTCTAAATAAAATAATAAAAACCCCGGCCATAAGCTGGGGTTTCTTTTTGTAATAAGCAGGATCAAAATCTTTGCTCTTGCATTTAACACTTGATTCTTAAAAATGACTGACCATGAAAAGTTTATTCAGATGGCCATTGATCTGTCCGAGCATAACGTAAGGGAGGCGCAGGGGGGGGCATTTGGCGCTGTAATAGTTAAGGACGGAATGGTGGTGGCACGTAGTGCCAATAGGGTTGTGCCTACTAACGACCCTACCGCGCATGCCGAGGTGTCTGCCATTAGGCTGGCCTGCAGCGAGCTGGGTACTTTTAGTTTAGCGGGCTGTGTGATATACACCAGCTGCGAGCCATGCCCTATGTGCCTTGGTGCTATCTACTGGGCACGAATTGATAAAATTTACTATGCTAACACCAAGACTGATGCTGCCGCTATAGGGTTTGACGATAAGTTTATTTACGATGAACTTGAGCTACCTATGGATAAGCGTAACCTGCCGGTGGTACAACTAATGCGTGACGAAGCGCTGGGCGTATTTAAGTTATGGAGCGATACGGAAGGTAAAACGGCGTATTAGTACCAATAATAAGTGTAGGGTGTCACCCTGAAGCTCTCGAAGTGTCGGCCTACGTGCGTGGGGGCCTCCGCCTGGCGCTGTTTTCTTTTTAGTTCTCTTCTGCTTTATTCTCCATCAAATCATCCTTCAAATCATCAATCTCGCGCCGGTCGCGTTTAGTAGGGCGGCCAGTGCCCCTGTCTCGTTTTAGCATTGGGGCATGAAACATTGATTTAAAAGCAGGTGTTTGCTCAACAGGGGTAATATCTGCGTAAAATCCGACCGCAGTTTTAGCGTCCGTGCGGCTTTCAAGCAGCCCCGTTACTTTAACTATTTTACGGTCTGGCCCTTTTGATACCTGGTAAACCTCGCCCAGTTTAACTTCGTGCGATGGTTTAATATTGCTTCCATTTAGCTTTACGCGTCCGGCTTTACAAGCGTCGGACGCTAGCGTCCGGGTTTTAAACAAGCGGATAGACCACAGGTATTTATCAATACGAAGTTTTTCTTTTTCGGCCATAACTAGTAGCAAATTTAAGAAATTATATCTTTAGTGTCCATCATTTGACAAAACCTTCCCTGCCTTTTAGGCCGACTTTAGCCCGAATTTTGTCAAGCCAACATCAAAGTGTTTAAAACCGCTGTATGTTAGTAATTTCTTTGTCAGTTTGTCATGGTGGTACTTGTGGCAAGCTATTTGAATACTCATATTTGTTGAACTATAAATAAAAAAATCATGGCTTTAGAAATAACAGACGCAAACTTTGAAGAGCTTGTGCTTAAATCAGATAAACCCGTATTGGTTGACTTTTGGGCAGAATGGTGTGGCCCTTGTAGAATGGTTGGCCCTGTGGTTGAGGAAATAGCAAAAGAATATGCCGATACAGCAGTAGTGGGTAAAGTTAACGTTGACAATAACCCCGGCATTTCGGTTAAATACGGCATTCGTAATATCCCTGCCTTATTATACTTTAAAAACGGCGAAATTGTTGACAAACAGATTGGTGCTGTGCCAAAATCAGTTTTAGCTGGTAAATTAGACAAGCAACTGGCTTAATAGGCAGATACAATAGATAGTCTTAAAGCGTTACAATTTTGTAGCGCTTTTTTTATGGGCTTTTAATTACATTCGTTTTATTATGGGCCAATTAAATGATGATCAGCAAATACGCTATTTGGCAAACCTTGAGTTGCTGGCACGCCAGGTAGTTGAAGGTTTTATAACCGGCTTGCACCAAAGCCCGTTCCATGGCTTTTCTGTAGAGTTTGCAGAACATCGTTTATACAATAATGGTGAGTCGGTTAAAAATATCGACTGGAAACTAATGGCCCGTACCGAAAAGTTGTTTGTTAAACAGTTTGAAGAAGAAACCAACCTGCGTTGCTATCTATTGTTGGATTGTTCATCATCGATGAATTTTCCGGACAAAGGCACTGATAAGCTGCAGTTTTCTATCTACGCCATTGCGTCGCTGATGTACTTATTTAAAAAACAGCGCGACGCTTTTGGCCTTGGCTTATTTTCCGACAAGCTGGATTGGATGAGCCCGGTAAAGTCAACCTCGGCCCATTTGTTTTACCTGTATGCCGAGCTGGAGAAGCTTTACAGCGAACCTAAAAAGAACACCAGCACCAGCATTACCAATGTATTGCACCAGGTAGCACAGCAGGTGCATCAACGATCGTTGGTTATTATTTTTAGTGATATGCTGGAGAATAATCTCGACTCTGAAAAAATGAATGCATTGTTTGCCGCAATTCAGCACTTGAAATTTAAAAAGCATGAGGTGGTAATCTTCAATGTAAACGACAAGCAAAAAGAGCTAGACTTCGCTTTTGATAACCGGCCGCATCATTTTATTGACATTGAAAGCGGCGACGAAGTTAAAGTGCATCCCGGAAAGATCCGTGAAGCTTACCAAACCCAGTTGAAACGCTACAAACGAGAACTTGAGTTAAAATGTGCCCAATATCATATCGACATAGTAGATGCGCCCATACAGGATGGCTTTTACAACTTATTAAAATCGTATTTGATTAAACGCAATAGTATGATATGATAGTAAGTGGATAAGTGAATTTTGAATGAGCGAATGCCGACTGATATGTATAAAAAAGCTCACTCATTCACCCATTCGCGCTTCAATCATTATTTATAAAAACCCAAATCAATTTGTTTAAAGCTGTGTTAATTATAAAACGCACTATACATATATATGAAGTTAGCCGTAGAACGTAAACCAGTAAGAGTAAATCCAGATTCGAAACGTGTAATAGCAAGGTTCTTTTTTAACGGAAACGACAGGGCAAAAGAGGTTTTAGAACGTGTAATGGCCATAAGCGAAGAAGAAGCATTCAGCATCATATCGCCGCTTTTGCAAGAATATTCTAAACGCCACCGTAACATAACGCGTGTTTTAAACCGCCATTGCAGCAAATTAAAACCATTTTTTAGCGAACTAAATATCGATTTTGATACACTTACCGTTTATCGTAAGTTGTTAATAGGGTCATATTTCACCCACGAATATTCAATTGAGTCGGCTGCATTTTTCAATCCATCAATTGTTGAAGATCCGGATCAAAGCGACTTAACTGTGGGCGAACGCCGCGTAATTATGAGTTTCAGAGCCGTGGGCGAGGGGCATATTTCTTCTATCACCTTCCGCCGTGCGTTGATTGATAAAAACAACAATATCACTGTATTACCTGCTGGTAACTATATTGATGAGGCCGAAATTGTACGTAACGCGGTGTACAACAAAAAGCTATTTTTTGATAAAGCAGCTATTACGCAGATAAATATCGGCGTTTTGAAGGAGCTGGAAGATAAGCTCGACCATCATTTTGAGTATTCAAACCTCCGTCGTATCATAATCGACTCGCAAAAGTTGCAAGAGAGTGATATGATGAAGCTGGAGTATGATAAAGTTTTATGGCTGGCCGATTCCTATTATGAAATTGTGTTCTCTTTGGATACCGATATATCAGACCGTGTAATTTTCCCGATATCAGAGTACGAACGTAAGGGTATTGAAGATGCCCGCTTTGTTGAGTTTAAGAATGAAGACGGGAGCCGCGTTTATTATTCAACATATACAGCTTATGATGGCGCATTGATTATGCCCAAACTATTGCAAACAACTGATTTTTATAATTTTAAGATAATGCCTTTGTATGGTGCCGGCGCTCAGAACAAAAATCTGGCCCTGTTTCCGCGAAAAATCAATGGTAAGTTTGTCATGATATCCCGCATTGATGGTTGTAACAACTACATCATGTATTCTGACAAGATCAATATTTGGGAGAAACCTATACTACTGCAAAAACCTAAATTTAACTGGGAATTTGTACAGATAGGCAACTGCGGATCGCCAATTGAGACCGAGCATGGCTGGATAGTAATAACCCATGGTGTAGGCCCAATGCGCCGCTATGTTTTGGGTGCAAGTTTACTAAAACTTGAAGACCCTGAAGTAGAGATTGGACGTTTAAGGGAGCCTATACTGATACCAAACAGCGACGAGCGCGAAGGCTACGTTCCAAATGTAATTTACTCTTGCGGATCTATCATCAACAATGGTAAACTGATCATTCCTTACGGCTTATCGGATTATTCGACATCGTTTGCCGAAATTGACCTGGCCGAACTGATAGACAAGTTTAAAGAAGACGCGCTGATAACAGCCGCCGCCGAAAAGAAATAACCTACTTATTTGCTACATAACTCAAGGGTTATGTAGCAAATAATATACGCCAATTGCCCCGAAAAAGCCTAATGGGCTTCCCTCAAATATTAAAAATCCATATTTAATATCTCTAAACGGATATTTAGAAATATTAAAAATTTTGGCATATCCATTGCGATAGATTTTACGGTTGTAATTGTTTACTAACCTGTATGTTACAATATGTGTATGAGGCTAAACTTATCAAACCTATGGATCATTTCAGAGAAATAAAAAATCAACTTATCTGGCATAACGAGGGTAAGTTTGAGGTAGAGTTAATTAATGGCATAATTACGAAACTGAACTTTTGCGAACCCGGACAGGGCCCCGATGATGTAGGCAAATGCCTTACCTCTACCAACTATAAATATCTGCAGGCAGTGCATGCCAGTTTAGGAGAACTGTTTGGTTTTATAGAAGAGGAGAATAAACGCTTAGGATATAAATACGCGGAGCATGTCCCTGTGCAAACTTACCAGCACGCCGACACGGAAAATGATAACGCACAAGAGATTAAACTAAGGCCATTAATGAACTATGACCCCCATGTGGAAAATGAAGTAGGGAATAACTTAGGCAACAATATTGAGTTGACCGCCTAATGGTTACACTTACGAGGTAATAAAACCTTCGTAAGTGTTATCCTTAAAGGAGGGCATTTAGCCCAATATCTTCTGATATAACTTAAAATAATCTGCCGCCATTTTATCACACGAAAATTGGGTGTTGGCCCACTCGCGGCAATCCTGGCGGTTTAGGCTTTTCAGGCTTTCCACTGCACTTACCGCCTCATCTACATTTGTAACCAAAAAGCCGGTTTCACCATCCTTTATTAATTCAGGCATTGATCCGCGGTTAAATGCTATTACCGGCGTGCCGCATAGCATTGCTTCGGCTACGCTTAAGCCAAAAGGCTCATCAAAACTAATAGGATGTAGCAGCGCCAAGGCATTGCCTAATAACGTGTTTCGTTTGTCGGGTCCCGCACTGCCTATGTATTGTATCTGGTCGTTTAGTTGAGGCTCAACTTTTTCTTTAAAATACCCTTCATCCTGCACAATTCCCGCAATCAATAACTTTTTCTTAGTTTTCTTCGCTATCTCAATTGCTTCTACGGTGCCTTTATGCGGGTGAATACGTCCGAAGTAAAGTAAGTAATCTTCGGGGTTGTTATTAAATATAAAATCTTTTGTATCCAACCCATTATAAACAGTTGCCAGATATTCTAGTTCCGGACTGCGGTCACTATTGCTGATGGACACATAATGCCCTCTTGAATTATACTTTTTATACACCGGGACAATTCGCTCTGATGAAAAACCGTGGATGGTAGTTATCAGCGGCGTTTTAATTAAACCAGAGTAGGTGAGGGGCAAAAAGTCAAAATTGTTATGGATGATATCGAACTCGCCGGCCTTTTCCATCAGGTTACTGATATGCAGGCACTCTAAAACCTTGGCATCCTGTCCACGTTCTTCCTCATATCCTTTTTCACAGACTGATTCAAGCTTGCCTGCGGTTATCGAATCGCCGGTAGCAAAAAGGGTAACATCAACACCAAGTTTTATGAGGCCTTCGGCAATGTTTGACGACACCTGTTCCCAGGGCCCGTAATGCCTGGGCGGTGTGCGCCAGGCAACGGGAGATAATACTGCTACCTTCATATTATTTAGCACTAACTAATCTCTGGGGATAACGGTTATACTCGTACTCTAACTCGAATGCTTGCAATACCGTTAAGTGCGATATGAGGTACGCCAGCGTACTTTCGGCACCTTGGTTACGGTTAATACCGGTTGGTAACAAACCGTCGCAGCAGCCTTTGGTTTCGTGGTCATATAAAGGGGCACGCAGTGAGTTTTCGCCCAGGAACCATTTGTAGCATAAGAACATTTTTTCAATATGCTCCGGTTTACGCAATAGTTGGTAAGCCTGGAAATGCATTAACACCATAGCCATAGTCTCAATAGCCTGCTGATCGTACATTGGCATTGTGCCCCCACGGTGGTGCCAGCCTTCGTTGCCAACTGGAATCAGGTAACCGTTAGCCAATGTAAGTTCGTCAAGGAACGCCATTGTCGTAAGCGCAATTTCCTTCACATGTTCATCGCCGGTTATCTGGCTTGAGTGTAGCAGTGCTAAGGGTAAAATGGCGTTATCATAGGTCATTTCGGCTTCAAACCACTCCCAATCGTCAGCACGGGTTTTCTCGTAAGCATCAACCAACGGTTTTGTTAGTTTCACCATTTCGGCTACCATGCCCTCATCTGTAGGGTGAACCTGCAAATATAAAGCTATGCCGATAACACTATTGGCCATGCCCCGTAAATATCTTAAAGCGCCGAAATGCGGGATAGAGCGTTGGAATAATTCTGTAGCAAACTCTTTGTACGAGTCGCTGGATGCATAGGCTATTAGATAACCCAAACTCCAGATGGTACGGCCAAATGAATCTTCTGAACCGATGTCGTCTAAATACTGTCGGCTGAAACTTAAAAAATTACGGAAGTTACCATCGTCGGTTTGTACGTAATGGATATAGCTTAAATAAATAGGCAATAACCTAAAAGCCTCTTTGCTATCGCTGCGATTATGGGCCATAATAGCCATGATCAGTGCGCGTGCGTTATCATCTAAACAATAACCCTCTTTTAGGTTAGGGATACCGTACTTAGCATGCTGCACGATACCTGTATCGTCGGTTAAACGCAACACGTGCGCCAAGCTAAACTTAGGCATAATTTCGGGGTCGACGATGCTGTTCTTAAGTATCTTATCGCGAAAATCATGTTCATATGACGCTTCCTGGGCCACTTTTATATACTCGGCACCAACTACCGGCCAACGCAGGTGCAGGCCGTACTGATAGGCATTTTCTTTTAATTCTGATATTACACGCTCCTGGTCTAAAAGCTCATTCACAATGTCTGCCAGCGCATCAGAGTTTTTAAAATCAAACAAGCGACCACGATTATGATCAAGTAGCTCTGTTGCATGCCAATATGGAGTTGACACTACGGCAGCACCCGCACCCACGGCATATGATAATGTTCCGCTGGTAATTTGAGCTTCGTTGAGGTATGGGGTAACATATACCTCGCAGGCAGTAAGGTATTGTATCAGCTCTTCTTCGGCCACAAATTTGTTTACAAAGGCAAGATTTTGCGATACCCCTAATTGGGTAGCAAGGGTCTTCAAATGATCCCTGTATTCCTCGCCCGAGTTTTTAATTACCCCGGGATGCGTATTGCCTAATATGACATACATCACATCCGGATGATTCTTTACAATTTTTGGCAGGGCGCGCACTACCGTTTCTAACCCTTTGTTGCGGCTTATTAAACCGAATGTTAATAGTACACGGCGGTTTTTAAACGGTGTTAAGTTTTTAATCGGGTTATCTTCCGGTGCTTCCAAATCAGGCACACCATGCTCAATAATTTGTATTTTATCTTTAGGGATATCGTAAATAGTCGTTAAAAACTCAACTGCACGGTGGCTCATTACAATTATTTTTGACGATTGCTCGGCAATTTCTCTGATAATGATCCGCTGTACGTAACTTGGATTTTTTAATATGGTATGTAAAATAGATATCAGCGGTTTCTCTAATCTATTTAGTAAAGGCAATATGTAAATACCGCTTTCGCCTCCATAAATACCAAACTCATGCTCCATAATAACCGCGTCGGCAGTGCTGGTGTTAATGTAGTTTGCCGCACGGATATAGTCTTTTTGATGGTTTTGCCTGATGATATATTTTACTTCGGCAGGATACTCGTATTCGTGGAAGTCATCAGAGTCCGTCAACGCTACTACAAAATCACCTTTGATCTGGCCTCCCTTTTCAGGATAGTTAGCGCCAATAGCCTTAACAAGATTTTGATTAAACGTAGCAATGCCGCATTCGCGTGGCGGATAAGTCGAGATGTAAGCTATTTTCATGTTTCTTCGTAGTGTATTACTGTGTTCCATATGTAAATGGAGGTTTGGGTAGTGTATACTATACTAACTAAAAAGTATACTTATTGTTCAAAACAGCGTTGTTTTTACGTATAAATTACACGTTTTTAGTATTTACACCACATTTGCACAAATCATACCAAGTTTTAAAAAGTCAAAAACTCGGGAAAGCGAATCAAGCAGATATAAGCTAAAACCTAGTCGTTATGGCAGGATGACAAAAACCAAGTGAAAAAAATCAATTACAATAAAAGCCTATCGCCTCAACAATCACACCGCAAGCAAGCCTGATCTCATCAGAAGAGATAATAAGCGGCGGCGCTAACCGCATGGAGTTGTCGCAATGTAAAAACCAGTCTGTTATTACGCCATTGACAATGCAGCGGTCGATTATCTTTTTATTAAGCTCGAAGTTTTCCAACTCTAGAGCCAACATCAGGCCTTTGCCACGGATCTGTTTTATTGCCGGGTGAACGAGTAGGCTGCGCATTATTGCTTCTTTTTCAGCTACACCTTCTACCAGGTTTTCGTCTAATAAAACTTCTAAAGCGGCCAGTCCTGCTGCGCAACATACGGGGTGGCCCCCAAAGGTGGTAATGTGCCCAAGAATGGGATTTTCTTTAAAAGCGTCCATAATATTGTTTGAGGATACAAAGGCGCCAATTGGCATGCCGCCACCAAGTGCTTTGGCCAGTAACAAAATGTCGGGCACAATGCCGTAATGTTCAAAAGCAAATAGTTTACCGGTGCGGCCAAAAGCGGCTTGTATTTCATCTAGTATCAACAAGGTACCGGTTTCATCGCAGCGTTTACGCAGGGCCTGCATGTAAGCGAAATCAGGTACGCGGATCCCTGCCTCACCTTGGATGGTTTCCATAATGACGCAGGCGGTTTGATCTGTTATGCTATCAAGATGGCTGGTGTTATTAAATTCAATAAAGTTTATACCGGGTAGCAACGGGCGGTATGCTTGTTTAAAATCCTCGTTACCCATAACACTTAAAGCCCCGTGGGTACTGCCATGATAAGAGTTTTGGCAAGCCAATATCTGACTGCGGCCGGTAAAACGTTTGACTAATTTTAATGCGCCCTCAACCGCTTCGGCACCCGAGTTTACAAAGTAAACCGATTGCAGATTGTCGGGCAATACAGATACCAGTTTCTCTGCGAAACGCACCTGAGGTGTTTGCACGTACTCGCCATACACCATAAGGTGCATGTATTTATCAACCTGGTTTTTTATGGCTGCTATAACCCGCAGGTTACTGTGGCCCAGGTTGCTAACACCAATGCCCGAAATTAGGTCAATGTATGCTTTACCCTCAACATCATACAGGTTTATCCCTTGCGCACGCTCAAACTCAAGCAGCAGGGGGAAATTAGTGGTTTGGGCGTTGTTGGCTAAAAATAACTGGCGAAGCGTTAACATATCACCAAAAATACAAAAGGCTCACCACTTTATGCGGTAAGCCTTTTTATTGTATGTTTAAAATATTATTATTCTTGTTTTTCGCTGTGCAGCTTCCGCAATAGTTCATCGTTAAAGGCGCGTTCGCTTTTTAGCAGCTGGCTCACTTTTTCTGATGGCAGAATTTTTAAAAACTCCTCATTATAATGCTTGCGGATGTTTACCAGCTGGGCATCATAATCCATATCTTTTTTAACCTGTTCGGCACCGTTAGCTTGCGCGTCAGAATTATTCAATCGTTTTAATCGTCTAATTTCAAAAAGTTCCGACTGGTATTTGCGGTATACGGGCCAAAAATGTGTGTCCTGCTCTTTAGTAAGTCCTAACTCCTCTTTTAAAAAAGCTTCTTTTACAACTTGTATTTTGCTTAACCCTAAATTTTGTTGCCGCGTTACTTTTGTTGCCGCCGGCGCAGCAAAGTTTTTTTGCTGTAGCTTACGCTGTTGGTTCGAGCGCAAATTTTGCGCATAACCGCCGTAGCTGATAGCAGATAGCAGAATTATACCGAAAACGTATTTGTACAACTTAGTCATTGCCATTTCTTATTCCTGGGTATAATCGTCTAGAACAGCTTCTAACTCCTCTGCGCTAATGTGCAAATTTTCTGATGTAATTGCATTTTGTGTATCGCCGCCATCAACGTTCTCTTTCAGATAAGTTTGTATATCGTTCACTGGTATATCCGCCAATTGGCGATGCAAGAAAGATTGCTCATGTGTAGATTGTGGTGTTTGTTTTTGGAAAAATAAACCCGCGCCTACCGTTAAAATAACACAAGCCGCACTGGCATATTTAAATCCCCGGGTTGATAGCATCCTGATAACCGCCCCTTTGCGTTTTACAGCATCCTGGGTAACCGTTTTATTAAGGATCTCTTTATTTAAACGATCAAAATATGCAGGCGGAACGGTAAAGGTATTAGCCGACTTTTCTACCGCTTGATCCACTGCCAAACGGCTTTGTATCTTGCTGCTTAGGCTATCAAAATAATTTGCCGGTACAGTAAAGCCGGTCTCTTTAGTGTTAAGCAACTCATCAACCGCAATACGACTTTGTATGTTGTGGCTTAACTCTTCAAAGTAGTTTGCCGGTACGGTTAAGCCGCTGTTTTCACTACTAGTAAAACTCTCTATCGCCAGGCGACTGTGTATTTTACTGCTCAGATCGTCAAAATAATTTAGCGGAACGGTTAAACCTATGTTTTCTGCATTCAGCGCATTTTCAACCGCTATGCGGCCGTTAATAGTGCTACTCAGATTCTCAAAATAGTTTTGAGGCACGGTAAGCCCAGTGTTTCCCGTATTTAAAACTGCCTCAACAGCAATTCTTCCCGTGATGTTACTACTTAGTGCTTCAAAATAGTTAGTAGGTACCGTGAAACCGGTATTTTCAATATCCACAACTTGAGCTATTGCTATACGGGTTTTGATATTTTCGGTTAAATTTTCGAAGTAATTTTGGGGCAAAGTTAAGCTGTCCGGAGAAATAGTGCTTTTCATTTCGTCCAGTTTAACTGATGATCTTATGCGCTCATCCAACTCCTCAAAGTAGCCATTAGGCACAGTAAACGGATTTGTTGTGCTTATCCGTTTTAGCTGTGAGTAATCATTTAGCCACTCTTTATTTTCTATATCCCTTGCCATGATTACCTAATAGATGAAATTTAGATGAAAAGGTTTAATCACTATTTTGAAAATTAATCTTGCGCCAGTAATATTGCTTCAATTTTTTTAGTTGCCAGGTGAAAAGATGCTTTTAACGCACCCACGCTGGTACCCAACACTTCAGACATTTCCTCATATTTCATGTCGTCATAATACTTCATGTTAAATACAAGGCGTTGCTTTTCGGGCAAGGTGAGTATAGCGTTCTGCAATTTTGCCTGTGCAGCGTCTCCGTTAAAGTAGCTCGAATCTGCCAGCGTATCAGCCAGGTTATAAGCTTCGTCCTCAATAGATATATTGTTACGCTGTTTCTTTTTGTTGAGGAAAGTGATACACTCGTTACTGGCAATACGATACATCCATGTGTATAATTGTGAGTCACTGCGGAAACCGGCTAGGTTTTTCCAAACCTTAATAAATACATCCTGTGCCAGATCATCAGCGTCGTCGTGGTCAATAACCATACGACGTATGTGCCAGTAAATTTTTTGCTGATATTTAGCAAGAAGCAGGTTAAAAGCCTCGTTCCGGGTTTTTTCGTCCCTAAACTTGCTTAGTATCTCTGCATCTTCAACCTGTGTGGCCATGTTTTTATTTTTTTAGTATAATAGTTATTAAAGGCATTTGTTTTGAACAACTATTTCCGCTAAAGTAATTATTATTTTATTGGATGACAATATCTGAGCAAGGCAGTTGACTAGATCATTTCCCGCTCCTACGATTACCCAAGCAAATCCAGCACCTGCTGGCTTGCAGCCTTGGTGTCAACCTTGTCTATTACTTCCTTGATCACGCCCTCACCATCAATAATAAAAGTGGTACGCATGGTGCCCATATATTTTTTACCGTACATGTTTTTTTCGCCCCAAACGCCGTAGGCTTCAACAATGCTTTGGTCAGTATCGGCAATAAGCGGAAACGGCAGGTTGTATTTGGCCTCGAATTTTTTGTGTGATTTTTCGTCATCGGTACTAACGCCAACTACTTCAAACCCTTTACCAGCTAACGATTGATAATTATCCCTGAAATCGCAAGCTTCGGCAGTGCAACCCGGGGTATCATCTTTAGGGTAAAAATAAAGTATTACGGTTTTACCTTTAAAGTCTGTAAGTGATAGTCTGTTTCCATTTTGATCGTTAGCGGTAAATGCCGGGGCTATATCGCCGGCCTTAAGTGTTGTTGCCATTATCTTGTAAATTCTGCTGTAAATGTTGAAACGTTGTTTTTACCATCGCCAACTGATAGTTCAAATGTGTGTTTACCATCGCTAACGCCATCATCAAAGGTATAACTTAACAGCTTGCTTTTGTAATCCCACTCCATTAAAACCCACTTGCCGTCAATACGGCCATTGTAGTTTTTTATTCCAGTTAGATTATCACTCATGCGGAAAAAGATCTTTTTAGTTTTACCCAAATTGCTACCCTTACGGATGTTAACGGGGGTAATCACCGGCGGCACTGTGTCAACCCGGATATAATATTCGCCAAACACACGGGCGCGGGCTTTAACGTAGCCGTTATCATAATAACTACTGTCGCATAAACCGGCACCGGTTATTACTGCTTTGTTGCCCAATGGGCCCAGGTTAACATCCGGCTTTATCCAAATATCAAACTTGTCGTGTATAGGTGTAAGTCGGTTATGAATGCGGTGTGTTTCTGAGTATGCCCCCGGTTTTTTAGGCAATAGCGCATACCTGAAATCAACGTCGTCGTACAAATTGCCGGGCATTATGGCAATCTTTACCTTCTCCATATTAAACTCATTCCGGTTATCGTAATGCATGATGGTTTCTGGCCCTTTAATAATGGCCGCAGGTGGGGGTGGGGGCGATTTTGATTGTACCCTAGCGCTTAATGTCGATGTATTACCGGCTACATCCTTAACCACATATTCTACCGTATGCATGGCGTCGTCGATAAAATTGATAATACCCCTATCAATAGCTTGCGGGTAAAGCGGTAACTTATTACCCGGCGGGATAAAACATTTTTGTATAAAGCGGCCTGTAGTTGCAAAGGTAGGATAGTCTATATAGCCATTAATCGCCTTAGTTTGGTCAAAACCAAAACGCTCTAATGCGAAGGTGTAAACCGTTACCCCATCTAACTTTAGCTCAAGCGAATAGATACCATACCTGTTTGCCGATGCGCTGTTTTGATCAATAACAGACAGGCCGAAACCCACAGCGCCGGTTAGCGTCAACACTTTTGCTTGGGTAAGATGATAATTACCTTCCGCCCCGCTCACTGGTAAAAACTGGTGAACCGTATTTTCGCTAAAAGGTTTGCCGTCTAATTCATAAACGGCCATGGTGCTTATGGCAGGTGCTATCTGATCGGGGATAGTAAGCCCGAAAAGTTGCGGGTTAATGGTTTGTTCCGTTTTTGTGTCGCGAATTTCGAAGTGTACATGCGGGCCGGCTACAGCGCCCGATTGACCAGAAATAGCGATCACATCGCCCTTGCCCACTTTGATTTGGTTAGGAGGCAGGTTAAAATCTACGTCGAATTTCTGTGTTTTGTATTGGTAATCTTTTAGGGCTTTGGCCAGCTGCGGGGCAAAGCTTTGGTTGTGCATATAAACCGTGGTGTATCCGTTAGGATGATCTACATACACGATATTGCCGCCACCCCCAAATTGCACCCGTAAGCGCGAGATATAGCCATCGGCAGCAGCGTATACAGGGTAACCGCTACGCTGATTGGTCCTGAAATCTAAACCCGAGTGAAAGTGGTTGGGTCTTATCTCGCCAAAACCACCGGCCGTGCTCGGTGGCAAATCTAACGGATACCTAAAATAGCCTTTTGGGTATGGTTTGCTTTGTATAAGCGCCTGTGCGTGTAAACTATATTGGTGACAGATTATAAGTAGGAGGGTAGCAAATAATTTATTCATCAAGGTATAATACAGTTTTTAGGGCGATGGGTTTTAAAAACCTCTCCTAAATCATCGTTAAGGAAGAGCACTTTAATACATCTTTCCTAAAGCTCGCCTTCCAAAATGAGCGCGCTGGGAAGAGTTACTTCACCAAAAAGTCGATCAGCTTTTGCTCTTCTAAATAACCCTCTAACCTGTCGCCTACATTTACTTTGGCTACTCCTGCAGGGGTGCCGGTAAATATTAAATCGCCTTTTTTGAGGGTGAAGTACCTGGATACAAAAGCAATGATATACTCAAACGAAAACAGCAGATTTTGCGTATTGCCGGTTTGGCGGGTTTGCCCGTTTACATCAAGATGAAAGTTGATATTATAAATATCAGCAAACTGGGTTTTACCTACAAAGTTGCTTACAGGTGCTGAGTTATCAAAGGCTTTGGCCAGTTCCCAGGGTAAGCCCTTTTCTTTGTGTTTTGATTGAATATCGCGGGCGGTAAAGTCAACACCCAAGGCAATTTCTTCGTAATAATTAGCCGCAAATTTCTCACCAATATGCTTGCCTTCTTTGCTGATTTTAAGCACAACTTCCAGTTCGTGGTGTACATCTTCAGAAAAATCAGGGTGGTAAAAAGGCTTGTTGTCTTTTAGCAGGGCAGTATCGGGCTTCAAAAAAATAACAGGTACAGTTGGCACCGGGTTATTTAGTTCTTTAGCATGCTCTGCATAATTGCGGCCGATAGCGATGATTTTCATATAGGTAATGAGTCAAATTTACTTGGGGCTAAATTAAATAATGTTTTAGTAATTGAATTGTTAACGATAACATTCATTCGATCAATTGCAAATGAATGATCGCTAACTCACTCAAATCGCTAATTCAGCCAGTAAACTAAAGGATGGAAATTCTCTTGATTACCGATTCGGTGCCGGCTACTACGCGGATAAAGTAAAAACCTTTGTTAAGCTTGGCGCTTACAGTGCGGTTAAGTACTTGCTCGCCCGGCTCAAGCCTTTGCGAGAATAGCGTTTGTACATTGTTGCCCAACACATCAACCATTTTAATGGTAACGCTTGAGTTGCGCGACAAATAGTATTTCATATTTATCTGGTCGGTAATAGGGTTTGGGTAAACCTCTACTTCGCTAAGCAACTTATCATTAACCCTTGGTACTACAACTTTAGCGGTTGATATTACGCCCGGTTTTATAGGCGGCAAGCTAAAATTAAGCGGGCTCTTTTTGAGCTTTTTCTTAAAAGGCGAATAGATAATGGTGTCGTGCTGTTGTTGGGGTATAGCTGTGGCAAGCTCATAGTTCATGGTCATCGCTAGTGCGATTAGTATTATCCATGAAAATGGGTTTGTAAATTTTTGCCTCATACGCTATAACCAGCTTTTTATTTTACAAAAGTATAAATAAACCTTTCATCAATTTGTGATTGAAACGCATTTATTAGCTTTTTAACAAATTTTAACAAAAGCATATTTTATGCCTAACAATTAAAATACTTATACGTTTGTAATATTTTTAAGTTGTTAGCAAAATATTTAATAATTTTGTCGGGATTTTAAATCACATAATACGTGTCAGAACATAAAGATCTACAAAAGCTGACAGCCGCCGGGCTGCTAATCAGTTTAGGAATTATCTACGGAGATATTGGCACATCCCCGCTATACGTTTTCAAAGCCATTGTTGGAACTCAAGCCATTTCAGATATTTTAGTTTTAGGGGGTGTCTCGTGTATCTTTTGGACGCTAACCCTTCAAACCACTGTAAAATACGTACTGGTAACCTTACGCGCCGACAACAAAGGTGAGGGGGGGATCTTCTCCTTATTTTCGCTGGTACGGCGCAAAGCCAAATGGTTAATAGTGCCAGCAATAATTGGTGGGTGCGCTTTACTTGCCGACGGCATTATTACCCCACCGATAACTATATCATCTGCTATCGAGGGGTTGGTACCCAAGTTTCCGCATTTGTACACTGTTCCAATAGTATTAGCCATTATCAGCTTTTTATTCATCATCCAGCAGTTTGGTTCATCAACCGTAGGTAAGGCTTTTGGCCCTATTATGTTTGTATGGTTTACCATGATGGGTGTGTTGGGTATAAGCTTTATTGTTAAAGATCCTACAATTCTTAGAGCGCTAAATCCTTATTATGCGTTTAAGCTGCTAACAAGTGCCAATTACCAGGCCTTTATAATTTTAGGCGCGGTATTTTTGTGTACCACGGGGGCAGAAGCTTTATACTCTGACCTTGGCCATTGTGGCCGTAAAAATATACAAGTAAGCTGGGTTTACGTTAAAAGCTGTTTAATATTAAATTATCTGGGGCAGGCGGTTTGGCTCTTACAGCACAAGGGACAAGTGCTTGATCTGCACCTTTTGAATCCTTTTTATCAAATCATGCCAGCGTGGTTCTTGAATTTCGGGATTGGCATAGCTACCATTGCAGCTGTTATTGCCAGCCAGGCATTGATATCAGGCTCGTTTACACTTATAGCAGAAGCCGTACGTTTAAACTTGTGGCCTAAAGTTAAAATCAATTATCCAAGCGAAGAAAAAGGGCAGCTTTATGTACCTAGCATGAATTGGCTTTTATTTGTTGGGTGTGTGGGGGTAGTTTTATTGTTCGAGTCGTCAGACAAAATGGAGGCTGCCTACGGCTTAAGTATCACTGTAGCGATGTTGATGACCACTATTCTGGTATCGCGCTTTTTAATCCGTAAAAAAGTACCTGGCTACATTGTAAACTTATTTTTACTACTTTATCTTTTAATTGAAGGTACTTTCTTGTTTGGTAACTTAAACAAGTTTAAAGATGGTGGTTGGTTTACACTGTCAATTGGTTTTGTGCTGTTCCTGGTGATGTGGGCCTGGCATACCGCCCGCCGAATCCGTAATCGCTACGTTAAATTTGTCGAGATAGAGGATTATTACAGCCTACTAAAAGAGCTGAGCGACGACGATACGGTGCCCAAATACGCATCGCAACTGGTGTATCTTACCAGCGCCAACTTTAACTCAGAGGTTGAATCAAAGATCATTTACTCTATACTACAAAAGCAACCCAAGCGTGCCGATGTTTACTGGCTGGTACACGTTGACGTGGTTGACGAGCCTTATAAAACTGAATACGAGGTTGATTTTTTGGTTCCGAATAAGGTTATCCGTATCGACTTTAAATTAGGTTTCCGGGTTGAACAGCAGATCAATTTATTGTTCCGTCGTGTGGTTGAGGACCTGGTTAAAAATGGCGAGGTTGATATCACCAGCAGATACAAATCACTAAACAAACACAAAATTGTTGGCGATTTTAGGTTTGTGGTTATTGAGAAAATGCTTTCGCGGTCGCACAACCTTACTTTCTACGAGAAAGTAATTATGGCGATTTACGGCCAGCTTAAAAAAGTAAGTTTGTCAGAAGAGCGGGGCTTTGGTTTAGACTTGAGCTTTGTTACCATTGAGCGTGTGCCGCTTATGCTGGCAGCGCCAGAGACAGTTGAACTTACCCGCGTAACCCCAATCAATAACATTTAATTGTTAAAACATTTTAACCTAATATTCATTTCTTAGTAACGCAGCGGTAAGATATAATGACAATCTGCGTTTTTGACCTAATGAAAAAACTCCTAGCCCCACTTTTTTTATTACTCGCACTACAGGTTAACGCCCAGGAAATAACGGTTGATACAACCAAAAAGGACTTGGTAGATACCATTAAAAAGGACCTTTTTACCGCGCCGGACACGGTGCCCAAACTGCGGAGTAAAGCATTGACTTTTGTGCCGCCTATCCTTTTGATAGGCTATGGCGCTGCCTCGTTTTATGTTAAACCCCTGCGGCAGCTTGACTATTATGTACAAACCCGTGTTAAGGACAGTAAGCCTACTTTCCATACGGTCGTTGATAGCTATGCCCAGTTTTCTCCGGTTGCTGCTGTTTATGTGTTAAACCTTGCAGGTGTTACCGGCAAAAACAGGTTTTTAGACCGTACTATTTTGTTGGGCATTTCATCAGCAATCATGGGCGGCTCCATCCGTGTTGTTAAAAATGCTACGCATAGGCTAAGGCCCAATGGCGAGAACAGCGTTTCTTTCCCATCAGGCCATACAGCTACCGCTTTTATGGGGGCCGAGTTTTTGGCACAAGAGTATTCCGGAAAATCTGTTTGGTACGGCGTGGCGGGCTATACGGTGGCCGCAGGTACAGGTATTTTTAGAGTGTATAACCGTGATCACTGGTTTAGTGATATCGTGGCAGGCGCCGGCTTTGGTATACTATCGGTAAAAGCGGCATACTTTATATACCCATACATGCGCGATTTTTTGACCGCCAAAGGTAAAAACGGAAAATCGGCCATGATTATGCCTACCTACCAGGACGGCGTGGTTGGCTTTAACTTTGCTCTGCAACTATAGTTACTTGTACCTAAGCTTGTAGCCCAATATGGTTGCGGCAAACAAAAAGGTAATAGCGTTGGCAGCCGCCACTGGCGCACTTGGCGTTAGCAAACCATACATCAGCCATAAAAAGGTACCGATTGTAAATACCACGTACATAGACAGCGATATACCCGATGTATCTTTAGTGCGGATGGTTTTAACTGCTTGAGGGAGAAAAGAAACAGTAGTACTAAAAGCGGCTGCAAAGCCGATGATATCAATGTAGTTCATTGTTAATGTGCAAATATGCGGTTGTACAAATGTGCAAATTAATTTGAATATTTCAATATGCTTAGTGTAAAATTTACACTAAGTTTTTTATCGCCTAAATATCTGTACTGCAATATACTGCACCGAGATTATCTGTACATCAATCAATTGGATGTCCGTTACGCTTTGCCCAGCTTGCTGTTTTTATAGCTGTAAGTAAAGTAAACCACTAAGCCAATTGCCAGCCATACCAAAAAGCGCAGCCAGTTGGTGTAACCCAATTGGGTCATCAGGTAAAAGCAGCTCATCAGGCCCAAAACGGGTATCAGCGACAGGTTTTTTATAAAGGCTAATACGGTAAGCACTGCTGCCAGTATCAGGAACAAAAACATGGGGAAATTCTCGTGAGCAGCATCGCCGGAAAACAGGTTAGCTATAGCTGTTCTGAAAACTATAACACCGGTTATAAATAATACCGGCACAATAAATTTCGAGTTAAAATAAGGCAGTTTAAAACGGCCTTTATGCGCTTCCTCCTGTGGTAGTAACAATACACCACCACAAACCAATACAAAGGCAAATAAGGTACCTATGCTGGTCAAATCAGTAACCTCTGTAAGGTTCATAAACAAGGCAGGTACCGCTACCACAATACCGGTAATAATAGTAGCAAAAGATGGTGTATGATATTTGGGGTGGATACGCGAAAAGGCCTTTGGCAACAACCCGTCGCGGCTCATGCTCATCCAGATACGTGGCTGGCCAAGCTGAAATATAAGCAATACACTTGCTGTAGCAATTACCGCGCTAACAGATATTACATAACTGATATTAGTTAACCCCACTTTTTTAAACACAAAAGCCAGCGGATCGCCAACGTTTAAATCTTTATAGCTCACCATGCCGGTTAGTACCAAAGCAATAAGCACGTATAAAACAGTACAAATTATCAACGAGTATATCATTCCACGGGGCAGATCGCGTTGAGGGTCCTTACATTCTTCGGCGGTTGTAGATATGGCGTCGAAACCAATGTAAGCAAAGAAAACACCTGATACGCCCTTCATTACCCCGCTAAATCCGTTAGGCAAAAACGGGTGCCAATTGGCGGGCGTAACGTAAAAGAAACCAATGGCTATAACCGCCAGCACCACACCAATTTTTAGGTATACCATGGCGTTGGTGGCTTTTTTTGTTTCGCGTATACCGATGTAAACCAGGTAGGTTATCAATACCACGATCAATAAAGCCGGAAAATTAGCAATGAGCTTAAAATTACCAAACACTGGAGCGTTGGCCCAAGCCGCCGCGCCATTTTTCATACTCTCGGTAATATCAGCTACCTGTCCGCCGGCCGTAAGCCGGGCCACTTTCTCTGCCGCTCGCGAAGCACTCAGGTAATCCATCGTACTCCACTCGGGCAGATGAACATTAAAACCTTCTAAAAGGTTAACAAAATATTCGCTCCACGATATAGCTACCGCTATGTTGCCAATGGCGTATTCCATTAACAGATCCCAACCAATTATCCACGCAATTAATTCGCCAAACGACGCGTAAGCATAAGTGTACGCACTGCCGGCTACCGGTATCCGTGACGCGAATTCAGCATAGCAAAGGGCAGAAAATCCGCAGGTAATAGCTGTTACCACAAACAGCAGCGTAACGCCGGGGCCGCCTTCAAACGAAGCAACACCGACAGTTGAGAATATGCCCGCCCCAACAACGGCAGCTATGCCCATTAATGTCAGATCGCGTACGTTTAATTCTCTTTTTAAATGTGTGCCCTGGTGTTCGGCATCACTATAGCCGCTGGCAGCATCTGCCAATAATTTTTTGATGGATTTTTTACGGAATATGCTACTCGACATGCTTTAATATTTGCTGTGCTAAAACCAAACATAACCATTTTTTTGTTTGGGATATAAGGATATGCTTACTTTGCACCATGAATATCGGAATTAAGGCTATTTTATACAAACTGAGGTATTTTTTCATTCCTTACCTAGTGTCGATAGCAGTATGCCTGATCATTAAACTAACTTATAGCCGCGAGGAGATTTACTTTGCTGTAAACGCCCGCAACTGGCCCTGGGCAGACGGCATTGCCGCCTACGTTACCGATATTGGCGACGGCCTGACAACCATAGCCATAGCCTTGATGCTTTTATTATTTAGCTACCGTAAAGCGTTTATCCTGATAGGTAGCTATGCGTTAAGTTCGGGTATTGTAGCACAATCTTTAAAGCATTTGTTTGATTCGCCGAGACCTAAACTCTACTTTCAGGATAAGCTAAATGGAATACATCTTATAGAAGGCACTAACCAATTAAGCCTGCATAGTTTCCCATCCGGGCACACGGTTACCATTTTTTCTACCACTTTAATTATTGCCTATTGGGCTAAGGATAAGGTATGGGGTTTGCCGTTGTTTTTATTGGCCGTGCTGGTAGGTTTTTCAAGAATGTACCTGAGCCAGCATTTTTTTGAGGACGTTACGGCTGGTTCTGCTGTAGGCGTAGTGGTTAGTACCATGTGGCTGTATTGGTGCGAGAACCGGGAGTTTTTAAAATCGCCTAAATGGAATAAGGGATTGATCGGATACCATAAAAAAAACGATAGGAGAGATCTATAGATTTCTCCTATCGTTGGAAATAACTAGGGTAATTTGAATTTTACTCTAGTTGCATTGTATTTCTTCTGCGGATATATAATCCCACCGCAATCGCTAATAGAATCAAACCGCCAATCATCACAATAAGCAACGTAGGCGACATACCCTTAGCGTTTGAAATATACTGGTCCGTACGATTCAACTCCGGCGACAATTTGATAGAGTTAACAAACGTTTTGTATTCACCGGCAATCATGTCTTTTCTATTATTTGGATATACATATTCGAAAATGTAGTTAGCACCGGTCGTGTAAAGCAATACAATGTTTCTGAACTGTATGTCGCCGCCGCCATTGTCTGTTTGCAAGGTGAATGTTTTAGCCTTTAGTTTTCCAATAGTAGTATCCCGCACATACTGGGCACTCGCATAACTTGATTCCTTTTGAATGTTTTTAACGCTTTCTTTGAGCTTGGCATCCAGGTCGCGTTCTTTTGGCAATGGTTCAGTGCCTTTAGGGTTCGGGGTACGTAATACCACTACATAACCTAGGTCTGAATTTGAAGAATATATCTGCTGACCTAATGTATCAACTTTTGCATATTCAGCAGGCATGGATACGGTAACTAAGCTATCTATTTGTACCGGCTTTAGGTCCTGGCTAAAGCCTGCAGACGCTGTTAAGGCAAGCGCCGCGCACATTGTTAGGATCTTTTTCATACTAACTAATGCCCTAAAACCGTACCAAAATGGCTGTTACAACAATTTTATGACAATGGTATAGACAAGTACGGCGGCACTTTTAAGGTGCCGCCATAATGTTTTATTTTAATGATATTTTGCTGATAAAGAGCAGCCTGTCTTTATAGTTTAGCTATTTCCTCTTTAATAAAAGCAGCTAATTCTGCAACATACCCGGCACTAAAATCAAACTGGATGCCGGCCGTTTCATAAATCTCTTTAATGGTTTTGGTGTAACCTAATTTTAGGGCAGCCAGGTACTGCTCCAGCGCTTTTTCGGGGTTTTCTTTATAGTTTTTATACACAGCTATGGCGCCCAACTGAGCAAAGCCATATTCTATGTAGTAAAATGGGATCTCAAAAATGTGTAGCTGCTTCTGCCACAGGTTTCTTTCGGCTTCTTCTAAGCCACTCCAGTCCGCAAAGCCGGCACCAAATGGCTCATAGATCTTTAACCATGCCTCAGCGCGTTCTGAAGCAAGGTGATCAGGGTTGGTATAGATCCAGTGCTGAAACTGATCTACCACAGCTACCCATGGCAGCGTTTTTAACACGTCTATCAGCTGATCGCGTTTGGCGCGTTTCAGGTCTTCCTCATTATCAAAGAAAACGTCCCATTTATCCATGGAAATAAGCTCCATAGACATCGAAGCCAACTCGGCAACCTCTGACGGGCAATGCTTAAAATCATTTAGCTCCAGGTCGGCAGTAAGGAAAGTATGCACCGCGTGGCCACCCTCGTGTACCATCGTAGTCAAATCGCGGAAGGTGTTGGCCGAATTCATAAAAATGAACGGCGCGCCTGTTTCAGACAGTGGATAATTATAACCGCCCGGTGCTTTGCCTTTGCGACTTTCTACATCAAAAAGGTTGTTGTCTTTCATAATTTCTAATCGCTCGCCCAGGTAGCTATTGATGTTGCGGAAACACTGAATCGATTTCTCAATTAGTTCCGCCCCGTTATTAAAAGGCTTAAGCGCCGGTTTGCCTGATGTGTTAACCTCCATATCCCAGGGGCGCAGGCTGTCAAGACCCAAAGCCTGTTCACGTTGTTCCGCATGTTCGCGCAGTATGGGTACTATTTCCAATTCGATAGCCTCATGGAAAGCGTAGCAATCCTGCGGAGTGTAATCAAACCTGCCCATAGCCTGAAACATATAATCGCGGTAGTTTTCAAAGCCGGCGTTAAGGGCAACTTTATGGCGCAATACGCGCAGGTGATCAAACAGGTCATCCAGTTTTTCTTTTTCCTGCAGGCGGCGGCCAGTGATGTTTTCCCAGGCTTCCTGACGCTTATTGCGGTCAGTGTCTTTCAAAAATACGGCGGCCTGCTCTAGCGTATATTCATTGTCGCCAATATGTACCGACATGGCGCCGCTTATCGACTGGTATTTTTGTTGTTCAACCTGTATCTCGGTTTGTATCGGGATATTCTCCTCGCGGAAAAGCTCTAACGATCGCTTTACACCGCGCAAATAGACAAAGTATTTATCGCCATCCAGTTTATCAAAGAACTCACTGGCAACCAGTTTTTTGTTCAGCTCATTGCTGTAAGGGGCTGCTTTAGGCTCAATATCCGTAGCGAAATACTGAAAATCGGCCAATAGTTGCTCGTTATTGGTATCGCAGGTCATGCGGATATAGCGCCAGGCAAAATCTTCTTCAAGCGCGGCTTCCAGCTCGCTGCGGTCAAGCATCCAATGCTCTAATTCTTCAACCGAGTTTATTGGGCGCTCCACCAAATCTTTATAAAGCGGTTCAAGCGTTTCCCATTTAATTTCAAGGTCGGCAGGTATATAGGTGCGTGTTTTTTTATGGATCATGATTGTTTGATGTGCGAATGTGTAGCTATGCAAATGTGCAAATTAGTTGGGAATAAACTAAAGTGATGATAAACTAGTTTCAGCATCTTGACATAAAACTGTGGAACACGATCACAGAGATTTACCTTAACCTTTATACAAAGTCTCAGCCATATGTTTAATTCCGTCCCGGTAGCTGGTTGGTTTAAAATTAAACGCCTTTTCAAATTTACTGCTATCAAATACATAATCGTTACTATGTTGGTAGTACATTTCAACGGTACCCATAATTAGCTTGTCAAACAAGCCAATCATGAAAAGCATCAACTTATTGATTCTCATATAGCTGGGTTTGGTGTTGTAAATGGCGGCCGCCAGCTCAATAAATGCCCTCCCGGTAATTGGCTTTGCTGTTGGCAGGTGCCATATCTGGTTATCGGTGTCCGGGTTTTGACCTAACAGATACATGGCTTTGCCCATATCTGGTATATAGCTAAAGGTGTGCAGTTTATTAACATCCCCCATCCATTGCGCCGTTTGCTTTTTTGAAAACTTATCCAGCACCATCATATCAAAAAAGCTATTCATAGAGTTGGTGCCATAAAAATCGGCTGCACGCGCTATGCTTGCCTGTATGTTTCCGGCTTTAATTTCATCCATTAACATATCAGCTATACCAGCGCGAATTTTTCCTTTCTCACTTATCGGGTTATAAGGAGTTTCTTCAGTCATCGGGCCGTTAACCAGGCCATACATATAAACATTATCAAAGAATATCAAACGGGCATTATTTTGTTTAGTTACATTAATAACGTTCTGCATTAATATGGGCCATTGCTCGCGCCAAATATTTTTATCGTAAACCAGGCCTGCACATAAATAAATAACGGTTGCCCCTTTTGCAGCTGCAGATAATTCGTCATAGTTCAGCAAATCTGCTTTTTGCCACGTAGTATTTGCTTTGGCCGGGATGATAGGCTTACGGCTGATAAGACGGACAGTTTGGTTGTTGTTTTCTAATTCGAGGGTTAATGCGTTGGCTACTGGCCCGCCGGCTCCTAATATGGTATGCATGATCTTTTTGTTTTGGTGTGATACAAAAATAGATCAAGCCTCAGTTTCAAAACGTTAACTAAAGATAAGAAAGTAATGTTTTGGAAAGCACGGTGGTTACCGGGATACGATTAATCTCCTTCTAATCCGCGAAAGCGAAACAGGAGTGATGCCCAAAAAGTTGGCAATATAATGCTGCGGCATTCTTTGCAACACTTGTTTGCCGGTACTGAGTAATTGAAGATAGCGCTCCTCTGGCGATTGTGTAATGAACGACGCGACCCTATCTTCATAGCAGCATAAATAATGTTCGGCAACCATGCGCCCAAAGCGTTCCATTTTGTAGGCGAGCAGCGGATTATTCAGCATCAGTTCCATATCGTTCTTGCTGATATTAATAAGGCGGGTATCTTCCAAGGCCTGTATATAAGTCAGACTGGGCTGGCCGGTGAGATAGCTTTTGTATGAGCTGGTTAGCTCGTTTTCAAAACTGAAATAGCCGGTTAATTCTACACCATCTTTTATGTGAAAATAACGTACCGATCCGGAAACGATAAACGCCGTCTTATCACAAACCCTACCATATTCTGCAAAGTAATGTTTCTTTTTAAGGGTGCTAAAGGTTAGGTGCTGGGTAAAAACAATCCACTCGGCTTCGTTAAAATGGACAAATTTTTCTAAGCTTTTCCTAAAAATGATGAGTGCTGCAGAACTATCCATTGTATCGTTTTTTTACAGATGCATGCCCAAAAACATACCATGCATTAACAAGGTCCTATCTAACAAAAACAAAACCGCGAACACCACGCTTGCCAGGCCGTTAGTAGTCATAAAGGCAAAGTTTACACGGCTTAGGTCGTTAGGTTTAACCAACAGGTGCTGGTAGGTAAGCATCACACAGAAAAACACGATGCCCACATAATACAGTAGGCCAACGTTGGTATAAAACACCGGCAGTACAATAAATATAGCCGACAGTACATGCAGAAAAGTAGATAAGCGCAAAGCGTTTACTTTACCCAAATAAGCAGGGATGGAGTGCAGCTTTTCGTTGCGGTCAAAGTCTTCGTCTTGCAGGGCGTAGATGATATCAAAGCCACTAACCCAGCAAAGTACCGCTAACGAGAAGAATATCGGCAACAAGGCAAATTCGCCCGTAACCACTAAATAAGCACCGATAGGAGCAAGCGATAAGCCCAAACCCAATACTAAATGGCACAGTGCGGTAAAACGTTTGGTAGCGCTATAACCCAGCACCACCAGCAACGCAACAGGCGATAGGTAAAAGCACAATGGGTTTATAAACCACGTAATGCCTATAAACAATAAGCAGTTAACAAGAGTAAACGTCAATGCCGATGCAGGACTAATACGGCCCGCAGGTATATCGCGCACCTTGGTGCGTGGGTTTTTGGCATCGATGTTACGGTCTAAATACCTGTTAAACGCCATAGCCGAGTTACGTGCGAATACCATACACAACACCATCATCAGCAGCTTTGGCCACTCAAACGTATGCGTCGTGGTCGTAATTGCCAAAAAGAAGCCGATAAAGGCAAACGGCATAGCAAATATGGTGTGCGAGAAGGTGACTAATGAGAGGTATTTTTTCATTTTTGGTTAATCAAACGTCTTATAATCAGGTATTTCAAAATCCTGGTTTATCCCACTAATAAAACTCAGTATCTCATCCCTGCCTGCATGTAGTTCGGCAGATGTAACAAAAATTTGCGGCACTTCATCAAAGGTCTCTAAAAGCGCTTTTTTGAATTTGGCCACGCTTTGGTCTGTTTTTAAAGATGATTGCTTATCGGCTTTGGTAAACACCAATACAAAAGACAAACCTTTTTCGCCGAGCCAGTTGCAAAATTCAACGTCTATTTTTTGGGGTTCAAGGCGGCTATCTATCAGTACCATAACGCATTGCAGGCTTTCGCGCTTGTCTAAATACATTTGGATAAACTTATTCCAGTCGGCTTTTTTGGTTTTGGAGGCACGTGCATAACCGTAACCCGGTAAATCTACAATGTACCAGTTCTCGTTCACCAAAAAGTGGTTGATCAGTTGCGTTTTACCTGGAGTTTGCGAAGTTTTAGCCAAGCCCTTTTTACCCGTAAGCATATTGATCAACGATGACTTGCCCACATTTGAGCGACCAATAAAAGCATACTCTGGCTTAACCGGTGGTGGTAATTTAGATACCTGCGTGTTACTGCAAATAAAATCTGCTGATTTAATAATCATGCTGCAAAGATAGGAATTAGTAAGGGGTAATTAGTAGTAACAGCGTAGTGAAAACGCAGCTACCGTACGCTAAACTATCAGCATATTGCCACAATTAAACAGGTAAATTGCGGTAAATTACAAAAATCCGTAAATTTGATGTTTAAACATTTTGTTATGAGTGATTATAAAATCCCCGCGCAGACCCGTATTGGACACATCCATTTAAAAGTAAGTGATATCCAGCAGTCGCTGGACTTTTACTGCGGCCTGCTGGGTTTCGAGGTGATGCAAATGTATGGCGACCAGGCCGCGTTTATATCGGCAGGCGGGTATCATCATCATATTGGTTTAAACACCTGGCAAAGCAAGGGTGCGCCACCCGCACCGCAAAACACGCCGGGCTTGTTTCATTCCGCCATTTTATATCCCGAGCGTAAAGACCTGGCGGCGATAGTAAAGCGTTTGATAGGAGCTAAATATTCTATTACCGGCGCATCTGATCATGGCGTATCAGAAGCGATATACCTTGACGACCCCGACCATAACGGTGTAGAATTATACTGGGACAGACCGCGCGAAGAGTGGCCGATAGACGCTAACGGCGAGATAGAAATGTACACCCGCAGGCTTGATATGGAAGGTTTGCTGGCGCTAAATTCAGAACAATAATATTTCATCTATTTGTCAGTTTTTGATAAATAGATGAAATATATGTAGTCAGCTACGTATTATTGTATATAAATTATTAGCTATGCAAAATATAGTAACCATAAGGCCCATTAACAATGATTATTGCCCACAGGTGATAGACATTGTTTTAACCATACAACAGGTGGAGTTTAGCCTGCCAATAACTATTGAAGATCAGCCGGATCTGCGCGATATTGAAGCAAATTATCATCAGGGTGGGGGTAATTTCTGGGGCGCTTTTTTAGACGATGAATTGATAGGCACCATAGCGCTCATCAATGGCGGGCAGGGCTTAGGTGCTATCCGCAAGATGTTTGTAAAACAGGCATACCGGGGCAAAGCGCTAAGCGTTGCACAGCAGTTGTTAAATACATTGCTGCAATACAGCGGGGATAATAACTTTACCGATTTTTACCTGGGCACGGTGCCGCCATTAAAGGCAGCGCACAGGTTTTATGAGCGTAACGGTTTTTTATCAACCCGCGCTGATGATCTGCCGTTGCATTTCCCGCGAATGGCGGCCGACAGTATGTTTTATCGCTTACACTTAAATAAATAGCCACATGGGCGTAATTGACGAATCGGGCATACTGGCTCTTGCCACCCGGCTGCAACGCTTGAGCGAGCAAATGCGCAAGGACGGCTTACTGATATACAAGGCCCACGGTATCGACTTTGAGCCCAAGTGGTTCCCGGTTATCTATACGCTACACCTTAAGCCGCTATTAAGCGTGGTTGAGCTGGCTACCGAAATTGGCTACACGCACCCATCAACAATAGGTTTGTTAAAGGAACTTGAAAAGCTGAAGTTGGTAAAATCATCAAAAGACAAAACCGACGAACGCAAACGGCGGGTACAATTAACCGACAAGGGTAAAGCGCTGATAGAACAAATGAAACCCGTTTGGCAAATTATGATTACCGCCGCGACAGACCTTATCAACACCCAAAACAACCTGATGAAAGCCATTGCCGAAGTAGAACAGCAAATGGAATTACAGAGCTTTTACCAGCGCGCCAAGGTAATTATGGCCGCTACCCAACCCAATAACTAATATGGCTATCAACATCCGCAACATAAAACCAGAAGATAACGAACAATTGGCCCACATCATCCGCCAGGCGCTGGTTGAATTTGATGTACCTAAGCAAGGCACGGTATACTCAGACCCTGATACCGACCGCTTGTACCAGCTATTTGCCGAAACCCCGGGCAGCTGCTATTTTGTAGCCGAAGAGGATGGAAAACTCATTGGCGGCTGCGGCATCTTTCCTACCGATGGCCTGCCCATCGGGTATGCCGAACTGGTAAAACTTTACCTAACCGCCGCCACGCGCGGCCGCGGCATTGGCAAATTGCTGATGGATAAATGCAACGAAGCCGCTCAGCAAATGGGCTATACGCATTTGTATCTTGAGTCTTTTCCGCAATTGGCTAAGGCGGTTAGTATGTATGAAAAAGCCGGCTACAAACACCTTGATGGCGCCCTGGGCAATTCGGGGCACTTTGCCTGCACTATTTGGATGGTGAAGGAGGTTTAGAAGGTTACTGCTATTAGCTTTCCGATACCAATTTCGCCTATACTTACTTCTTCGTCAGAAACTTGTCCATTTATTAGGCAACTCATTTTAAATCAATATATTTACTACACCTAAAATATTCTGATGAGGAGCCTTCGCCAATTATTGCTTTCTGTAGCCTTGTTGCTGCTATATGTCACTGCGTTTGCGCAGAATGGGTATGACGTGTCTGGTGTAGTAAGTAACGAAAAGGGCCAACCTGTTAAAAGCGCTACCGTTTTTATTGGTGGTTCGCAACGTGTTATGGCTACCAATGACGATGGGCGCTTCCATTTCGCTAAAGTTCCGGCCGGGACCTTTCAACTTTCGGTACAAATGCTGGGCTATGCCCCGCTGGTGCAAAACATTATCGTAAAAGACGCAGCCATAAAAGTTGAACTTAAATTAAGCCCCAAAGCCATAGGCCTTGCCGAGGTAACTATAGGTAACAATAAAGCCTGGGAAGCTAATTACAATATTTTTAAAGACAATTTTTTGGGTACCACAGCTAACGGCAAACAATGTGTTATTGTTAATCCCGGCGTGTTAAATTTTTCTACCCGGCAAGGTGTGTTATTTGCAGATGCTGACGAGTTTTTGGTGATCGAAAACAAGCGCCTCGGCTATCGTATCCGTTACATGCTTAAACACTTTAGCTATGATAAAGCGCAAAGGTTAGAGCTGCACGACGGCGAGTTTACCTTTGAAGAGATAGAGGGAACATTTGAGATGCAGGATTATTGGGCTAAAATGCGTTTGCAGGCTTACCAGGGTTCGTTCAGGCATTTTTTACGATCTGTTTATGCTAATACCGTCGCCGAAAACGGCTTTTTAGCCCGGCCATTGTATGGTTACCGCAGGTTTACTGTAAATAACCGTTTGGTTGATCCGGATAGGGTCACCATAAAAGACAGCCCTATAAAATTCGATTCGCTTATATCTGCTATTGATACCAGCCTGACATCGTTTAAGTTTAAGAAAATGGTGGTAACTTATGATCCTAAAAGGGCCATAAAATTTGCCAATAAAAAGCCTGCGACGTTTGAATCAACCATGTCTTTAGGTGTCAACGAGTCTATCTTAGTGCTGGCAAACCAGCAGGCCGTTATTGACAGCCGGGGCAGTTATGTAGATTATGAAAGCTTCTTTATCACCGGTAAATGGGGCTCATTACGCGTGGGCGACCAGCTGCCAATAGAGTATAAAGCACCTTTGCCTGAAATACCGCGTAAGGCTGTACCCACTAACCAACTGCTGGCTTTGCTGCATAACTGGACAGACAGCCTGCCGCAAGAAAAAATACACTTGCACATGGACAAACCTTATTACGCGCAGGGCGATACCATGTGGTTTAAGGGATACATTACCAGTGGCGCCGATCATGAGCTGTCGCTATTAAGCGGCGCCGCTTATGTAGAGTTAGTTGATGACCAGGCCCGGTTGGTGCAAAGGCTGAAACTACCCGTAAACCAAGGCACCATTGCCGGCGATCTGGTTTTAAACGATACAGTTAAAACAGGCAATTACCGCGTGCGCGCCTACACCCAGTGGATGCGTAACGCAGGCGAGGCGTACTTTTTTGATAAAACCATCACCGTCGGCGATCCGCTGAATGATAAAAATAAAGCTGTACCTGAGGGTGGCCTGACAAAGGCCAATCTGCAGCAAACCGACATTCAGTTTTTTCCGGAGAGTGGTAACCTTATTACCGGCGTAGCGTCGCGTGTGGCCTTTAAGGCCACCGGTACAGATGGCCTTGGTGTGCCTGTTGGCGGCTACGTAACAGATAGCGACAATAAGCAAGTGGCCCCAATTTTTACCCGCCACGCCGGCATGGGTAACTTTTTGTTGATGCCCGAGCGGGGCAAAACGTATACCGCTAACATTAAGTTTGCTGATAGTACGATCAAGCGTATCCCGCTGCCCACGGCTTCAAGAGAGGGTTATGTATTAGGTGTTTACCAAACCAGTAAAGACAGCATATTGGTGCGTATCAATGCCTCAGATCTGTTGCAGCCGTCAAATATTAATTTGGTGGCGCATAGCAGCGGTCGCGTATTATTTTCATCGCCAATATCCATAAAAACACCTATTACAAATGTGTGGCTTAACAAGGCCTTGTTTCCAAGCGGGATAGCGCAATTCACTATATTTAATACTAAAAACGAACCTTTGCTTGAGCGGATAGCCTTTATCAGAAATCAAGATCAGATGCAGCTGACCGTAAACGCCGATAGTACCATTTACAACCGTCGGGGCCGGGTGCAGTTAAAATTAAAGGCTAAAGACAGCGACGGTGCCGCTGCCGCGGCAAACTTCTCGGTAGCCGTAATAGACGAAAACAAGGTGCCGGTTGATGAAAGTGCCGAAAGTACCATCTTGTCGCACCTGCTGCTTACATCAGATATTAAAGGCTATGTAGAGCGGCCTAATTATTATTTTACAGCAACTGCTGATACAAGCCATACTAACCGGGCGCTTGACAACCTGATGCTAACCCAGGGTTACCGCCGGTTTGAGTGGAAGACCTTGCAAAATTCCATAGGTAATCCTCCCGCTTTTGCGGCCGAGAAGAAAGGCACGGTCATATCAGGCACTGTAACAAACTTGCAGCGTAAACCAGTGGATGGTGCTGCGGTAATACTGGTTTCGTTAAACGCGCGGATAAATTATAAAATGACACATACCGATGCCAATGGCCGCTTTAGGTTTGATAGTTTGGTATTTGCAGACAGCGCCAGGTTTGCAGTTAGTTCTAAAATCCCTGAAAGTACTAACGGGACAATCATCACCATTGATACTATTCCTGAGCTAGCGATCAACCAAAAAACAAATTTGGCCGAGGTGCAGCTCATCGCAAATAAATTGCAAGATGCTGCTGAAGAAGGTAAACCTGCCAAGCTTACCGGTTTACATAATCTGAAAGAGGTAAAGGTTAATGCTGTGAAGGTTATCGAGAATGAAAATAAGAATGCCATGATGCAGGGGATGGGCACTCAAAGAGACATCTCTGTTGATAAGGTAATCAGGATTGAAGATCCTGAGCAGTTTCAAGATATCGGGACATTTTTATTAGCCAGGGTACCAGGCGTTACCGTTGAGGTTGGCCCAACGGGTGTTACACAATTAGTCGACATGCGGCCATCAATATCCGTTGCAGGCGGGTCTACGCCCGACGGTAGAACAATATCAGTTATGGTAAATGGAGGACTTGGAAGTTACACGGTGGACGAGATATTAAACGGCAATGTGTTTTTGCCTCAAGACGTAGACAGGATACAAGTGATCCGTACAAGCTTACCTGCCAAATCGCGCATCGCCCGAACTGGTGATGGTCCGCCGCCGGCTGGCTATATCAACATCATCCTTAAAGCCCCATCACTACGTAAACAGTACAATTCTAATGTGGCCAATATAATGCCAAAAGGGTATAATAAAATGCGCCAGTTTTATTCGCCAAAGTATGATAATCCTAAGGTTAACGCGCGCATACCAGACCTACGCACCACCATTTACTGGAACCCGTACGTAAATACCGATGCTAACGGCGAAGTAAAATTTGACTTTTACAACGGCGATGGCGCAGGCACTTATCGCGTAGTGGTTGAAGGTATTAATGCCGATGGTGAACTGGGCAGGCAGGTGTATAGATATAAAGTGGAGTAGAGGTAACAGCGTAAATGTTTTCTACCACAAAGTATTATCTTTAGAAAACCAATACCGTTTAATGAAACCTTTTTTACAATTGTTGCTATTTTGGACGGTACTGCTTTTGCCAACTATGGTTGCCGGGCAGACTTATAATCTGTCCGGAAGCGTTACTGATGATAAAGGCCAACCGCTTAACAGCGCTACTGTATTTATAGGCGGCTCAGAACGCGTAACCTTAACTGATGAAAACGGTCTGTTCAATTTTGCATCCGTCCCCCAGGGTACATTTAAGCTTTCCGCGCAGATGCTGGGTTATGAGTCGCTTACACAAAACATTATTGTAAACAACGCAACCGTAAAGGTTGGGTTTATACTACAGCCAAAATATATAGCCCTTGCCAAGGTAACTATCGGAAAGCGATCTAAAACGGATGCTAACCTGGAGTTGTTTAAACAGAACTTTCTGGGTACCTCAGACAATGCCAGGCAATGTGTCATCCTTAATCCCCAGGTCATCAACTTCAGCACCAAAAAAAACCTTTTATTGGCCGATGCCGACGCTTTTTTGATTATAGAAAATCGCAGTTTAGGGTACCGCATACACTACCTTCTTCAGGATTTTGGTTATAACAAAGCCGAGGATATTGCCTTATACCATGGCGAATTTAGTTTTGAAGAAATGGAGGGTACCGGCGAGCAAAAAAGCCAATGGGCCAAAAACCGCCTGCAAACCTACCAGGGTTCCTTTATGCACTTTTTACGCTCCGTATATGCAAACAATACATTAGAGAATGGTTTCATCGTCCGCCCAATGTATGGTTACAAACGGCTTAAGGTAGATGGCTATACCATAGACCCGGATATGGCCGTGATAAAGGATCGGCTCGTACAGTTTGATTCGCTGATCACTGTCATTGATACGGGTTTTATGTCGTTTAAATTTAGCATGCTGTACGTTAATTATGCACCTCAAAAGGCCGCTACCTTCGCTTTAAATAGATCTGATGCTAAGAAGAATAAGTATAGCGACAGTAAAACATCCATTTTAAAACTGGCCACAGAACAGGCCATCATCGACGAAAAGGGCAGTTACACTGATTACCGCGATTTTTACATTCATGGTAACTGGGCAAGGGCCCGGGTAGGCGACCAATTACCGGTGGAATACAAACCACCGGTGCCCGATATTCCGCGTGGAAGCGTACCTGTCAATCCCTTAGTTGTTGCTTTTCAAAAGTGGACAGACAGCATTCCGCAGGAAAAAGTATACCTGCACATGGACAAGCCTTATTACGCCCTGGGCGACACGATATGGTTTAAGGGGTATTTAACTACCGGCAGCAGTCATCAGCTATCCGCCATAAGCGGCGCAGTTCATGTCGATCTGATCAATGAAAGAGACTCGGTAGTGAAAAATTTAAAGTTGCCGGTAACCTCTGGCATGGCGATGGGCAATTTTATTTTAGGCGATGAATATACCGAGGGCAATTATCGTATCAGGGCGTATACCCAATGGATGCGTAATGCCGGGCCCGTCTATTTTTTTGACCATACATTTACCGTTGGCGATATTGGCAATCGGGATGTAGTTACCAGGGCCGATTACCGGTATAAGGATATAGATGGCAAACAGGTGCTCACCGCCCTGCTCAACTTTACCAACGACGAAGGGAAGGCGGTAGCCGGGCAGAATGTCAGGTACCAGATTGTGATCGATAAAAAAATAGTATGGTCACAAAACGTTAAGACAGATGCCCTGGGCAGTATCAGCATAAACATAAACAATGACAACAAGGTTAACCTTGCCGGGGCCTACATCCATACCACGTTAGAGGGAGCAGACAAATACCCTGTGGTGCGAGATTTTGCTATCAAGGCTGCCTTGTCGCAAAGCGATGTGCAGTTTTTCCCCGAAGGCGGCAACCTGGTAAATGGCATTACTTCGAGGATAGCCTTTAAGGCTGTTGGCGTAGATGGTTTAGGCGTAAACATTAAGGGGAAGATAACAGATAATGAAAATAATGAAATAACAGCTATAGAGACCCTGCAGGCAGGTATGGGCAGTTTTACGTTACGGCCGCAAACAGGTAAAACCTATAAAGCCAACATTACTTTTGCAGATGGCACCATCAAAACTATTGATTTACCCAAGGCAGCCGATGAGGGATATACCCTAAGTGTTTATCAACCCAATAAAGACAGTTTACTGGTGAGGATCAGCGCGTCGGCTTCCCTGCTAAAAATGCCGGTATACCTCATAGCGCAAACCAATGGCGAGATCATCTTTGCTTCGCCTGTTAAAGATGGCGCGATATGGCTGGATAAAAAAGATTTCCGTACGGGTATAACCCAGTTTACGCTGTTTAACATTAATGGCGAACCCTTGAGTGAAAGAATTGCATTTATCAAGAATAACGATCAAATGCAGTTGGTTTTAAAAACCAATAAAACCACCTATGGAAGCAAAGAAAAGATACAAGTAGGCCTTGACGCCAGAGACAGCGACGGCCAGCCTACCTTTGGTAATTTCTCGGTGTCGGTAATTGATGAAAGTAAGCTGCCGGTGAATGAAAACAAGGAAAGTACTATTTTCACCAATATACTGTTAACGTCAGATTTGAAAGGCTACGTAGAACAGCCTAACTATTATTTTACCGCAGCAACCGAAGAAGTAAATAAAGCATTAGATAACCTGATGCTGACACAGGGCTACCGCAGGTTTGCCTGGAAGGACCTGTCAACTACCGTAAACACTAAACCTAAGTTTAAAGCCGAGGGTTTGGGTACAAACATTACAGGTAAAGTAACCACGCTAGCAAACAAGTTATTGCCCAACGCTACTGTTAACCTGATATCGCCAAGGGCTAAACTGGCCAAAGTAACCAATACCGATGCGAATGGAAATTTTAGCTTTGACGGCATGTTCCTAACGGATAGTGTCAAACTTACCATAGCGGCACGCAGCAAGGCCAGCGATAAGGTAAGGCTAATGCTAGACACCATACCTACATTAAAAGTAAACAAGAACCCAAACCTGGGTGATGTGAGTACCAATATTGCTCAAACACTTAAAACTTATATAGACAACGGTAAAAAATTAGATGATATTTATGAGAAAGCAGGGCTACTGGATAAGGTACATAGACTGAGGGAGGTGAGGATTAGAGCACGGAAAAAGGATATAGGACAACCAAATTATGGCATCCAGATTCGGGATGTGAGTGTTGATCATTCCTATGTTATTCCGGAGGCCGACAAATGCGCCAATTTGGGTAATTGTTTACAAGGCAAACTGCCGGGGGTAGTTTTTAAGGAATTTGTTTACAAGGTTAGGCGGAGCGACAATGACAGTATAGAATACCACTACTATTATTATCCCTATTGCAGGCAGGCAAATGGTTTGCGCCCTATGAAACTCATTGTGGATGGAACACTAATTAGTGATCCGATGCAGATCGGTGACATTTTTGATAACAATATACTTGATCCGCAGGATGTGTTAAAGATAGAGGTGGTTACTACCAACACCGCTGCAATAAGCGTTATAGGGGGGGCGGCAATAATGATACATACCACGCGTGGCATGAATAAGAAATTTTATACTCCTAACTTAGCTAATATCAGCCCAAAAGGTTTTAATAAAGTGCGCGAGTTTTATCATCCCAAATACGATCAACCCGGAAATGACACGAAATTACCCGATCTACGCAGCACTATTTACTGGAATCCGTACCTAAAAACAGATGCTAATGGTAAGGCCACACTTGACTTTTACAATGCCGACGGCCCGGGCAACTATAAAGTTATTGTTGAAGGAATCAATGCCGATGGCGAGTTGGGCAGGCAGGTATATCGTTATAAGGTGGAGTAGTTTTATGGTCAAATATCCTTTTGTTCGGCGAAAGTCGATGTATCTGTATGTTTTTGATAATCAATTTATTAAAGTAATTTTATGTATAAAAATACTGACTTTAAAGTTGTTTCAATTTTTACAAAAAATGATATTTATAATGAGCTTACTATCAGCAGTTTAAAGGTAATTCGTGTTTTATTTTGTTTCACGCGTTTTTTGTAAACTACTTATAATTAGTTGCTTAGGTTAAAATCTTGTTTCATCTGTTTCATTTGTGTCACACACGCGTGAAACAAACATGCAGTACTTCATTGACGGTTAAACACTAACCTTTAATCTTTAGCCGGCAATCTTCCATAACCAATCTTCAATACCTATCTTTGCCCTTGACACTATGAGCAAAACCGTAATACCGTACAGCCAAGAGCAGGGCACCAAAAAAGAGCAGGTGGCCGATATGTTTAACAACATCTCAAAAACCTATGACTTTTTGAACCATTTCATGTCGTTAGGTATCGATATCATCTGGCGCAAGATAGCTATCAACGAGTTAAAGCAACATCAGCCAAAACTGATCCTGGACGTAGCCACCGGCACCGGCGACTTCGCTTTTGAAGCGCTGTCTATCCTTAATCCGGATAAGATAGTAGGTGTTGATATCTCGCAGGGCATGCTGGACATAGCGAAGCAAAAGATAGCCAAACGCAACCTGGGCCACAAGTTTGAGGTTAAGCTGGGCGACTCGGAGAAACTGCCCTTCGAAGCGGATGAGTTTGACGCCGTAACCGTAGCCTACGGCGTACGCAACTTTGAGAACCTGGAGCAGGGCCTTGCCGACATTAACCGCGTGCTTAAACCGGGTGGCAAGGTGGTCGTGTTAGAGTTCTCTAAACCTAAGGTATTCCCCGTAAAGCAGCTGTATCAGTTTTACTTCAACTACGTAACCCCGGGCATAGGCAAGCTGTTCTCTAAAGACTCAAGAGCTTACTCGTATTTGCCGGAGTCTGTGGCCGCTTTCCCGGCAGGCCAGGATTTTGTAGCCGTAATGGATAAGGTAGGCTTTACGCATACCAAATGCCGCCCTTTGGCGTTTGGTATCTGTTCCATATACACCGGCGTTAAATGATCAAAACCCGTTACCTGCTTACCTTAAGTCTGCTGCTTTGTGCCGATACCATATTCGCGCAATCGGCACCTAAATGGGGTGGGGGCGCAGACCAAAAAGACTACAGCTTTGGGTTTAGCTTCAGTTACGTTAGCAGCTACTTCAAGATAGACAAGAACGCCAACTGGCGCAATCCATTTTATGATACCGATGGTACTAAAGTTACCGATAGCCTGAACAGCATCAATTCGCCCAACTCACAGGGATTTGCCGTTGGTTTTCTGTACCGCCGTATGCTTACAGAACATTTGGAGGCACGCGTAAACCCTGGCCTGCTCTTCGCCGACAGGCAGATCACCTATACCTATTCGAACTCCTCGCTAAACGTTACAAAATCTGTACAGGCAACCCAGTTTGATTTGCCGCTGTCGCTAAAGCTCAAGTCAGACCGGATACATGACATCAGGCTGTACGTGCTGGGTGGCGTCAAATACTCAAAAGCCATATCAGGCAAAGCCAATGCCGACATTGACAAGGCGCCAATAGACAAACTGGTGAAGAACATCGGCGGGTTTGCATCGTACGAGGCCGCCTTTGGTTGCGATATCTATTTCGAGTTCTTTAAACTATCGCCCGAGGTGAAGTTGTCAAACTCCTTCGGCGATGTAATGCGACATGAAAACAACGCCTACTCATCGCCTATTAACAAGCTGGGTTTGCATACGCTTACTTTCAGCCTTGTATTTGAGTGATATGAGTTTTATCAGGCTTTTGTTGTTAAAACCTGCAATTACCAATCAAAAACCCTAATTTCGTGGCGATTTTACACTATAGATATGGCTAAAATTGCATTAATAACGGGCGCTACCGCAGGCATCGGCGAGGCATGCGCTAAACTGTTTGCCAGCGCAAAATACAACCTGATACTAACCGGCCGCAGGCTTGACAGGCTTGAAAAGCTAGCTGCCAGTTTAAACAAGAAGTACGACACCGAAGTTGCCGTATGCGCCTTTGATGTGCGCGACCGCGAGCAAGTGATCAGCAACTTTGAAAACCTGCCTGCCAAGTGGAAAAAGGTTGACGTGCTAATAAACAATGCCGGCCTTAGCCAGGGCCTTGACCCTATACAAAGCGGCAATGTGGACGATTGGGATACGATGATAGATACCAATGTTAAAGGTTTTCTGTATGTAAGCAAGGTGGTGTCGAACTGGATGATTGCCAATGGCAGAGGCCATATTGTTAATATAGGCTCAATAGCAGGTAAAGAGGTTTATCCAAATGGTAACGTGTACTGCGCCACCAAACACGCTGTTGACGCGCTGAATCAGGGTCTGCGTATCGACTTGGTACAGCATGGCATAAAGGTTACGGCAATACACCCCGGCGCAGTTGAAACAGAGTTCTCTGAAGTGCGCTTTAAAGGCGATAAAGAGCGGGCCAAAAAGGTTTACGTTGGTTTTGAACCTTTGGTAGCCAATGATGTTGCCGAAACCATTATGTTCGTAGTGTCGCGCCCCAAGCATGTTAACATTAATGACCTGGTGATTATGCCGACCGCGCAGGCAACGGCAACCAATATTGTAAGAAAGTAAGTTAATGTGCAGAGGTGCATTATGCGGCTGCACAAATGATAAATATCAATTAATTAAATTCGATACCAGAAATTAAACCGTATGTCTCTTATAACTCAAATAGATCAGGATATAAAACTAGCCATGCTGGCTAAGCAAGCTGAGCGTTTAGCGGGCCTGCGTGCTATCAAATCGGCTTTGCTATTAGCCAAAACAGAAAAAGGTGCTGCAGAAGAAATAACGCAGGATGCCGAAATAAAGGTTTTACAAAGGCTGGTAAAGCAACGCAAGGAGTCGGCTGATATTTACAAAACTCAGGGACGTGATGACCTTTACCAGATAGAGATTGGTGAGATAGCGATCATAGAACCATATTTGCCACAGCAAATGACTCGTTTTGAGGTAGAAGGTTTTGTGCAGGAGCTTATAGGCCGAATTGGCGCAACCTCTATGCAAGACATGGGTCGCGTTATGGGCTTGGCTAATAAAGAGCTTGCCGGGCAGGCCGATGGTAAGACAATATCAGAAGTAGTAAAACAACTTCTAGGATAATTTATTTGTTTTATTGTTGCAGGTACATCACAATAACCTATTTTTATAGGCAGATAGTCGAGGGTAAAACCCTTATGAAGATAAAATTTACTAAAGATATATATGAGTTTCGCGCTTAAAGAAGAACGTGGTTTTAAGTACATCGATGAGGGCGAAGGACAGGTTTTGTTGCTGCTGCACGGTTTAATGGGCGGCCTTAGCAACTGGGAAGAGGTTATTGAAGAGTTTAGACACAAGTATAGGGTGATATTACCTTTATTGCCGGTTTATGAACTGCCTGTAATAACAACCGGTGTTAAAACGTTATCAAAGTTTGTACATAAGTTTATTAAGTACAAACAGCTCCAAAATGTCATTTTGTTGGGTAATTCGCTGGGTGGTCATGTTGGATTAATATACGCGCTGACGCATCCCGAAAAGTTACGGGCGCTGGTATTAAGCGGTAGCTCTGGTTTATACGAAAACGCTTTTGGCGGCTCTTTCCCCCGCCGGGAAAGTATGGATTTTGTAAAAGAGAAAGTTGAGTACACTTTTTACGACCCAAAAATTGCTACGCCAGAGTTGGTGGACGAGGTTTATAAATTAGTGAATGACCGCCATAGTGTTATTCGCCTGCTGGCCATGGCAAAATCGGCCATACGCCATAACATGAAAAAAGATCTGCATAAAATACACATGCCGGTTTCTTTATTATGGGGTCGTAATGATAAAATTACTCCGCCCGAGGTGGCCGAGGAGTTTAATGAGTTATTGCCAGATTCTGAACTACATTGGATTGATAATTGTGGGCATGCTGCTATGATGGAGCACCCGCAGGAGTTTAACAGGTTGTTGAAAATATTTTTACAAAAAATAGGAGCATAAATGGTTGCATTTGAGCTGATAGCTGACGCGATACCGCCGGTACACACTTCTGACACTGTTCAGAAAGTGCTTGATCGTATGGTAGAATTTCGTGTGCGCCATTTGCCCATTGTAAACGAAGACCAGTTTTTAGGCCTGCTGTCCGAAACTGATATTCAGGCAGAGGTTGATCCGCAAACGCCAATAGGCGCGCTGGGACTTTCTTTGGTAAATCCGTATGTGCGCGAAGACCAGCATGTCTACGACGTCATTCGCCTGTTTTTTGAGCAGCAGTTGAGCGTTGTGCCGGTATTGGATCTTAAAAAGAATTATTTAGGATTGATACCCCTCAACCGCATGAACGAGTACTTTGCCACTATCACGTCGGTAGCGCAGCCCGGCGGTATCATCGTGTTAGATATCAGTAATAAAAATAACTCGCTGGCGCACATGGCGCAAGTGGTCGAGTCGGACAATGCGCAGATTTTAAGCTCATATGTACGCACCTTCCCGGATTCGACTCGGATGGAGGTTACATTAAAGGTAAATAAGCAAGACATATCAAACATAGTGGCCACCTTTATGCGTTATGATTACGACGTTAAAGCCAGCTTTAACCACAGTGAACACGATGACGGCGCAATGGACCGTTATGCGTCGCTAATGAATTATCTTAATTTGTAGTTTGGCTCATAGGTCATAGTTGATAGTTCATAGCTATCACCGTTTCAGCCCATGAACTAATAACCATGAACCAACAACTAAATGAATATAGCAGTATACGGCAGGCCCTTTAATGATGAGGCAGTGATACCTTTTATACAAGAGGTGTTTGATAGCTTATCATCTCACATGGTGCAGGTGTTTGTTCATCATCAGCTTTTTGATTACCTGCGAGACAAGATAGATACCAACGCATTTAATGTATTGCAGGAAAAAGAACCCATTAGAGGTTTAATTGATGCCTTTATCACTTTAGGTGGCGATGGCACACTGCTGGACATGGTAAGCGTTATAGGCGACTCTGGCGTGCCTGTTATCGGTATCAACTTCGGAAGGTTGGGCTTTTTGGCCAGTGTTAATAAAAGCGATATAGCAGCGGCTATTCAGGCAGTTGTTTATGGCCAATATACGTTAGACGGACGGGGGTTGTTGAAGGTAGAATCTGAGCTTAATATTCTTGGGCTTCATAACTTTGCTTTAAACGATATTACCATCCACAAGCGCGATGATTCGGCAATGATTACCACCAACATGTTTATTGACGGCGAGTTCCTGAATTCGTACTGGGGCGACGGGATTATAATCGCAACAGCAACAGGCTCTACAGCCTACTCTTTAAGCTGTGGTGGTCCAATTATATTTCCGCACGCAAACAGTATAGTGATTACACCCGTAGCGCCGCATAATTTAAACGTAAGACCAATCATTTTGCCTGATACCACCTTGTTATCTTTCGAAGTCGAATCGCGCAGCTCAAATTATATCCTTTCCTGCGATTCGCGTACCGAGGTTATCAATAAGCTGATGCGTTTTAAAGTACAAAAGGCCCCTTTTGAGCTTAATCTTATTCGCCTAAATAATGAAAGCTATTTATCAACGTTAAGAAACAAACTAATGTGGGGCCTTGATGCCCGCAATTACTAATTTTTACGGATGGCTAAATATTTAGCGGCTATACTTTTAACCTTACTGTGCTTAAGCGCCCGGGCCCAAACCTGGGAGATTGGCGGCAACTTTGGCGGTGCAGGCTACATGGGCGATCTTAATCAACATAATCCATTCAAATTTTCGGGGCTTGGCGGCGGTATTTTTGTCAAGCGAAATTTTAATCCTTATTGGGGGCTAAAAGCTGCTTATAATTATAGCATAATCCAAGGTGCCGATAGTCTTTCAAGCAACGCTCAAGACAGAAACCGCAACCTGAGTTTCAAGACATCTATGACTGAAGCGAGCCTTATGGGCGAATTTAACTTTTTGGAGTATGTGCCCTCTGTATCAAAAAATATGTTTACGCCCTATATTTTTGCTGGAATTGCGTTTACAGAATATACCCCTAAAGCTACCTACCAGGGCCAAACTTATGAGCTAAGAACGCTAGAAACCGAAGGCAAAGCATACAAAAGCAGTACCATTGCCGCACCTTTTGGCATTGGGATGAAATATAACGTGGCGGGTAGGATTTCGCTTGGTTTAGAGTTGGGCTATCGCGTAGCATTTACAGATTATTTAGATGACGTAAGCGGTTTATATGCCGATAAAACTAGCTTATCGTCGCCACTGTCTGTCGCCTTTTCCGATCGGTCTTTGGTAGGCAGCGGGGTGGCCGGTGCCCAGCGTGGCGATCTGCGCCCGCGCGATACTTATATGTTTGCCGGCTTTACCATCTCTTATACTTTCATCAGCCCGAAGTGTTATTACTAACATTGCAAAATCAATTTACAGGTACTCAAAACGATAGGCTAAGCTTAACCATTTTTTGTGCAAACTTTCTTTTGTCAGCATACTAAAAAAGTACAAAGGAAGTTTTACCTTTGTCACCTGAAAAAAAGTAGGCTTTATGTAATAAAGGCGCCTTTTGCACTATGCAAAAAGCTTTTGTTGGCCGGTAAATAAAATGAGTTATAAGGATCAGATTGATTTGTCAAAGTTACCGCAGCACGTCGCCATTACTATGGATGGTAATGGCAGGTGGGCGAAGGGCCTGGGCAAATTAAGAATATTTGGTCATCATAACGGCGTTGTTGCCGTACGGGATGTAGTTGAAGCTGCTACAGCAATAGGGGTAAAATATCTTACACTATACACCTTCTCATCAGAAAACTGGAACCGCCCAAAATTAGAAGTTACCGCTATTATGGAGCTGATGGTTGCTACTATCCACAAGGAAATAAAAACCTTTATGGATAACAACATCCGGCTTAACGCTATTGGCGATCTTGATCAGCTACCCGATCGTTGCCACAAAGAATTAACTAAAGCCATGGAAACTACAGCGCAAAACACTGGTTTGGTGCTCACACTTGCATTAAGCTATAGTTCGCGCCGCGAAATTGTGCACGCTGCTAAAAGCATAGCGCTGAAAGTAAAAAATGGCGAAATTGATATAAATGACATTGACGAAAAACTGTTTGAAAGTAACTTGTATACCGGCGATATGCCAGATCCGGAGTTGTTGATAAGAACCAGTGGCGAGTACCGTATAAGCAATTACCTGTTATGGCAAATTGCCTATGCCGAGCTGTATTTTACAGCTAAACTATGGCCTGATTTCAGGAGAGAAGATTTGTACGAAGCGATTTTGGATTACCAAAAACGTGAGCGCCGTTTTGGTAAAACAAGCGAGCAGGTGAACTAAATTTTTCCGTTTAACACTTTTTAACAACTGTATAAATTATTTTTAGCCCACTAAAATATCCGAATGAATAAATTTCTGTTTGCTATAATTTTCTCTGTAATAAGTGTTTCTGCCGTTGCCCAGATAAGGCAGGGCCAGCCTTCGTTTAGGCCGTCAAGCACTGATACCTTAAGCTACTTAAATCCAAAAGAATATATTATTGGTGGTATTGATATTACAGGCACACAGCATTTAGACAAAGAAGTGTTGCTGCAAATTACAAAGGTTAATAAAGGCGACAGATTGTTGTTGCCGGGCGAAGCCAGCGCTAACATTGTTAAAAATCTTTACAAAGAGAACCTGTTTGACGATGTACAGATATATGTTACCCGGTTAAACATGGATACCGTTTACCTGGAGATAGCTATTAAAGAGTTACCCAGGTTGTCAAACCTTCGTTTAGTGGGCATACGCAAAAGCGAAATAGAAGACCTTAATAAAAAATTAGATGATAAAGGTAAAATTGTAAACACCAATTTAATAAACCGTACTACGTCTATCATTAAAAAATACTTTGCCGAGAAAGGTTATTTAAATACCACTATTGATATCAAACAAAGGCCGGATCCGGGTGATCCTAACAGTTTGATATTGGATGCTGTTATTGACAAAAAAACCAAGGTGATGATCAATGACATCACTTTTGAAGGCAATAAAGATTTCTCAAACGCAAAGCTTAAAAAGCTTTTACCTAAAACGCGTACCCGTAAGTTTTACAATGTGTTTGGCTCAAAAAAGTTTAAGGAAACTCAGTTTATTGAGGACAAGCAAGCCATGGTTGATCAGATGCAGGAGCGGGGCTACCGTGATGCTAAGGTCATAAGCGATACGGTTATGCGTCATGATTATCAAACTGTTGATATTAAGATCAATGTTTTTGAAGGCCGTAAGTACTATTTTGGTGATATAAAATGGACTGGCAACGCCAAATATCCTAATGATTACCTGGATAGAATATTACGCATAAAAAAAGGCGACATATTTAGCGAGGACCTGTTAAACAAACGTTTAAGCGGTGGCGGGCCAAGTGGCGATGATATCTCTTCGTTATACTTAAACGATGGTTACCTGACTTATAATTCAGACCCTGTGCAAACTGGTATACATGGCGATACTGTTGATCTTAATATCAGGATTTATGAGGGCCCTCAGTATACCATAAACCGCGTTACTGTTAAGGGTAACGATGTGACAAATGACAGAGTGGTTTTACGTGAATTACAAACCCTGCCGGGACAGAAATTCAACAAAGCTGCTTTGATTGAAAGTACACGTATTATAGGCCAGTTGGGTAACTTTGATGACACTAAGACAGAGCCTAAGCCGGTTAACATAAATGCTGCCGACGGTACGGTTGATTTGATCTATCAGGTTGTTGAAAAACCTTCCGACCAGGTTGAGCTTTCGGGTGGCTTTGGTGGTGGCCAGTTTGTTGGTACCTTAGGTTTAACCTTCAATAACTTTGCTATCCGTAATATTTTCCATTTAAAAGATTACAAACCCTTACCTAAAGGCGATGGCGAAAAGCTGAGCATCAGGGGGCAGTCAAGCGGTCGTACTTATCAAAACTACTCTTTCACTTTCTCTGAGCCGTGGTTGGGTGGTAAAAAACCTATCTATTTCTCGGTTTCTGCTTATACGCAGTTAAGTTCTTCTGGTCAGTATTTTGCTAAAACAGATCCTAACTATAACTTCTTACGCATAAACGGTATTGGCGTTACGTTGGGCAGACGTTTGGGCTGGCCGGATAATCGCTTCCAGTTAAATTACTCGTTAAACCTTGACCATTACAATTTGGATAACTATCCGGGTTATTTGTTCTCTAACGGTACGTCATACAATATTAAGTTAACCCAGGAGCTTTCGCGTAACTCGTTAGACGGTTCGCCAATTTTCCCTACCGGTGGTTCAAACATTAAGTTTACGTTGCAGGGCACGCCGCCATACTCGTTATTTAATGGCCTTAACTACAAATTGCCACCAACGCAGCAAGAGCTTTACCATTTTGTAGAGTACTTTAAGGTTAAATTTGATGCACAGTGGTTTATACACTTAGCCGGCAAGTTTACCGTTATGTCGCAGGTTAGGTTTGGGTTTTTGGGTAGATACAATTCAGCAGCCCCAGCTTCACCCTTTGAGCGCTTCAAACTGGGCGGCGACGGTATGCAGAGTTACCAGTTTTTACAGGGTAGTGATATCATAGGCTTACGTGGTTATGAAAACTTCTCGATAGTTCCGGTAGGATCAAACTACAATGCTACCAACAACCCGGGCAGTGCTATCTACAATAAGTTCACTCTAGAATTGCGCCACCCGGTAATAGCCAGCGGTACAGCAACCGTATTCTTGCTTGCATTTGCAGAGGGCGGAAATGTTTGGGATAAGTTCTCGCAATTTAATCCATATAACGTACGTCGTTCAACAGGTATTGGTGCAAGGATATTTTTACCTATTTTTGGTATGCTTGGTCTTGACTACGGTTACGGTTATGATCCTATCCCGGGTATACCATCAGCTAACAAAGGACAGTTCCACTTCTCTATAGCACAAAGCTTAAGCGGTGGCTTCCAATAAACATAAAAATGATGAAAAAGGTAATTTTAGTACTAGCTTTTACGTTCCTAGCTTTCACGGCGTCATTTGCACAACGTTTTGCATATGTCGATTCTGATTACATTTTAAAACACATGCCCGATTATGTTTCGGCGCAAAAGCAGTTGGGCGCTTTGTCTGATCAATGGCAAAAAGAGGTTGACGGCCGCTTTCAAGAAATTGACCGTATGTACAAGGCTTACCAGGCAGACCAGGTTTTAATGTCGGCCGATGTTAAAAAACGCCGTGAAGAAGAGGTAGTCACCAAAGAAAAGGCGGCGAAAGATTTTCAGCGTCAAAAGTTTGGCCCGGCCGGCGAGCTGGAGACTAAAAGCAGCGCGGTTATGAAACCAATACAGGATAGAGTAGCAAAAGCCGTGCAGGCAGTTGCCGAAGCCGAAAACATGGATATGATATTTGATAAAAATAGCGAGGTGATAATGTTATACGCAAATCCACGTTATGATAAAAGCGCGGATGTGATAACCCGCCTGGGTTTGAAACCCGGAGTATTTGCTAAATAAAAATTTTATATATATAATCGTACAAAATTAAAAACAGGATAAAGAACAATGAAAAAATTGATGAAAGTTGCTTTAGTTGCATTATGCATGGTATTTATGGGCAACTTTGCCAACGCGCAAACAAAAATTGGATATATTAACACCAACGAGCTTATACCACAATTACCAGACTACAAAACTGTTAACACTGCTATAGATGCTTTCAAGAAACAATTTCTTGATGTATTACAAGGGATGGATAAAGAGTTGCAAGATAAAGCAGCCGGCTACCAGGGTAAACAAGCTACGATGACAGATGCCGCAAAACTTGCTGCACAAGGCGAATTGAGCGACATACAAAAACGTGCTCAGACCTATCAAACAGAGGCTTCTCAAAAAGTTGAGGCTAAAGGTGCTGAATTAATGAAACCATTAATTGACAAAGTTAACGGCGCTATCAGTGCAGTTGCTAAAGAAAAAGGTTACACTTATGTAATCGACTCATCAACTACTGCATTATTAGTTGCTCCGCCCGCTGACGATTTGTTAGCTGCTGTAAAAGTTAAATTAGGCGTAAAATAATATAGCCTTAAATAATAATTTCAGGAAGCGCTCTGTAAAACAGGGCGCTTTTTGTTTTTATATGATTTCACTGCTTATCTTTGAATTTTACTGCTGTCAGGCTAATCACCCATTAACTAATCACCAAGATGCAACCCATAGGTATATTTGATTCTGGCATAGGCGGGCTAACCGTTTTCAGGGCAATTGCGGAAGTTTTGCCCCAGTACGACTATGTATACCTTGGCGATAATAGCCGCGCACCATATGGTAACCGGTCTTTTAATACTATCCATCAGTATACCTGGGAGTGTGTGCAATGGTTATTCAAGCAGGATTGTCCGCTTGTTATACTAGCTTGTAACACGGCATCGGCTAAAGCGTTGCGCACCATTCAACAAAAGGATATGCAGGGCTTAGAGCCTGCTAAAAGGGTGCTGGGCGTTATCAGGCCAACGGCCGAGGTAATCGGTGAGTATTCAACTACGAAGGAAATAGGCGTGTTGGGCACAACCGGCACTGTGCAGTCGCAATCTTATTTGCTGGAGATACAAAAGTTTTTTCCTGATTTGAAAGTATATCAACAGGCTTGCCCGCTTTGGGTGCCATTGGTTGAGAGCGGCGAATACGAAAAACCCGGGTCTGATTATTTTATCCAGGAATATCTGGATCAGATTATGGCACAGTCTGAACATATTGACACCTTACTATTGGCTTGCACGCATTACCCTTTATTACAGGACAAGATCAAAGCGCATCTGCCCGCCAACATCAACGTAGTTACCCAAGGCGATATAGTTGCCAAAAGCCTGGCTAATTATCTGCAACGGCATCCGGAATTGGAGCAGAACCTAAGCCAACAAGGCTCACGCAGGTTTTTTACCACTACCGATGACACTAAAGATTTTGATCATCACGCTTCGCGGTTTTTTTCGGCGCCGGTAACATCGTCCTATGTGTCAGTTACCGAGTTTAGTTGCAAATAGCGTTAAAGTTGATTCTTCAGCTTCATCTCATTTTTAATAAATCCTACTGTTTTGGTCAACTTTGTTGCGGTAGTCCCATTCTATTATCTCTAAATTTATTAAGTTTGCAGCTAAAGCAAACCGGTTGAACTTTTATCTTACATATATACTTGTTGCAGTAGGCTTATTTACTTTCGTAGCTGTGTTTACGCTATTTGGCGTGTATGCAGAGCGCAAGTTGTCAGCCTTTATACAAGATAGATTGGGCCCTACCGAGGTAGGTAAGTTTGGTTTGCTGCAAACGCTGGCCGACGTGATAAAGCTGGTCCAAAAAGAACTGATTATTCCGGCCGCTGCTGATAAAGTGTTATTTTTGATGGCGCCTGCAATCATTTTTATAGCGGTTTACTTAGGTTTTGCTGCCCTGCCCTGGGCGCCTGGCTTAGTACCGGCAAAGATCAATATCGGCCTATATTACATCCTCGCCATTATTTCTATCGAGACGCTGGGTATCTTGATGGCAGGCTGGGGTTCCAATAACAAATATTCTATATTAGGTGCTATGCGTTCGGCAGCTCAGATCATATCGTATGAGATACCGGCTGGTTTTGCTTTAATAGCGGTAGTAATGATAGCACAGACACTTGATCTGCAAACCATAGCTACACAGCAAGGCATTTTATCGCCAGAAAAAACAAAATTTTTAGGTTTTTGGGATGTGTCGACAACCGGCGGCATACTGTCATGGAACATTTTTAGAGCACCGCACCTGATCATTGCTTTTGGGATTTATTTTATAGCGTCATTAGCCGAAAGTAACCGTGCGCCGTTTGATATCCCCGAAGCAGAATCAGAGTTGGTTGCCGGTTTTCATACCGAGTTTACGGGCTTACAATTTGCCTTAGTGTTTTTAGCAGAATATGCTATGATGTTTTTAGTATCAATGGTAGGCGCTCTATTGTTTTTAGGTGCCTGGAATACACCGCTGCCCAACATTGGAGCAGCGCAATTGGCCGTGTGGACAACCGGAACAGCCTGGGGCATATTTTGGATAGCAACCAAAACATTAAGCCTTATAGCCGTACAAATGTGGATACGCTGGACATTGCCACGCCTGCGTGTAGATCAGTTAATGAACTTATGCTGGAAGGTTTTAACCCCGCTGGCCTTTTTCTGTATGTTGATATCGGGTGTATGGCGTTTGTGGTTGATGTAGCTTTAAAGGTTAGTGATTGAGATTAAAGATTAGTTTATAGTTGGGGTGTTAAGGTTTAAGATTAGTGTCAAGAGGATCTGTAAAACCAAACAAAAAATCAGTGAAATAAAAACGAGTGTTAGATAAAGCGTTAAACGGATTTACAACTGCATGGAAAGGGTTAAGCATCACCCTTGGGCACCTCTTTGCGTCAAACGCGAAGCGCGAGGTTGTGTCTGTAAGTAATGATAACTACTTTAAAAACTTAGAGAGCACCAATACTATTCAGTATCCGCACCAGGAGTTGCCTGTGCCCGAAGTGGGCCGCTACCAGCTGGATGTGGAAATTGATGACTGTATTGTGTGCGACTTGTGCGCCAAAATCTGCCCGGTGGATTGTATCACTATCGAATCAATAAAATCTACCACCGGTTCCATTGGCGAAACATCTGACGGTTCAAAGAAACTATTGTACGCGGCACAGTTTGATATAGACATGGCCAAGTGCATGTATTGCGGCTTATGTACCATAGTTTGCCCTACTGAATGCATTGTGATGACTAACCAGTACGACAGGACCGTATTCGAGCTAAAAGACCTGAACTACGAGTTTGGAGAAATGACAACCGAGGACGCTGCCGAAAAACGTCAGCTATTAGAGAACCAGTTAGCCGAAAGGCAAGCGGCTAAACTAGCTGCCATGAACAAAAAGGAGGGCGACGCATGAGCTTAGCCCAGGTGCTTTTTTATATAATGGCTACCATAGTGGTTGGGTCGGCTTTGTTTGTAGCTTACTCTAAAAACTTGGTGCGCTCTGTTTTTATGTTCTTTATCACCTTGTTTGCACTGGCCGGCCTGTACGTTTTAGCGCTTGCCGATTTTGTGGCCGTAACGCAAATAGTGATCTATGTAGGTGGTGTATTGGTGCTGATATTGTTTGCCTTTATGCTATCGGGCAAAGAAACATTAGATGTGATACAACACCAAAAAAGCAAATTTATAAGCCTTAGTAACCTGCCCGCTGTAGCATTGGCCCTATTGTTTTTTGTGGTGATGGTAAACGTCATCCTAAAAACCAACGCGGACGGACTGACCTGGATAAGACAAGCTACAAACAATACCATACAGCCGACCGACCTGATGACGGACAACATAGGCATTAATTTAATGACCCGTTACCTGTTACCGTTCGAGGCTATATCAATTTTATTAATGATGGCGCTGGTGGGCGCGGCACATTTAGCCAGAAAGGAGCGTGGTACGGTATGATATCACTAACAGACTTTTTATTGGTAAGCACAGCCCTATTTTGCATTGGCTTGTATATGATTGTAGTTAAGCAAAACGCCATACAAATTTTAATAGGTATTGAGCTGATGCTTAATGCAGCCATATTAAACCTGGTGGCATTTGGCAAATATGATAAGATAAATAATGGCGGACAGATCTTCGCGCTGTTTGCCATAGTGCTGGCTGCTGCTACAACCGCTGTGGCGTTGGCCATTATATTGAACGTTTACAAAAAATACAAAACGATTGATCCGGGTAAGATCAATCAGTTGAAAGATTAATACTTGGAAGCTGTATTACCATATCAAGGGTTAACAACCGTTTACTACGCCATAGCAGCAGTATTATTGCCGCTGCTTGCTTGTGTGGTAAACTGCTGTTTGCCGGGTAAGCGTAACTTATTGTCGGGCTGGATAGCTACCGGTGCAATTTTACTAAGCACAGTGTTGGCCACTATGGTGTTTGTCAAAACCTGGAACGCTCCGCAGGTACATGTGCAGCAATTATGGTTTACCATTGGCGCTACAGAGTTATATGCCGGTGTATTGCTAAATAACCTGTCGGCGATATTGTTGTTGCTGGTAACAGCAATTGCCTTGCCGGTGCATATATACTCCACCGCTTATATGAAGCATGACGAGAATTACGATCGTTATTTCATTTACCTCAGTTTGTTTTGTTTTAGCATGCTTGCCCTTGTGGTGGTAGACAGCATGGTTTTGCTGTATGCTTTTTGGGAGTTGGTCGGTTTTTCATCATACCTGCTTATAGGTTTTTGGTTCACGCGCGACAAAGCAGTGTTTGCCAACAAAAAAGCATTTTTGATGAACCGTATTGGCGACGTTGGCTTACTAACCGCCATGATTATTCTCTTCGCGCAGTACCGCACTTTCGACTTGGTTCAGCTATTCGGCGAAAACGGCTTAATCAGCCAATCTACCATACAAAACGGACAATGGCTATCGCCTAATAATACTATGCCGGTTTTATGGCAATATGTAGCCTGCGCGGGGATATTTTTAGGTGTGGCAGCTAAGTCGGCACAGTTTCCGTTACATACCTGGTTGCCCGACGCTATGGAAGGTCCGACGTCCGTATCTGCATTAATTCATGCTGCTACCATGGTGGCTGCCGGTGTATTTTTGCTAGGCAGGGTTTATCCATTATTTACTACGGCAGAATTAGATGTATTAGCCATTATAGGTTGCTTTACCGCTTTTATGGGCGCAACCATAGCGCTTACACAAAACGACTTGAAACGTATACTAGCTTATTCAACCATATCGCAATTAGGTTTTATGGTGATGGCTATGGGGGTAGGGGCGTACGCTTCGTCGTTGTTCCATTTGGTTACGCACGCGTTTTTTAAATGTGCCTTGTTTTTGGTGGCAGGTGTGGTAATACACGAGATGCAGCATGTTAAAGAAGAGAATAAGCTCGACATAGACCCGCAAAATATACTATATATGGGCGGCCTGCGTAAAAGGTTGCCGATTACTTTTGCGGTGGCTGTTATTGCCAGTTTGGCACTGATAGGTATCATATTTACATCGGGTTACCTGTCCAAAGACGGTATTCTGATCCAGGCGGTAGATTGGTCCGAAACCAAATCGCCAGCGTTTAAGCTTGTGCCCATAATGGCGCTCATTACCACATTACTTACGGCGTTTTATGTAAGCCGCTTAATTGCCAAAGTATTCTTCGGTAAATTCAGGCTGACTGAATTCCACCCGGATGCGATATGCCATATCCACGATGGTGGCCTACAGTATAAATTGCCATTAGTGTTTTTGGCTGCGTGTTCCTTGTTTCCAATCTTCTCCTTAACCCCGGCGCTTTACGAGCATGCCTGGGTGTTCGAGGGCTTTGGTGCTACTCACCTGAGCAGGGTAAACGTTTTTCATACCATCATCCCGGTAGGGGTAAACATATTGAGCTTGTTTTTAATGTATTGGGCATGGGCCACGTACACCGGTCGTAAGTTGTTGGTTTTTTCGCAAACGGGCTTTTTGTTCAGGTTGTCTTACCACGAGTGGTATATTGACAGGTTTTACAACAAGATAATTGTTGGTGGCGTGATGATGCTGAGCCGGGCGCTGTCATGGTTTGACCGTAAAGTTATAGATGGCGTGGTTAATGGCTTGTCAAGCCTGATGATATCGGTATCAAAAATCGTGGCCTGGTTTGATTATTATGTTATCGACGGTATATCGCGCCTGCTTACTTTTATCGTTAAAATTACCGGTAATTTTGTGCGCCGTTTTCAGAGTGGCAAAATTCAATATTATTTGTTTAGCATGCTGGCCGTAGTGCTGGTGCTAATTATTTATTTAACAGTTTAAATGAACAGTTTAACCATACTCATTTTTATCCCGTTATTCTTTGGGCTCATCATTGCACTGATGCCTGCCAGCGCTCGCGGTAGTTTTAAATACATTACGCTGGCGGCAACGCTGGTGCAATTGTGCATAAGCGTGTGGTTGTACATTAATTTTAAAACCGGCGCAGATTACGCGGGCGTAATTACCGAAAACCAGTTTCAGTTTGTGCAAAAACTGCCCTGGATAAACCTTGATCTTGGCAGTATGGGTCGCATGCAGATGGATTATTTTGTGGGGATAGATGGTATATCCATCACCCTGCTGGTTATGTCATCATTAGTAATGGTAATAGCCACGCTGGCATCATGGGAAATAAAGAGCAATTTTAAAGGGTACTTCGTTTTGTTTTTGATACTGGATATGGCCGTAATGGGCGTGTTCTGTTCGCTGGATTTCTTTTTGTTTTACATCTTCTACGAGCTGATGTTGCTGCCTTTGTACTTCCTGATAGGGATGTGGGGCGGTGTACGCAGAGAATACGCGGCTATTAAATTCTTTTTATATACCCTGTTTGGTTCGGTGTTTATGTTGCTGGTGATGATAGGTTTGTATCTGTCTGTAATAGATCCAACAACAGGCAGCCATACCTTCAACATGATACACATGATGAATCCGGCCAACTACACCACAGGTTCGATATTTGCAGCTGCCAGTAATTACACGCTGTTTGGCGTACCCGCCCGTATTTTAGGTTTTGTTATTTTATTTATCGCTTTCGCTATTAAAGTACCGGTGTTCCCGCTACATACCTGGCTGCCCGATGCGCACGTTGAAGCGCCGACGCCGGTATCTATCATACTTGCGGCTATACTATTAAAAATAGGTGGCTATGGCATCATTAGAATTTGTTTAAGCATATTCCCCGATGCTGCTGCCAGCAGCGCTTTCTGGTTAGGGTTGTTGGGCGTAATATCTATTTTGTACGGCGCATTGAATGCTTTGGCACAGCGCGATCTTAAAAAGATCATTGCCTATTCATCCGTTTCGCAAATGGGCTTTATGTTGCTGGGTATAGCATCGCATACTGCGGAAGGTATAAGTGGCGGTATCTTCCAGATGGTAAGCCACGGCTTCTTATCCGCCATGTTGTTCTTCCTGGTAGGTGTTGTTTACAATAGGGTGCATGACCGGGATCTGTACAATTTCCGCGGTTTAGCTTCCATTATGCCTAAGTACACCGTATTTATCATGATAGCATTTTTTGCTTCATTGGGTTTGCCGGGCTTCTCGGCCTTTATCGCCGAAGCCTTTTCATTGGCCGGCGCGTTTAAATCGCCAACTACTAACGGACTGTTGCCTTACTGGATGGCGGTTTGCGGAGCTGTTGGTATATTAATGAGTGCCTGCTACTTTTTGTGGACTTTGCAGCGCGTGTTCTTCGGTACGTTATCACTAAAAGGCGGCGAAGCCTGGAAGGCCGCTATGACAGATCTAAACACCCGCGAGATCATCACCCTTGTGCCATTGGCAGTATTGGTGCTTATATTAGGTATCATGCCATCACTTGTGTTTGGCAAGATCAATGATTCTGTCCTTGCCTTGGTGCAGTTTTTATCTATCGCCAAATAGCCATGCATTATTTAATCCCAAACATAAGTCAGCAATTAACCGGCATCATTGGCGATATCAAATATTTTATCCCCGAGCTATACCTTGCCGCGCTGTTTATTTTGGTTATAGTTACCGATTTACTATTTGCCAGAAACTCTGAGAAGTTTTGCCGTATTGTGGCTTGCGTTGGCATAGTACTTATTATCGGTGCCGATTTGCAGCTGTTGCCAATTACTGGCGATAAGTTGACCTTTCTATTTAGCGGCATGCTGCTACAAAATCATACATCATTAATATTCAGGCTGATTATTGATTGTACGGCATTTTTATTATTGCTGTATTTTGCCTGGGATAAGCAGCTTAAATCGCACAGCAAAAGGTTATCAGATTTATATTCTATAAGCATCGCCGCAATTTTCGGTCTGCATTTAATGACCATGGCGGCTAATTTGCTATCCGTTTATCTGGCTATTGAAATGGTGTCACTGGCCTCGTATCTATTGGTGGCCTACCGCTCAGAAAACGCCTTTAGTACCGAAGCCGGATTGAAATATGTCCTGTTCGGCGCGGCGGCATCAGCCATGATGCTCTATGGAATATCGCTACTTTATGGATTTACGGGCACGCTCAGTATATTTACCATCCAATTTATTGATGGACTAAATCAGGTTAATTCGGGGGCATCTGCTTTAGCGTTAACGCTGATATTTATAGGGATAGGTTTCAAACTATCATTTGTACCCATGCATTTTTGGGTACCCGATGTATACGAGGGCGCGCCGACACCCATTACCGCTTTTCTATCAACCGTACCGAAGGTAGCTGCTTTTGCGTTGCTGATTAATTTCCTGACGCCTTTTATTATCAGCCCCGAGTGGAAAGCTTTAAACCTGGGGACCTACCTGTCTGTAATAGGTATTATCACTATGATAGTAGGTAATTTCGCCGCAGTGATGCAAAACAATGCCAAGCGTATGCTGGCCTACTCAAGCATAGGCCATACGGGTTTTGCCTTAATGGCTGTAGTTACTTTTAGTGCCGAAGGTATTAAAGCCCTGGAGTACTACCTTGCTGTATACGTACTGGCTAATATTGGTGCCCTTATGCTCGTAACTTATTTTGAAGACATAACCGGCTCTGCCGATGTAAATACCTACAAAGGTTTGGGTTTGAAATATCCAACTGCATCAATAAGCTTCGTAATTATCCTCATATCCCTAACAGGTTTGCCTATTAGCGCGGGCTTTACGGGTAAAGTTTTTGTGTTTTCGGCTGTTTACAGCGTTTATCAGGCAAATCACAATATTTGGTTGTTGTTACTAACCATAACCGGCGCACTTACCACCGTGGTGGCCCTATTTTACTATATTAAAATCCCGCTTAATCTGTTTTTAAGGCGTACTGATAATGTAATTGAAACTGTCGATACTTCTAAAAAGCTTTTAATTACCGCACTGATTATTGCCGTGTTGGTAATCTTCCTGGGCATCTTCCCTCAATTTCTAATTCATTAGTCAACCCGTTCTTTTAAGGGTTAGCGATCCCAGTTAATCTAGACGGTAATTAGTGCAATTTGTATTTTTCTGTTAGCGTTTGCCGCCATTTAATTGAACAATTGTTCAGCTAATTCCATTTGTGCTTTTGCGAAAATGTTAAAAATAAGCGCCTAAGCACCATTGATTTTAAGATTAACGAAAAAAATGGCTTGCATTAAATTTATTTTAGGTTTTTTGAAATGATTTATGCTTTATTTTAACAAAAAATGAACATTTATTTCACTTATTTATGATTTTAATCATAAATTCAGCCGTTTTTTAAAATTATCATCTATAAAATCATATGAAACGTTATTTTCCTTTTTTGTTGGTCGTTTTTATATTGGCATTAACTTTCATGTTCCCTTCAGTCGAATTTAAAAACACAGGGAAATCGCATTTTAATACCGGCGATATTGCGTGGATGCTAATGTCAACAGCCTTGGTCTTGATTATGACCCCGGGATTGGCATTTTTCTATGGTGGTATGGTGAATAAAAAGAACGTTATCTCAACTATGCTCCAAAGTGTGGTATGTATGGTAATTATTACCGTATTATGGGGCATATTTGGCTTTAGTTTAGCCTTTGGTGATAGCATTGGCGGTATTATAGGCAACCCATCAACCTATTTTATGATGAAAGGCATGCTGGGCGACTCTACCTGGGTTAATGCGCCAACCATTCCGTTGTTGTTATTTGCCATGTACCAGTTAAAGTTCGCAATTATCACACCCGCTCTTATCACCGGTGCGTTTGCCGAACGGATCCGCTTTAATTCTTATATCATATTCCTGGTGCTGTTTAGCATCTTTATATTCTCTCCTTTGGCGCATGCAACATGGCATCCTAATGGCTTATTAGCCAAATTAGGCGTGTTAGATTTTGCAGGTGGCACGGTAGTGCACATGTCTGCAGGCTGGGCGGCTTTAGCATCAGCTTTGTACTTAAAGAAGCGTAACGAGCCAAGCCACTCACCGGCACGTATCACTTATGTGTTAATTGGTACCGGTTTGTTATGGTTCGGTTGGTTTGGCTTTAATGCAGGCTCGGCTATGGGGGCGAATCATTTAGCGGTTATTGCTTTAGCTACCAGTACAACCGCATCGGCAGCTGGTGGTATTACTTGGATATTTTTTGATATGCTGCGCGGTCGTAAACCATCGGCCATGGGTACTTGTATAGGCGCTGTGGTAGGTTTAGTTGCTATTACTCCGGCTGCGGGTTATGTATCTATACCACACTCATTAGCCATCGGTATCATATCATCAGTAATAAGCAACCTGGTTGTTGAGTGGAGGACCGGTACATCAATTGATGATACTTTAGACGTGTTCCCTTGCCATGGTGTAGGTGGTATGGTTGGTATGTTATTAACCGGGGTTTTTGCTCACAAAAACGTTAACCCTGCCATTACAAATGGTAACGGTCTGTTTTTTGGCGAAACTCACCTGTTCCTGATCCAATTATTTGCGTTGGTAGTTACGTCCATATTTGCTTTCGGCGGATCATGGATATTATTAAGAATCACCGATATGATATCCCCTTTACGCGTATCTGCTGAAGATGAAGTGATAGGGCTCGATATCAGCCAGCATGGCGAACGCTTGTAGTTAAATCATTCAGCATACTGTTATACAATCAGGGCGCGGGCAACCGGCCCTTTTAGGGCATTTAAATACGCAAATTCATGCTTGCAACCGTCATAAATGTGTTTAAACATTGTTAATATTTAATGACAAATCATTTAACATACTTCTTATTAAAATGATAACTTTGCGGCTCATTCCAAATCATGAGCGATCAGATTAAACATGAATGCGGTGTGGCATTTATCCGCCTTTTAAAGCCACTGTCTTTTTATCAACAAAAATACGGTACTGCACTGTATGGCTTAAACAAGCTTTATCTTTTAATGGAAAAACAACACAACCGTGGCCAGGATGGCGCCGGCGTTGCTACCATTAAGCTGGATATTGCTCCGGGTAAGCGTTACATCAGCAGACACCGATCAATGGCATCTAATGCTGTTGCTGATATTTTTGAGTATATCCAGAAAAAGTTTGCTGACATCCAAAAGGAATCGCCTGAAAAAATGGCTGATACCGAATGGCTCAAGGAGCATGTAAGTTTTACAGGCGAAGTATTATTAGGACATTTACGTTACGGCACGCACGGTAAAAACAGTATTGAAAGCTGTCACCCGTTTTTGCGTCAAAATAACTGGATGACCCGTAACCTGGTTATCGCCGGTAACTTTAACATGACCAATGTTGACGAGTTGCTGGAGCAGCTTTATGATTTGGGGCAACACCCTAAAGAGCAAGCTGATACAGTTACTGTGTTAGAAAAAATGGGCCACTTTATTGATACCGAAGTACAGGGCTTATTTGATCAATATAAACGCGAAGGCTTAGACGATAACGCGGAGATAAGTAAGCTTATAGCCAATGATATGGATGTGGCTAAGATACTGCGCAAATCTGCACGTAACTGGGATGGTGGTTACACCATTGCCGGCATGCTTGGCCACGGCGATGCCTTTATTATGCGCGACCCCGCCGGTATCCGCCCCGCTTTTTATTATTGTAACGACGAGATTGTAGTTGCTGCGTCTGAACGGCCGGCAATACAAACCGCATTTAATATCCCTATTGAAGATATTAAAGAGGTAAAGCCCGGTCATGCGCTTATTATTAAGAAAAACGGCAAGGTAACCGAGGATATGTTTAGCGAACCAGCTGAAAAGAAAGCATGTTCTTTTGAGCGTATTTATTTTTCAAGAGGTAGCGACGCATCTATTTACCGAGAACGTAAACAACTAGGCCGACTGTTATGCCCGCAAATTTTAGACGCGGTAAATAACGACGTAAAAAATACTGTATTTTCATACATCCCTAACACAGCCGAAGTTGCGTTTTATGGTATGGTTGAAGGTATACACAAGTACATTAAAAAATACCAGCGGGATAAGTTGCTTAACCGCGACGACAAGATCAGCGAAGAGGAATTAACCGAAGTGCTAGCAATGGCGCCACGGGTTGAGAAAATAGCGATCAAAGACGTTAAACTGCGTACTTTTATAACGCAGGATGCTGACCGTAGCGAAATGGTTGCCCACGTATACGACACCACTTATGGTTTGATTAAACGTGATACCGATACTTTGGTTGTATTAGATGATTCTATTGTACGGGGTACTACTTTAAAGCAAAGTATCCTGAAAATCCTTGATCGCTTAGGGCCTAAAAAAGTTGTGGTAGTTTCATCTGCTCCGCAAATACGTTACCCTGACTGCTACGGCATTGACATGTCGCGGATGGGCGAGTTTGTTGCTTTTGAAGCTGCTATCAGCTTATTAAAAGAGCAAGGTAAAGAAGATATTATTGCAGAAGTTTACAAAAAATGCAAGGCCAGCGCGGTGCTACCTAAAGAAGAGGTAGTTAATTATGTAAAGGCAATATATGCGCCATTTACAGATCAGGAAGTATCTGACCGTATTGCGCAGATCATAACACCAAAAGAAATTAAGTGCGAGGTGAAGGTTATTTATCAAACGCTAGATAATCTGCATAAAGCTTGCCCGGATCATACCGGCGACTGGTATTTCTCAGGCGATTTCCCTACGCCCGGCGGTAACAAGGTGGTTAACCGCGCCTTTGTTAACTGGATGGAAGGAAAAAACCAAAGAGCTTACATGTAATTTAAATTGGAAGGACAAAGCTTAAGGGCGAAAGATGAAATCTTTCGCCCTTTTTTGTTTTATGCTATAACTAGAATTGTTGTGGTAGCTTTCTTTTACTATGTAGTAGCAGGAGCTTCAAACACGTAGTGTGTAACTAACCTGTCTAAAAGGATGATCGAGGCAATAATAAGCGCGATGCCTGCCAATTGGTTTACGCGGTGTACCAGTTTTTCAGAGATCTTATCACGTAGTTTATCAGCGTAGAAAGCCTTAATAGTATCCAAGCCAAATTGCACGACAAGTATAGTTAAAAACATGATTGCTATTTTGGCTACCCGGTGATGTACGCCATTATGATATATGGTGCTGGCCGTGCCGATTACAGTTATCCAATGAAATAATATGGCCGGATTGAATATGCAAAGCAAAAATCCCTTCAGAAAATAGCCGGTCCGTTTAAGGCCGGTAGGTGCGTCGTTGGAGTAATTTAGCTTAGCCTTTTTTACAATATAGCGCACGCCTACAACAAACAAGATAATGCTGCCCACAACCCCAGCTATGGTTTTAGTTTGGGTTGATACTTCAAACAATTGTGAGCCAAAAAGTATTGCGCCTACAAAAACCACATCACTGCTAACAACACCTGCCGCCAGGTATACGCCCGCTTGAAAGCCACGCTCGATGCTGGTTTTTATCAAAGCAAAAAATACAGGGCCTGTTAAAAACGTAAGTACTATACCAATACCAATGCCCGAAATAATAGCTTCTATCATTAATCTTTAGCTGATGCTTTAGTTTAAAGTATGCGAAGATGCGATTTTTATCTCTTAATTAAACAAACTTAATGTTGTGTATTGATTAAATAACCTCCATGAAATTTAAAAAAATGGTTATGTTAGTGCTTTAAAAACCAATTACAATACAACCGATATAAAATGAAACAAAACAACACCAAAAGCTATGCTTCGGCGCTTTATACGCTGGTAACCGTATTCTTTTTCTGGGGATTTTTGGCGGCGTCAAACGGTATATTTATACCCTTTTGTAAGGCGCATTTTCACCTCACACAATTCGAATCACAGTTAATTGATTTTACTTTTTACGGTGGTTATTTTATTGGTTCTGTAATTTTATACTTTGCTTCGTTAGCTACTAAGGTTGATATATTGAATAAGCTGGGCTATAAAAATGGTATTGTATTAGGTTTAGTGATATCGGCAGCCGGTGCGTTGGCTATGATCCCGGCCGTGGCTACCGGCGCGTTTGCTTTTATTTTAGGTTCGTTATTTATCATAGCATTGGGTTTCTCTTTGCAACAAACAGCGGCTAACCCGTTTGTTATTGCTTTGGGCCCACCAGAGACCGGTGCCAATCGTTTAAACTTTGCGGGCGCTATCAATAATATTGGTGGTATTACCGGCCCCATTGCAGTAAGTTTAATTCTGTTCGGTTCTGCTACCTCTGCATCTGGCAGCGTGCCTGTTCAATTATCAACCATTAATAACTTATATTATATCCTGGCGGGATTGTTTATAGTGGTAGCAATATATTTATACATTGCCAAATTACCCGTTGTAACTAATGACGAAAAGATTGAAGCCAGCAACAAACCAACATTGCCTATTTTGATTATGTTCCTGGCGTTTTGCTTAATTATGGTGGCAGACCAGATAGCCGTATCAAGTGCGTATAAATATCTGGCGCAGCTTATACCTTTTGCCCATTTAAGCAAAGCAACAATTGTATATGCATCCCTGGCTATTATAGTGCTAACCTTAATAGGTTCGTTAACATCAGCAAAGAAAAATAAAGAGGGTTGGGGTGCAATGCAGTTTCCACAGTTGATATTAGGTATGATAGCTATTTTTACTTACGTAGGTACTGAGGTAACTATACAAAGTAACTTGGGTGCCTTACTTAAGCTGCCAGATTTTGGTGGTTTAAGCGAGTCGCAAATGTCACCATATATTTCTCTTTATTGGGGTAGCTTAATGATAGGCCGCTGGACTGGTGCTATCGGAGCGTTCAACCTATCTAACTCAACCAAAAACATTTTAACGTTTGTGGTTCCGTTTGTAGCGTTTGCTATTGTACTGGCTGTAAATCGTGCTACAGGTGTTGATGTAAGCAACTTGTACATTTATGCTATCAGCATATTTGTAATGATAGGCGCTTTTTACATAGGCCAGCAAAAACCGGTACGTACCCTGGTATCACTAGGTGTTTTGGGTATGATATTTATGTTGGTAGGTTTATTTACTACCGGTACCGTTGCCCTTTTCGCTTTCATCAGCGGCGGACTTTGCTGCTCAATTATGTGGCCATCAATCTTCTCATTGGCAATTACCGGTTTAGGTAAATATACAGGTCAGGGCTCAGCGTTCTTAATTATGATGATCCTGGGTGGCGCTATCATCCCGCCCGTACATGGTTTATTGGCAGATACTATTGGTATCCACCAGTCATATATTGTTCCGGTTATAGGCTTCGGTTATATCGTATTCTTCGCCTGGAAAGTTAGACAAGAGCTGGCAAAACAAGGCATCAATATCGATCATGTTCAGGTAGAAAAAAGCGGAGGCCACTAAATTTTAAAGATTAGTTATTGAAGGTTAAAGATGGGTCTGATTTTACCAATCTTTAATCTTCAATCTTTAATAACCATGAGCAAACCATCTTTCGATACTATTTTCATGAAACTGGCTACTGACCTGGCTTTGCGCTCGCATTGCGTTAAGGCTCATGTCGGGGCGGTTTTAACACAGGATACCCGTATTATATCTATAGGCTACAATGGCCCGCCGGCAGGCACGCATAACTGCGACGAAGAATGGCCCGAAGCCGGTTGTCCGCGCGATTCGAAAGGCAGTTGTTCGCTTGCCCTGCACGCGGAGGAAAACGCCATACTATATGCTGTTAAAAGTGGCGCACGTTTAGAGGGAGCTACTTTATACACCACATTATCACCTTGTATAGCTTGCGCCAGGCTAATATTTTCGGCCGGGATTAAACAGGTCTTTTATCATAAATCTTACGCTAAATACAAAGGGATACCCAGCGATGAAGGTGTTGACTTTTTAAATAAGTTTGGGGTGCCAACGGTGATGTTGGAAGAAAGTTTGGACTAAGATTTTAGGATTGTAGTATTGCCGAACTGGCCGTGGTAAATATTACTAAGTATCTTTACATCAGTATATTAGAACCAATCAATCTTTAAAATCAGATAATCAATGGCTTCACCAGATTCAAAGCAAAATCCAATTGCTGCTCGGGGCTCAAATCTGTATTGTCTAAAATAATAGCATCTTCGGCGCGTATCAAGGGGCTTTCTTTACGGGTAGTATCGGCGTAATCGCGGTGCGCAAGGCTTTCAAAAACTTCTTCGAGTGTAATACTAGGGTTGGTAGGGAGCAACTCTTTGTAGCGGCGCTCGGCCCGGATCTTTGGGTCGGCAGTCATAAACAGTTTTACCTGCGCATGTGGGAAAACCACGGTGCCAATGTCGCGTCCATCCATCACCACGTTTTTTGATTTGCCCATGCGTTGCTGCTGGCGTACCATTTCTACCCGCACATCATGCAGGGCGGCTACAGCGCTTACGCTGTCGGCTACGTGCATTTGGCGTATCTCTGCAGATACATCCTCATCGTTCAGCGTGATGTGTGTTTGATAATCGCGCGAGTGAAAATTAAGGTGAATGTTTTTTAATGCTTTAACAACTTCGTTATGGTTACTGATATCTACGTTGTTGCGTATAAAATATAAGGCAACCGATCGGTACATAGCCCCGCTATCAGCATAGATGAAATGAAGTTTCTTTGCAAGCGCCTTCGCCAGGGTACTTTTACCGCATGACGAATAGCCGTCAATAGCTACTACGATGTTGTTGTTCATTGTGTTGTAAAGGTACAAATTATTGTGAGTGCTTAATAAGCTGAGTGATTTTGATATTGTTAAATTTGTCATCCAATATCTAATACTATCATTGCAATGAATATTAATAAAGCCGACCTGCAAAAAGAACTCAGGTACAAAACATCGCGCAGCGGGGGCAAGGGTGGGCAAAATGTCAATAAGGTCTCTAGTAAGGTTGAGTTATTGTTTTCTGTTGATGAATCGACTTTGTTTACTGACGAGGAGAAAACGAGGATCAACCAGAAATTACAATCGCGCTTTAATAAAGACAGCTTAGTGCAGGTGATTTGTGATGAGGAGCGCAGCCAATATCTGAATAAAGAAAAAGCGGTAGAGCGTTTAATGAGTTTGCTGTTACAAGCGCTGCACGTGCCTAAAAAGCGCAAGGCTACCAAGCCAAGTAGAAGCTCGAAGGCGGAACGTTTGGACAGCAAAAAGCTCCAGTCAGTAAAAAAAGAAGGTCGCCGAAAAAACTACGAGGATTAATTGAAACGGTACAACGCCGTTACAGATCCCCATTGGTGTCGCCTGTATGCCAATTGATCAATATCCTTACTGCGGAAAGTCGCGGCTGCATCAAACACCCAACGGTTAGTGGTATAGGTTAAGCCGACCATGCTGCTCGCTATAATGCGTTCGGGCGTTTTTCTGATCTCTACGCCAGTTGGGTCAGTGCCTTGAAACAAACCACCCTGTATGGTAGCATCATAGGCTACCACATTTAGCATAGGCTTTAAGTATACAAAAAATTCGTGCTTGTTGGCCGGGGTAAAGTTTTTATCAGCAATGGTGGTGCTTTGTGTGCTGGCGCTGTTAAATAGCTGGTTTACTTTACCAGCACGAAGCAATGCGCCAATACCAACGCCTGCAAAGCCGGTGCCTAAATTAGCATAAGTGGCCAAAGTAGCGTCGGCTTTGGTATTTTCGATAAAGAAATCGCCGCGGCCTAACAGCTTATTATAGTCTGCCGATAAGTTAAGTTGGAGATTGTTCCTGATCTGATACTCCCATCCTGATGGTGTGTAAAAGCCAAAGTTTTTGTGTACCCAGGTCTGTGCTTCTTTAGCACCCGATGCAGGGCCAATAATACCCACCTGAACGCCTACTTTTAAGTTACTCTCGTCTGTGTGTAGAAAGTTAAGGTTAGCGCCGGCATATAAATATCCGGCAAAAGGCCGGTCGACCTGTAAAACAGATACAATATTGCCCCCGTATGGATTAAAGATTTTCTGACCGACTTCAAAACCCAATACCTTGTTTTTTAATGTGGCGCTAGTTTTAACATCCAAAGCATGGCGGTAAAAAAGAAACAACCCATCGGTGTAATATCTATCAGAACCTCCTCCAAGATAAGAGTCGTTGTCAGACTGTGCTCCAAACTCACTGCTGTGGTTTTGCGCCAGCGCTGAGATTGCTACAACAGAAAATAGTAGTAGAGGTAAAAGTAATTTTCTCATAGGTTAGGTGATTTACTAAGCTCCTTTACATGAAAGGGAGAAAACTATACCTTGCAGATGGCTGCCTTAGATATATAGATTTCTCCCTTGTAATAAAATAACAATAGTTAAGTATATCTTTTAGTTTAAAACTGGTTTAACATCTTCTTTCACTGTCAGGTCAAGCGCATCACTAACCTTTTCATCTAACAGGGCCAGGTTTATAACCTCGCGCATTTCTGTTACGTAATGAAATTGCAGGTCCTTAATATAGCCTTCTTTTATCTCTAAGATATCTTTTTGGTTTGATTTACAAAGAATAATCTCTTTAATATTAGCCCGCTTAGCAGCCAGGATTTTTTCTTTAATACCACCGACAGGTAACACCCGGCCTCGCAGGGTTATCTCGCCGGTCATAGCCAAATGTGGTTTTATTTTGCGTTGTGTAAATGCAGATGTTAAGGCCGTTAGCATGGTGACACCGGCTGATGGGCCATCCTTAGGTGTGGCGCCGGCAGGCACGTGCACATGGATATCCCACTGCTCAAACAATTTTTGATTAATGTTAAAATAGCTTGCGTGCGCACGCAGGTAAGCTAACGCAATGGTAGCCGACTCTTTCATAACATCGCCTAAACTGCCGGTTAAGGTAACCCTGCCTTTACCCGGGCTTAAGCTTGCTTCAATAAACAGAATATCGCCGCCTACGGATGTCCAGGCGAGGCCTGTTACTACCCCGGCAACGTCATTGTTTTCATAAAGGTCTTTATCGAAAATTGGCGCGCCTAATATGGTTTCAACATCTTTTTTACTTACTAAGGTGTTGTAAGGCTCTTCCATAGCTATGTTTTTAGCTGTGCCACGCACTACAGAACCTATTTTTTTCTCTAAACCACGCACGCCCGACTCACGGGTATAATCCTCAATTATTTTCTCAATTACCTCTGGCTTAAGCGTAATGTCTTTAGTTTTTAAACCGTGGGCCTCGCGCTGTTTTGGCACCAGGTGCTGTTTAGCTATTTCAATCTTTTCCTCAATAGTATATCCATTAACCTCAATGATCTCCATACGGTCAAGCAGGGCAGGCTGGATGTTGCTTAACGAGTTTGCTGTCGCGATAAACATAACGTTCGACAGATCAAAATCCATCTCCACATAATGATCATAAAAACTGCTGTTCTGTTCAGGGTCAAGAACTTCAAGTAAAGCTGATGACGGATCGCCCCTAAAATCGTTGCCCACTTTATCAATCTCGTCCAAAATAAATACAGGGTTGGCCGCGCCGGCTTTTTTAACCGACTGGATAATACGGCCCGGCATAGCGCCAATGTACGTTTTACGGTGACCGCGAATCTCGGCCTCGTCGCGTATGCCGCCTAAGGCCATACGTACATATTTACGCCCCAAAGCTTTTGCTATTGATTTACCCAACGACGTTTTTCCAACTCCGGGAGGGCCAACCAGGCAAAGTATCGGCGCTTTCATGTTATGTTTAAGCTTTAATACAGCCAGATACTCAATAATTCGGTTTTTAACCTTATCAAGTCCAAAATGATCTTTATCCAGCACTTTTTGAGCGCGCTTAAGGTCAAAGTTGTCTTTTGTAAACTCGTTCCATGGCAGGTCAAGCATTAACTCAAGATAGTTCATTTGCACCGAGTAGTCGGCAGCGGCAGGGTTAGTGCGGGCAAGCTTTTCTATCTCTTTATCAAAATGCTTTTTTACCTCAATGGTCCATTTCTTTTTGATAGCACGGTGGCGCAGGTTCTCGAGCTCAAGATCGGGTGTACTGCCTCCAAGTTCTTCCTGTATGGTTTTTATCTGCTGATTAAGGAAATAATCACGTTGTTGCTTATCCAGATCAATACGTACGCGTGTTTGGATCTGATTTTTAAGTTCAAGTAACTGCAACTCGGTGGTTAAGTGTTGCAATACCTCGTTCGCCATATTGCGGCGGTTGGTTATCTCCAGCAATTTTTGCTTAGCCGACATATCGGCATTCATGTTTGATGAAATAAAATTCATCAAAAACGATGTGCTTTCAATATTACGGATAGCAATACCAGCCTCGCTGGGGATGTTTGGCGATAACTGTATAATATTCATTGCCATATCCTTAATAGAGGATATCATGGCTTTAAATTCTTTATCTTCTTTAGTGCTTTTAGGCTCTTGAAACGGCTCAATGCTGGCTTTTATATAAGGCTCGCTTTGTACCTCTTCTTTTAAATAAAAGCGTTTCTTGCCTTGCAGAATTACAGTGGTATTACCGTCGGGCATTTGCAGCATTTTTATAATGAGCGCTACGGTACCAACTTTATTTAACTGGCCAAAAGCAGGATCTTCTACAGCGACATCTTTTTGCGAAACCACGCCTATCATGCGGCTGCCTTTATTGGCATCGCGAATCAGTTTTATGGATTTATCTCTACCAACGGTGATAGGAATAACAACACCCGGAAATAACACGGTATTGCGTAATGGTAATATAGGTAAAATCTCTGGCACCAGCTCATTGTTCATCTCCTCTTCATCCTCTGACGACATCAGTGGAAAAAATTCAGAATCTTCGTTAATCACGGGCATAACATTTCTAAAATCGAACGGGTCAAAACTCATTAATACCTTTTTTAAATAAAAATAAACGCCATGTTGTCAGCCCATAGTATAAAACCATAGCTTAAACATGCCCCAAATAGCGGCTACTACTTAGTTGTTTTAATATTTCAAGACTTATGCCAACATGGGCCGATGCCACTATATCAATCGACGGAGTTAGTTATACAACTGATTTATTGGCGATTACAAATTTACAGGCTTTTTTGTTAAATGTGGTTAAAAATATTGCTAAAGATGAAAAAAAGTCATACCCTTGCCATGGTACCGTTTGGTAGTATTTTTTTGACAAATGTACTGGCCGGCATAATAAATTACACTTAACAGAGTTATTTAGATACTTATTTGTTAACGTATTAAACTTTAAATGAGGTTATCGGTCTTAGTCTCTTTCCTGGTTCTATCATCTGTTGAGCATGCGGTGTCGCAAAATGCCTATATCAAATTGGGGCAGCAAGCTTATATCGATGGTAATTTTAAGGCTGCCATAAAGCAGTTAGAGAAAGGGCGTTTGATAGACTCTACCAACGCCAATGCGCTTTGGATGCTTGGATACTCGTATTATCACAGCGATAACTATCAAAAATCTATAGCCGCATTTACTAAGGAGCTAGCACTTGAGCCTGCCGATGCACATGCTTACTATTACCGTGCCCGGGCACAGTATCGTTTAGGCATTGAAAGCCAAATACCAGCCGAAAAGGAGAAATTTTTATTAGGCGCTATCATCGACCTAACCAAAGCTATCAGCATTAACCCATCAAACGCTAAGCTTGCTGTATTTTACCAAAATAGGGGCATTGCTTACAGAGAATACGGCCTTTTCAGGTTGCAAAGTAATCAGAGGTTTTTCGATAGGGCACGCGGTCTCAACGCTTTGAAAGCCTCGGTTAACGATTTGCAAAAAATCTATGATGTTGACAGGTCAAGAGATGATATTGCTGCGTTAATTGAATTGTCAAAGCAAAAATTATCCATTGCTGCCGCAACGGCAACTATTCCCCGCTAATTTAACTTCCCTTTTATCAAATAGCTGTTTTCGTTAAGCAGACGCACTTTTTGAACTTTTTCTATCATATATAAAGAGTCAGGAAAATAGCTTAATTTTTCCCTGGTGTGGTATAATTTATTGTTGCCGGTATTATAAATCATTATCCACTTTATTTTGCCCTCATTTTTAGTAATGATTACCAGCTGCGTTTTAAGGTCAGAGGTTTTTGCTTTGTAAATAATGCTCGTCGCGCTACTGTCTGTATTATAACTATCTCGCCAGGCTGGTTTATTGATGTCTGATTGAATGAAAAGCCCTAATTCTGCATTCCAATTAGTGATGTTTAGCTTTTTAACTTCTGTAAAGCCGTTATGAGTAACGGTTTTGGTGATCAGTGGATTACGCTTTTTTAAACGCGCGGCCTCGGCCTCAAAATATCCTTTAATATCGAAATGTTTGGGAGTGGCACCGTTTTGCAGATTGTCTGGTTTGCAAGAGGGAAGGAGGGAAACAAACACGCCCACAAAAAATAACAAAGTTAACCCTCTTTCGCCATAATGGAAAAGAGGGTTAACCGTCTTGTTGAATACCTGTTTATACCAGTACATTGCCGCTCATTGCCTGCGGAATTTCTACTCCCAGAATGTGCAATATTGTTGGGGCAACATCACCAAGTTTACCGTCTTTAACATGGGTTACATCCTTATCAATAACAATGCAGGGTACCAGGTTGGTCGTATGCGCTGTATTTGGTGAGCCGTCGTCGTTGACCATAAAATCAGCATTGCCGTGGTCTGCCAGGATAATGAACGAATAACCGTTTGCCAAGCCTGTTTCAACAACCGCCCGGGTGCATTGGTCAACCGTCTCGGCAGCCTTAATTACGGCTTCAAATACGCCGGTGTGGCCTACCATGTCCGTATTAGCAAAGTTAAGTACCACAACATCCGGCCACCCGCTTTTAAGTTCAGGAATGATCGCGTCGCGAATACCGGCTGCACTCATTTCGGGTTGCAGGTCATACGTAGCCACCTTCGGCGATGGTACCATCAGGCGCCGCTCGTTAATAAATTCCTTTTCTCTGCCGCCCGAGAAGAAAAACGTTACGTGCGGATATTTTTCAGTTTCGGCAATCCGGATTTGGTTTTTCCCGGCATCCTGTAATATTTCGCCGAGCGTTTTGGTCAGGTCATCTTTAGTGAAAACAACTTTAACGTTGTTAAAGGTTTCATCATAAGTGGTCATGGTTACATAGTACAGATTCAGCGGGTGCAGGTTGTACTCCGGGAATGCTTTTTGCGTAAGCGCCAGGCTAATCTCGCGGCCACGGTCTGTACGGAAGTTAAAGCACAACACTACATCTCCCTCTTTAATAATAGCTACAGGGCGGCCATCAATTGTATTAACTATCGGCTCAACAAACTCGTCGGTAATCTCCTTAAGATAAGATTGTTTGATTGATTGCAACACGTCTGTTGTAGCTTCGCCAACGCCATGTACCATCACATCGTAAGCTTTTTTAACACGTTCCCAGCGATTGTCGCGGTCCATGGCGAAGTAACGGCCAATAACGGATGCCACTTTAACCGGTCCGCCGGCGATATGCTCTTCCAGCTCCGTTATGAAACCAAGGCCTGATTTTGGATCAGTATCACGTCCATCTAAAAAAGCGTGAACGAATACATTGCTTAAGCCCGAGTTAACGGCGGCATCGCATAAACCTTTTAAATGTTTTATATGGGAGTGTACACCACCGTCAGACACAAGGCCTATAAAGTGTACGTCTTTACCGTTTTGCTTAGCATACTCAAAAGCGGTTTTTATGGTTGGGTTGCTTATCAGCTCATTATCATCAACAGCTTTGTTAATGCGGCCAAGCTCCTGGTATACCACACGACCGGCACCCAGGTTCATGTGGCCAACTTCCGAGTTGCCCATTTGGCCGTTAGGCAAACCAACTGCCATGCCTGATGCTTCAAGCTTTGAGTTTGGGTAATTAGCTATCAGTGAATCAAAAAATGGCGTATTTGCGGCCAGTATTGCATTTGAATTGTCGTTACGGCCGTAACCCCAGCCGTCTAATATTAATAGTGCTACTTTCTTGTTATTTTCCACAACGCAAATATAACCGGGTTGGGGGATAGATTATAATTAATTTGTTAGTAGCGATGTTATCTTAAAAACAATTCTTCTACATAAGGTCCAACAAGGTTAACAATTAAAATTACCGCCCGTTGTAGCGCATAACCGCTTGCTTGCGTTTTATCAGTAAAATAATTAGTATACACATTATCAATTACTATGAAACATTTAAAACTATTAGCTGCAGCCGGATTACTCGTGTTAGGCGCTGTGGGGTGTAAAAAAGAAGTTCAGAATGATCCGTTACCTGCCATTGCTGCTTTGGCAGTTTATAACGCTGTGCCAGACGCGCCACCTTTAAGTATTTATTTAAACACCAGCAAAATCCAGGCGGATTCGCTTTTATACAAAGGTGAGGTCCCTTATGTAACTGCTGCTGCCGGTAACCGCCAGCTCATTGCTTACAAGGGCGGTACCAAAGCTATTGATAAGCCAATTACAATTACCGAGGGCAAATTTTATTCGGCATTTTTAACAGGTAATTACAGCACTGCCGACGTTGCTTTACTACAGGATAGCTTAACTTCGCCTGCAGCGGGTAAAGTAAATATCAGGTTTGTAAACATGAGCATCGGTGCGCCATCGCTTGATCTGGCTTTGAATACAGGTACCAACGTTATTACCGGTCGTGCTTATAAAGCTAACAGCAAATACTTATCTATCGACGGTGACAAACAATACTCTTTTGTTATTAGAGAAACCGGCTCAACAGTTAATAAAATAGCTTTACCATCGGTAGGTTTGATGGCTGGCCATAGTTATACTATCTGGACCCGTGGTATTTATACGGCTACAGACGGTGCAGCTGTGGGTGCAGAGATTAGTTTAAACTATTAAAGCATCAACACCTGCAATTTAAGCCATCACAATCATATAATTATTAGATGATTAACAGCGGTTTACTTCGGAGAGGTAAAAGCGGTTATGCAGCCGCAATATAATAGGACATACTTATAGCCATTGCCCAACACCAGGGCAATGGTTAATAATTTATTAAAGGTGCTAAAAAAAGAGCCGTCGTTAAATCAACTTATTGAGGGATGCGCAAAAAGGGACTACAAGTGCGAAGAGCGTTTGTACAAAACCTTTTATGGTTACCTGTGCGGCGTTGCTTTTAGGTATGTTAAAGACCGCAATACCATTAACGACATAGTAAATGATGCCTTTGTAAAAATTTTTAAAAAGATAGGCGATTTTGAATTTGACGGCCCCGCTGATGAGCTGCCAAAGGTATTTAAAGGCTGGATAGGCCGCGTAACCGCTAACGCCGCCATTGATAACATAAGAGCAAAACGCGTGATGCTGTATGTAGACGATATAGGCGATGAAATAGCCATGAACATTGCGGTTGAAACCCCGGATAACCTATCATACAATGAAATTTTGAAGCTGTTGGATGAGTTGCCGCCTTTGCAGCAAACCATTTTTAATATGCACCAGATAGAAGGTTTTTCGCATGAAGAGATAGCGCAAAAGTTTGAGATACCCGCAAGCACAAGCAGGGTATATTTAACCAGAGCAAGGGTAAAGCTGATTGAGCTTTACCAAAAAAGCATGATGACGTATTATGAGAAATGAGAAGGATTTTTTTAAGGGGATAGAGGATACGCTACACGCCTATGAGGACGCGTATGTACCTGGTGCCTGGGAAGCTTTTCAGAAGAAACGCGACCGTAAGCCCCTGGGTATACTATTTCTTAAAATTGGCAGCGCCGCGGCTGTATTGCTGCTGGTGTCATATGCTGCCTTTATGTTTTGGGCCAAAACGCCAGCACCTGTTGAGCTTGCCGGAAATAAAAAACCTGTGCAACAACCGGTAACCAAATCTTCACCCTTATCTGTGCCACAAAATGGGCAACCATCCGTAATTAATACTGTAACGCCATCGACACAACATGTGCAAATTGCTGCTGCCAATAAAATAATTACAAAACAATCATCTCATACCGGCATCCAATTAATTGACCCCACAAATGCCATCATCGCGACAGCGAAACCAGTACCTTCGGTTAATACCCGCGCTAAGTTTGATTATACGGGTGTAGTTAAACCCGATAGCGCATTGATAGCTAATAACGCCTTCCCGCCGGTAAAACGGGATGCTATAAATGGTGTAATTCAAAACCCGCTAATTCAAAAAGATCCTACGGGTATATCTGTAAATGGGTCTGTGCCGGACAAAGCGGTTGCCGGCAATCCCATCAGCAAACCAGCAATTTTAAATAATTCTGTTTATGATAATTTGGTTAAAAGCAGGGCAAATAATGCAGTAGCAGCTGTTGAGAAAAGTGATAAGGATAGAACCTTAAGTTATTCGGTAGTTGTGCAGCCCGGCATTGGCAATCAAAAGATAAATATGGGTACCGGTGTGCAGGTAGCCTACAAGTTAAACGATAAGTTTTCAATCACCAGTGGGGTTAGTTATTCATCGTTGAGCGCTACAGGCCCGGGCACTGCAGCATCTACAAGGCTCGGCAATGTGCAAAACGTAAATCTGGCTGTGTCCGGGGTAGAAATACCTTTAGGTGTTCAGTACAAAACTGGTAAAGGCTATTATGTATCGGCAGGTGTAATGGGTATGTCGGTAACAAGCAATAGTATGCAGTACAGCTACATCTCTCAAGGCACTGTGGCCACCACTATGATAGATAAACAGGGATCGGCATACAGCAACCTAAGCGTTGCTGCAGAACAAAAAACCGAAGATGTTAAAGAAAAATTTGCCAACTACCTGGGTTTCTACATTATATCGGCAGGTAAAAAACAACCTATAGGTAAAAAGAATAATATCATTTTTGGGCCTTTTTTGCGTGTGCCATTCGGCGCCGTATCATCAGAAAAAATACGATTGCTGCAAGGGGGCGTAACTGTCGGGTTTGGTTTTTAGCGCCTGCTTGTTACCTGGCTACCGCGGGCAGTAATTAAATCTCCTCTTTACTGATGTAAGGTTTATACGTTCACAATAGATTTCCTTATCGCCAAACTATCACATCTAAAAAATGTTATTACTTTTGGAGCTTCAAAACTGATAACTGATTTGGACAAAGAACTACTACGCGCTTTTATAGATAATTCCCTTGCGGAAGATGTTGGCGATGGCGACCATACATCATTAGCAACTATACCTACAGGTACTACCGGCAAAGCAAAACTTTTAGTGAAAGATCGTGGCATCATTGCGGGTGTCGAGCTTGCTCAATACATTTTTGAGCGGGTTAATCCTAACCTTAAGGTCGAGGTGTTTATACAGGATGGTACCGAAGTTAAGCCTAAAGACATTGTTTTTGAGGTTGAGGGCGACGCCATAAGTATATTAACAGCCGAACGTTTGGTGTTAAACTGTATGCAGCGCATGTCTGGCATTGCTACTAATACAGACCATGTGGTTGATTTATTGAAAGGCACTAATACCCAGGTATTGGATACCCGCAAAACCACCCCGGGTATGCGATATCTTGAAAAATGGGCGGTGCGCATAGGCGGCGGCGTTAACCATCGTTTTGGTTTATATGATATGATACTGATCAAAGACAACCATGTCGATTACTCGGGCGGTATAGCTAACGCTATTCAAAACGCGCATCAGTACCTGGAAACTACGGGCAAAAAGTTAGCAGTAGAGATAGAAGTACGCAACTTTGACGAATTAGAGGAAGTTATTCGTACCGGCGGTGTAGATCGTATTTTGTTAGACAACTTTAATTTTGCCGATTTAAAACAAGCGGTAAACATGATTGAAGGCAGATACATCACCGAAGCATCCGGCGGCATTAACGTTGATAATGTGAGAGATTACGCCAATTGCGGTGTTGATTATGTGTCAATAGGCGCCTTAACCCACTCTGTTACTTGTTTAGATTTGAGCTTAAAAGCTGTAAAGTAAGGCGATTTTACTAAGTAAAAATTATATACACTAATAGTGTTTAAATAGTATTAAACTTGTTAGTACAACATTCAATCTTTAATATTGCGTTGATATGATCACCCCTTATTCAATTGCAGCGCTTATTGTGGCTTACTTATGCGGTTCAATACCTACCGCGGTGTGGATAGGTCAGGCGTTTTACGGGGTTGATGTGCGCGAGTATGGCAGCGGTAATGCCGGCGCCACAAACACCTTTAGGGTGCTTGGCAAAAAGGCCGGTATCCCGGTAATGCTGCTGGATATTCTTAAAGGATGGACAGCCACAAATCTTGCTTTTTTTATTGGCGTTACCACTACCGGGGGTGTAAACTCTATCCCTTACACTAATTATATGTTAGCCTTAGGCATTGCCGCGGTAATGGGTCACCTGTTTCCTGTTTTTGCGGGCTTTAGGGGCGGTAAGGGCATTGCCACGCTATTTGGTATGGTGCTGGCTATACACCTGCACGCAGCACTGCTTTGTGTATGTATGTTTATAGCTATGTTGTTGATATTTAAATATGTATCGCTAGGGTCTATATGTGCCGGTTTTACTTATTTAATAGGTGTTGCATTTGTTTTCCCCAGCAACCGCTCGGTTGTTATATATGGCATGTGCATGTTTTTGCTGATATTGGTTACCCACCAAAAAAATATTGAGCGTTTATTAAAGGGCACCGAATCTAAGGTTAACCTCTTTAAGAAAAAAACTGCTTAAACAGCTTGTAAACATTTTTGCAATTAACGGGTTATGTCATTATAACAAGTTTTTTGTACCCCTTTATAACAAATATTTTATGAAACTCACAAAACCATTAATCGCAGTATCGGCTATAGCTTTAGTCATATATTCGTGCGCAACAGTGCCCTTAACCGGCCGCAGGCAGCTAAGCCTTGTAGGCGATGCAGAGATCAATCAATCAGCAGCCGCCAGTTACTCTCAGTTACTGTCTGATCCCAAAACAAAAGTTGTAGCCAGCGGTACCGAGTCGCAACGTGTTAAACGTATAGGTAATCAGTTAGCCGTAGTTATTGAAAGGTATCTGCAGCAAAACGGCTATGCCGATCAATACCAGTTTAAGTGGGAGTTTAATTTAATACAAAGCGCCGAGGTTAATGCCTGGTGTATGCCGGGTGGTAAAGTGGCCATATATTCGGGCATATTACCGGTTACAGCAACAGATGCAGGTTTGGCAACCGTAATGGGCCACGAGATTGCACACGCTATTGCGCGTCACTCAGCCGAGCGTATGTCTCAGCAGTTAGCTGCACAGGCAGGTGGTGCCGCGGTAGGCGCAGCAACCAGTGGTAAATCTGCTGCTACACAAGCTATCTTTAATCAATTATATGGTGTTGGAGGCCAGTTGGCGATGTTGAAATATTCCCGCGATCAGGAGTCGGAAGCCGACCGTTTGGGCTTAACATTTATGGCAATGGCCGGTTTTAACCCTAACGAAGCTATTACTTTTTGGCAACGTATGGCCGCGCAAAGCAAAGGAGGCGCTCAGCCAGAGTTTTTGAGCACTCACCCCGCCGATGCTACCCGTATAGCTAACATACAAAAGGCAATACCTGAGGCTATGAAGTATTACAAAAAGTAATACGTGACTAAAGGCATATTTTTAAAAGCCGAATGGAACAACCTGGTAATGTTAAATTACGAGGTTGATCCATTCATTTTAAAGCCATACTTACCCGCCGGCACCGAGCTTGACCTTTATGAAGGTAAAGCATTGGTAAGCATGGTGGGTTTTTTGTTTAATAACACCCGGGTTTTAGGCATAAAATGGCCCTTTCATGTCGATTTTGAAGAGGTAAACCTTCGTTTTTACGTCCGATATTTTGACGGTATGGCGCATAAGCGTGGCGCGGTTTTTATCAGCGAAATAGTACCTAAGCATGTTATTGCGGTGATAGCGAATGCGCTTTATAAAGAGCATTATCGCAGGTTGCCCATGCGACACAGTGTTAAACACTTGGGCGATAACCGAACCAGTTTTTTATACGAGTGGAAACTTAATAACCGGTGGAACAAGCTAGGCGCTACGGTAAGCAATAAGCTTACGCCTATACAACCGGGTAGCGCCGAGGAATTTATTTTAGAACATTACTGGGGTTACAATTCATGGAGCGATACCACTACGATGGAATACCAGGTAGAACATATTAGCTGGCAGATAAGTAAAGTAAGCGATTATGTTTTTGAGGCCGATATAGCTAGCCTCTACGGCGATGCGTTTACACCATACTTAACGGGTAAGCCGGTCTCCGTTTTTTTTGCAAGGGGATCTGAAATAGGAGTACGCATGGGCGATAAATTATCGTTCAAGCAGGATGTAGGAAAGCAGGTAATCCGTGAGAGATAATTAAGGTATTATCGTATATAATTGAAAATCAGATATTTAGCAAATTGTTATTTTTATTCGTGTTTATTATGTTAAGGTCCTGATAAACAGGGTGGTGGTTATTTTTCTGTCTTTATATATCCTAAATTGGCGTCTGACCCGTCCTGAAAAAGGTTGACAGTTATTTTTATAAAGTTATTAATTATTGTTTGTTTGTCGTGTCAGGATGTTGGGAACGCGTAGCGTTGTCCA
>NZ_JBHUON010000003.1:0-267937 GCF_042686155.1 Mucilaginibacter antarcticus | reverse complement strand
CAAGATAAATATTTGATATTCAGATATCTATATCAAATAAAACCAAATCCTTCAAAACAAAAAAGTCGGAAGATTAATCTTCCGACCATGACTGGCTGTAAAGCGCCTTTTTTATTATATTCTTGTTTGTTGGATTGCCATGATATTTTGATTTCAAGGAAATTTTTCAATCTTAAAAATCCGGGTTCAGACTACCTGTCAACCTCGCCCAACACAAAATCAATACTGCCTACTATTGCTATCAAATCGGCTATCATAACCCCTTTAGCAAGCTCAGGCAGTACAGACAGGTTGTTAAAGCTTGGCCCCCGTACCTTGGCACGAAATGGTACTTCAGACCGTGGATCGGTGTGCATAAAGTAAAAACCCAGTTCACCTTTGGCACCTTCGCAGCGTACGTAGTAGTCTTGCGGTTTTGGAGTAAGTTTACGGGGTAGTTTGGCGCGCGGGTCAAAATCCGTTGTGCGTTTTAGTTCTTTCTGTAGTCGATCCAAGCACTGTTCCATAATGCGGACAGATTGCTCAACCTCATCAACACGCACTTTATAGCGGTCCCAGCAGTCGCCTGTGGTCCCCATTTCACCTTTACCTACCGGTATCTCAAAATCAATTTCCGGGTAGACCGAATAATTATCAATACGGCGCAAATCCCATTTAAGGCCCGAGCCTCGCAGTAAAGGGCCGGAGCATCCGTAATTAATGGCCACATCGCGTGGCAAAACGCCAACGTTTGCTGTACGGCTGACGAATATCTGGTTATCGGTTAATAACAGATTAAGCTCAACCAGCTTTGGCTTAAAATATTCTATAAACTCGCGGCAGCGCTCTTCAAAACCAACGGGTAGATCATAAAATAATCCGCCCACCCAAATATAGTTATACAACATGCGTGAGCCTGACGCCCACTCGAGCATACCCATGATATGCTCGCGGTCCTTAAAACACCACAGAAACGGTGTAAAGGCGCCTATATCGATGCCATAAGTACCAATTGCAATCAGGTGCGACGCTATCCGGTTCATTTCGCAAACCAGCACGCGAATGTATTCAACCCGTTTAGGGATATCTTTATCAATGCCTAGCATGCGCTCAACGCCCATTACCCAGGCATGGCTGTTATTCATTGACGCCAGGTAATCCAGCCTATCGGTAAAAGGAATGGTTTGTTGGTACGTAAGCGACTCAGCATGCTTTTCAAAGCAGCGATGCAGATAGCCCATATGTGGGATAACCTCCTTCACGATCTCGCCATCGGTTATCAGCTCCAGCCTCAAAACCCCGTGTGTAGACGGGTGTTGCGGCCCCATGTTAAGTACCATGTCTTCCACGCTTGCAGAGGCTATCTTTAAGTCATAAGCATCTAATGCACGGGTGTATTTAGGCAGTAGCGGCTTATAGGTAGGGTATTCGATCTGTAAATTAGGATCTGACGGCTGCGGTGGATATTCAATTGGCACGCCTTTGTAATATTCGGCAGCCTTGTAATCTTTCTTTAGGGGAAAACCTTGCCATTCATCCGGTAGCAGGACGCGGCGTAAGTCCGGATGGCCTTCAAAAAATATGCCTACCAGATCAAAGGCCTCGCGTTCGTGCCAGTCGGCAGTACGGTATACCTGCGCGACGCTAGGGAAGGTAGGCAGTTCATCGCCATTGCGATCGGTTTCCTTACTTACCTTTAAAGTTAATGTAAGTTTGTATGGGATGGAAGTTAAATGGTATACAACACCAAAGCGATTACTCTCGGCGCCATAATCTATGCCACTTAAACAGGCTAAAAAATCAAAGTAAGTTTTAGGGTTATTACGCAACTCAAGGCAAACATTAGCTATTTGGTCGGCTGCAATAATCAGAGCAGATTGTAAGCCAGTCGATTCTTCGCCAATAAGTACCTCAGTACCAAACTTAGTGGTAAGCAATAACTTAATGTCGTCAAAACTCATGGCGCCAAACGTACTTTTTTCCAGTTTTTATTATCAATTTTTTTGTAAACTATTCTATCGTGCAGGCGGCTGCTGCGGCCCTGCCAAAATTCAACAAGGCGGGGCTTTAAAATGTATCCGCCCCAGTATGATGGTTTGGGTATCTCTTTACCTGCGTATTCGGCTTCCAATTCAGCCATTTTAGTTTCAAGTACCTTACGGTCCTCAATTTCCTGGCTTTGCGGCGATACCAGCGCGCCTATCTGGCTGCTAACCGGGCGCGAGTGGAAGTATTTTTCAGACTGCTCTTTGCCCAGTTTTTCAATGGTACCTTCTATCCGTACCTGGCGCTCTAACTCGCCCCAAAAAAATACAACTGCGGCATTTGGGTTTTTGGTAAGCTCTTTACCTTTCCGGCTTAAATAGTTGGTGTAAAAAGCAAAGCCATTGGCGTCAACGCCTTTTAGTAAAACTACCCGGGCAGATGGGCGGCCATCCGCCGATGCTGTGGCTAATGTCATGGCATTTGGCTCAAGTACCTTGGCCTCTATAGCTTGGTCAAACCATTTCTCAAACTGCTTAAACGGAGTTTGTGAAGTTTCCTTTTCGGTTAGCGATGCTGCCGTATAGTCTTGCCTTAAATTCTGTAATTCTTCTTGATTCATCTACCGCAAACTTACAAATTAATTATGCCGTAAGTTTAACATATGAGCTATAAATTGGCCATTATGAACATATTTTACTTTGTATTGTTAATTTAGTCATAATAAAAAAACAGGGTTATGTTAAATTCTATCACAGCCGCAGCAGGGCGATTATTGGTATCAGAACCATTTATGCTGGACCCAAACTTTAAGCGTTCTGTAATTTTACTTACAGAATATGCAGACAGTGGTGCCATGGGTTTTATTTTAAATCATCAAAGCGATTATCTATTGGGTGATGTCTTATCCGATATTTCATATTCAGAAATCCCCGTTTACCTTGGTGGGCCTGTAGCGGCCAACACCCTGCATTTTATACATTGCGTACCAGATAAAATTGATGGTGGCATTGAAATTTGTGATGGCATTTATTGGGGAGGTGATTTTGAACAAATTAAAGAATTGATATCAAGTTATAGCCTTAATGAAAACGATGTCCGATTTTTTATGGGCTATTCGGGCTGGACACCAAGCCAGCTGGACGGCGAGATAAAAGAAAATAGCTGGATTATTGCCGAGAAGTGTAGCGCTAGCACCATCTTCTCCGTTTCAGAGCAAAACATGTGGAAAGAGGTAGTGATTAGTTTAGGTAATCGTTACGCCCATATTGCAAACTTCCCCGAGAACCCGCAGCTGAATTAATAATTTATCAGTGATTGGTTGTCGTAAGTTTTAACCTGAAAACCAATATGATATGATAAAGAAACTATTTGCGTTATTGCTGATCGTCAGCCTCTTAGGGTGTGAAAAGAAACAAGAAAAAGTAGGCGGGTGCGGTACCGGTCTCTGCACGCTATCGTTTGCCATATTACAGGTAAATTATACCGATAAAGACGGAAACCCTGTGGCAGTACAAAACTTTACTGCAGTAAACCAACGTACACAGCAGAGTGTTTTACCCACAAATCAGCATGACCTGGTTGTAAAGGGACAATATGCAATTACTGATGATGGCGCTAAGGATAAATTTTCAAACGATGGCGATGAAGTTGTAGTAAGCGCAACGTATGCGCCTACCGGCCAAACAAAAACAGCCACGTTTAAAATATCCGGCGGCTGTAATTGCCATATAGAAAAACTATCCGGCCCGCAAACTATAAAATTCGACTAAACATCCCGCACTTGTAGTGCTATGCATATCGGGAGCGTTTATGAAAAGTGAGGAATTTAATAAGGTTGTGGTGTTGCGCTTGCAAAGGCGCAATGCCTCAATCTTCGCTTTGTTACAATAATTTCGTTTGATTGTCTGCCTTACTATTCCTAAATTTATATCTGATTATAAATGAATGTTATGTTTAAAAAATTATCTGTTTTAACAGCGGCTATGCTGATTTGCATGGCCTGCAGTAAAAAGAAGCCACAAGCAACTGGTTGCGATGTGATTGCTTGCACGGAATCCTTCGATTCAATAGGCATATATTTCAATAACAAGCAAGGGCAGCCTATCAATATTGAAGCGTTTTCGGCAACAAACAAACGAACTAAAGAAAGTGTAACGCCTGCTAAAACAACAACAGCTACTCAAAGCTATTACATTGTTACTGATGATAGCATGAAAAGCAAATTTGCCGCTGTTGGCGATGAGGTAATAATATCGGCCACAAACCCTGCTACCGGCGAAACAAAAAGCGTTACTTATTTAATATCAGGCGATTGTAAATGTCACGTTGAAAAAATATACGGTCCGGAAACAGTAGTGTTCGAATAGAAGCTAAAACTTTCCCCAATAAAAAAACCTCATTAATTAATAATGAGGTTTTTTTATGAATGTGATTTGTTCTTATTTAACAGCTTCCATCTCGGCAGCCGATTCTTCAACTTTCCTTCTCAGCGTTTCTTTAAAGTCGATTAAGTTTTTAACCACTGCTTCATCAGCAATAGATATGATTTGTGCAGCTAATATGCCCGCGTTTTTAGCAGCGTTTAGCGCCACAGTAGCTACGGGGATGCCATTAGGCATTTGCAGTATAGATAGGATAGAATCCCACCCATCAATTGAGTTGCTTGATTTTACCGGTACGCCAATAACAGGTAAGTGCGTTAACGATGCCACCATACCCGGTAAATGTGCAGCGCCACCCGCACCGGCAATAATTACCTTGATACCACGGCCGGCGGCTTCGCGGGCGTAAGTAAACATACGGTCGGGCGTACGGTGTGCCGATACCACGGTGATCTCGTATTCGACACCTAATTCTGTTAATACATCAGCAGCGTCCTGCATTACCGGAAGATCCGATTTACTGCCCATGATGATTCCTATTTTTGGTTGGCTCATATTTTGTCAATAGACCATTCGATGGTCAATAGTTTTGCGTTATTGATATTTCGTCTACGGATTATTGACGATCGACTATAAACTAATTTAACTAATCACTTTTAAAGTATTCTGCACAAATCTAGCCTTCTCTATCGCTTTCTCCCTGTCATTATCCACGATAGTGACATGCCCCATTTTCCTGAAGGGTTTTGTTAGCGCTTTGCCATATAAATGTACATATATGCCCGGGCATTTTAGTATCTTTTCAATACCCTGATATACGGCCGGGCCTTCATAGCCTTCTTCGCCTAAAACGTTGATCATTACGGCATTGCTCAGGCAGGTGGTGTCGCCAAGCGGCTGATTAAATATTGCGCGTAAGTGTTGCTCAAACTGCGACACCACATTCCCTTCAATACTTTGGTGGCCACTATTGTGTGGGCGTGGAGCTAACTCATTTACCAGTATCTCGCCATCTTTGGTTAAAAACATCTCTACAGCCAGCAAGCCAACAATTTTAAGGTCATCGGCTATTTTTTTAGCAAGGCGTTCTGCTTCTTGCTGTATTTCAAAGGATAGGGTAGATGGCGATATTAAAAACTCCACCAGGTTAACCTGCGGGTTAAACTCCATCTCAACTAAAGGGAAGGTGCTTACCTCGCCGTTCTCATTACGGGCTACTATGACGCTTATCTCTTTTTCAAAATCAACTAAACGTTCAATAAGGCTGGGCTCGGTAAAGGCGCTTGGCAGGTAAGTTTCGTCAACCACCTTGTATACGCCACGGCCATCATAACCATCGCGCCTTAACTTTTGCATGTATGGATATTCAAAGCCATTTTGCTTCAAGTCCTTCAAATTCGATATCAGCTTAAAATCCGCAGTAGGGATATCGTTTTCTTTAAAAAAATGCTTTTGCAAACCTTTATCCTGTATCAGGCGAATAACGCGGGGCTGTGGATAAACCAATACACCTTCTTTTTCAAGCTGCTCCAACGCGTCTACGTTAACCTTTTCTATCTCTATCGTCAATAGGTCTACCTTTTTGCCAAACTTGTAAACGGTCTCGTAATCGCCTAATGAGCCTACGGTAAACTCGTCGCATAGTTTGCGGCAAGGTGCCTCGCGGTCAGGGTCAAGTACCTTAACGGTTACGTTATAATTAATGGCTTGTTGTATTAGCATGCGGCCCAGTTGTCCACCGCCTAAAATTCCAAGTTTCAGATCTCCGTAAAATGCTTTCATTGATTGTGCAAGTTTACCGTTAATCTTTCAAAAATGGATAAGGAATTTGATATGAAGTATGTGTCAACTCGTAATTTTAAACGCTAATCAGCTGCTCACCCGCTATCTTTTTTTGCAACTCAAGTATGGCGCCAATCAAAGCTTCGGGGCGTGGGGGGCAACCTTGTACATAAACATCCACAGGTATAACCCGGTCAACGCCTTTAACCACGTGGTAGCCATGCTGCCAGTAAGGGCCGCCGCAGTTTGAGCAGGACCCCATAGAGATTACATACTTAGGCTCGGGCATTTGCTCGTACAAACGTTTAATACGCTCGGCCATTTTAAAGGTAACGGTGCCGGCTATAATGATAACATCAGACTGACGGGCCGATGGCCTTGGAAAAACACCAAGCCTGTCCAGATCATACGTGGATGCGTATGCGCCCATCATTTCTATCGCGCAGCAGGCGATACCAAAACCCATTGGCCACAATGATGACAAACGCGACCAGTTAAGCAAATCGTTTAATTTGGTGACAATAACGCCACCGCCTTCGCTGTTTATATCGTTACTCATCGGCTGGTTTTTTAAAGGCTGGTTTAAACATTGGTTTTCTTATCGGCACCGCGTCTGTCGGTGGAGCGGCAGCAGCGGCCAAAACAGATTGCGGCAGCAAGGTCTCAGTATCAAATGGGCGAACTTTAAATACGCTTTGTTCTGCGTTTACATGATCATACAACGATGCCGGTATGTTAGTATTACTGGTTGGTAACTCAACTTTTGGTTTTATCCAATCCAAGTCGCCTTTGCACCAAACGTAAACAAGGCCCAGTATCAATATCCCCAAAAAGATAAACATTTCTGCCAGTGAGAACCATCCCCAGCGTGCATCGGCAGCGGCAATTTCATGACTGCCGAATACTGTAGCCCACGGAAAAATGAAAACCATCTCCACATCAAACAACAAAAATACCAGGGCAATAACGTAAAAACGTGAGTTAAAAGGTAGCCAGGCATTACCGGTAGGTTCCTCGCCGCACTCGTACGTGGTTAACTTCTCGGCAGTAGGATTATGAGGGGCTATAAGGCGGTTTACAAAAAATAAAGCACCTACGGCGATAATTCCGACAATTAAAAAGATAAGTATCTTACCAAATTCAGATATTTGCGCTACTTCGCCCATGTCGACAAATTTAATAAAACAAACAGATTTTGATGCTATAATTATTGGCGGAGGTGCCTGCGGACTAATGTGCGCCGTGCAAGCCGGCTTTTTAGGCAAGCGCACGCTGATATTAGAGAAGAATGATAAGGTAGGCGCCAAAATCCTCATTAGTGGTGGCGGGCGTTGTAATTACACTAATCTGTACTCATCACCAAAACAGTTTATATCTCAAAATGAGCACTTTGTAAAATCTGCGTTTGCGCAGTGGACGGTTGATGATACCGTTAGTTTTTTTGAAACTTATGGCGTTAGCGGTAAGGAGAAAACCTTAGGTCAACTCTTTCCGACCAGCGATAAGGCCCGCGATGTTGTCAAAATTTTTACAGATCTGTGTCATGATCTTGGTCAGATAATTAAGTGCGAAGCTGAGGTTAAGAGCGTTGAACAAACAGGAAACGGTTTTGAGGTTGTGTATGAGCAGCACGGCCGAGAAGTGCGGGTAGGTGCTACTAATGTGATTATAGCAGCCGGTGGCCTGCCCATACAAAAAATGGGCGCTACAGATTTTGGCTTGCGCACCGCCCGTAAGTTTGGGATGAAGATAGTAGATACCGCCCCCGCGCTGGTACCGCTAACCATCACTGGTAAAGATCAGCAATGGTATGAGCAGTTATCAGGCAACGCTATATTTTGCCGTGTGTGGAACGACCAGGCAAGCTTTGAAGAGAATATCCTTTTTACCCATTGGGGATTAAGCGGGCCAGCCATATTGCAGATTTCATCGTACTGGAAAGCCGGGGAGTTTATAAATATTGACCTGTTGCCCAATGAAAATATAACCGAACTAATACTACAGGAACGTGAGCTAAACGGTAAGAAAAGCCTGCTTAATTACTTAGCTACCATATACACCCGTAAGTTTGCCGAGGCTTTAGAAGGGTATTTGCCTATTGATAAAAACCTGGCATCGTTAAGTAAAGCCGACCTGGAAACAATAGAAGATCTGATCCATAATTTTAAGGTTAAGCCCGCCGGCGATAAGGGGTATGATAAAGCCGAGGTGATGCGTGGTGGGGTATCCACCGATGAGCTATCATCAAAATCGCTTGAAGCAAAGAAAGTACCCGGCCTGTTTTTCGGTGGTGAATGTGTTGACGTTACCGGTTGGTTAGGTGGCTATAACTTTCAATGGGCCTGGGCCAGCGGCTTTGTTATCGCCCAGAATATTTAGCGTCTGATTTTTATGTATAATTGCTAACATGTCAAAAAGGGTCCTCAAGCTAACCGGTTATCAATGGGTGTGGGTTTTGTATATTGCTGTGGCGATATTCACCAGTGTGCTCAAATACTCGCGTAATATTGACAATAACTACAAGATCTTCAGAGCATCATACGGCCACGCCCGCGAGGAGAAAACCCTGTACGGCTTTTACCCGCAAGAGTACGGCGACGAGTATTTTTACGGTCCGCTTTTTACGGCTATTATAGCGCCATCGGCCTTATTGCCACACTTTTGGGGCTTTTTGCTGTGGGAGGTAGCTAACGCGATAATGATATTGGTAGCTGTACACCTGCTGCCTTTCACGCTACGGCAGAAAACCCAGCTATTGTTACTCTGTGCTATAGAATACGCCAATTCTATCTTTTACATGCAGGCTAACCCTGCCATAACGGGCATAATATTGCTAAGCTTTATACTGGTGGAGCGGGGGCGCGAGAAATGGGCGACCCTGTTTATCGTGCTTGGCGCGCTGATAAAGCTATACCCCGTTATAGGGTTAACTTTCTTCCTGTTCTCGAAGAACAAAGGCCGCTTTGTGGTATGGACAGCAGTTTGGTCGGTTGTGTTTTTTACCTTGCCAATGCTGATTAGCAGCCCTGAGTTTGTGCTTAATTCCTACCCGCAATGGTTGAGCGCGCTGCATGGTAAGGTGGGCCTGAACGCCTATTTCGATTCTTCGCAGGATATTTGCGTGATGGGGGTAGTGCGCCGTATTACAGGTAATATCAATATACCCAACCCGCCGATTATCATAGCCGGGGCTATATTGTACCTGCTGCCATTGCTGAGATTTAGCCAGTACAAATCGTTTAAATACCGAATAATGATGTTGGCATCGGCCTTGATATTTATAGTGATATTTAGCACCGGGGCAGAACATCCTACCTTCATCATTGCCGTAATGGGCGTGTTCATTTGGATGCTGGTGCAAGACAAGCCTTACACCACCACCAATATCATCCTGATCGTGCTAACGTTGGTGATAACCGGACTGGGACTAACAGACGCCATGCCCAGGTTTATCCGCGAGCCATACATCGCCAGGTACTCCGTGAAAGCCTGGCCGGTGATAGTTATTTGGGGGATAATTATTTATCAGCTTTTAACAGAAAAATTCGTAGAAAAAGACGGTAAACTAGTAGTGCAGAACTAGTTATACAGCAGTAAAACAGCAGTAGTTTGCCAGTAAAAGGCGAGTAAAAGCAGGTGGTTTGCAAATCGTTTCCCTTTTATTAAAAGCGCCGTTAAGTTTTAGTGCGATGCTGCCACCTGGTAATAATATTCAATCAATTTGCTAATTGTCTTTGTACCGAATTTTTTGGTTTGGATTTTTTCGACCACGTCGGGCTCATCGCCCATAATCTCGGTCATTACGTCTACGAAGTTTTCGTCAGTGACGGGTTTCATTTCGGCAGTGTTTACGCCATAAAAGTATAGTGCCCTGCCGCTGTGGCCACCACCGCCACTACCGCCGCTGTTACGGCCAATCGGTATAGAGATGCCACCACTCATGCCGCCGCCAAAACCGCCGCCACCGTTAAAACCACCGCCTGTACCGGCACCCGCGCCAATGCTGATCCCCGGCTTAAAGCCGCCGCCGCCACCGCTGTTGCTTCCGCCAATAACGGCAAACAAGCGTATCGGCGCATCAACAGCAACATGTACAAAATCCAGTCGGTATTTTGACCAACCCTGTGGGGCAGCCACAATAAAGCTATCGCGGCCTGCAACAAACGACCGCAGATCACTGGCGCTTAGGGTCATGGGTTGTGCTTTGGCATCTTCTTTATAACCAATAAAGGCTTCATCTTTAATGGGCCCCTTACCGCCGGGATACAAGCTGATTAGTCCGGTGCTTTTGGTGCCTTTAACATCGTAAAAAGCCCCCGGCTGCCAGTTTTGTGATTTTGCTGTTAGAAACAGCGACATCAAGAATAAAATGATTAAAATTGGACGCATAAGATTCAAAAATACAAATAACGCATTTTTAACAAATTTAATATGATTACTGTCGATCTGCGCAGCGATACCGTTACAAAACCAACGCCCGGCATGTTAAATGCCATGTTTAACGCCAAAGTAGGCGACGACGTTTTTGGCGAAGATGAAACCGTAAACGCCCTGGAGGAAAAAGCGGCGGCCATGTTTGGTATGGAAGCTGGTATTTACTGCCCGTCGGGCACCATGACTAACCAAATAGCCATTAAATGCTTTACCCAACCGCTGGACGAGTTGATTGCCGACCAAACCGCGCACGTTTACCGTTACGAGGGTGGGGGCATAGCCTTTAATTCGGCTGTATCACCCCGTTTGCTGAATGGCCCCCGCGGCATACTTACTGCTGACATGATTGAGCCCGAGATCAACGCGGATAATATACACTACCCACATACCAGCCTGGTAGTGTTAGAGAATACGGTAAACAAAGGTGGCGGCAGTTGTTATACATTAGAACAGATCAATCCCATTGCTCAGCTTTGCCGGGCAAAAGGCCTTAAGCTGCATTTAGATGGCGCGCGGGTTTTTAACGCCCTTGCCCATACGGGCGATAAGGCTGTAGGTTATGGTCAATATTTCGATGGTATTTCGGTTTGCTTGTCAAAAGGTTTGGGTGCACCGGTAGGCTCGGTACTGCTGGCAGACAAAGCAACTATAAAATACGCCCGCCGTATCCGCAAAGTATTAGGTGGTGGCATGCGCCAGGCTGGCTTTTTAGCTGCTGCGGCTATCTATGCCTTAGATAATCATGTAGAAAGGTTAAAGACTGATCACGCCCATGCTGCTATATTAGCCGAAGCGCTATCCAAATCATCTGCAGTAAGCCAGGTGCTACCTGTTGAAACCAATATCGTTTTATTTGACACCATTGACACTGCCGAAGCTGTACTGCAAAAATTAGCAGCGCAAGGCATCCAGGCTATGTCGACAGATAAACACCGGATCCGTTTTGTGCTGCATCTGGATGTGCAGCCTGAGCAGGTGGAACATGTTGTTAAGGTAATTGGTTCATTAGCTAATTAGTCCATCGGTATATAGTATACCGATGAACTATTGATTGGTAAACTACTTAACCAGGCGGTCGCCCATTTGTCTTTCCACCATCCAACCGGGATATGCAGGTGGTAATGCGCTGATCTGATCAATGCGTTTCAGTTCGCCATCAGTTAAGGTAATCTCAATTGATTTGAGGTTATCATTTAATTGGTCAATGGTTTTTGCGCCAATAATGGTGCTGGTAATGCCCTTCTGCAAGCGCACCCATGCCAAAGCCACTTGTGCTACCGATGCCTGATGTTCTTTGCTGATATCGCCCAAAACATCAACTATATCATAAGCTTGCTCTTTGTTGATAGGCGGAAAATCAAACTTGTCCCGGCGTGAGTCGCCGGTCGACTCGTTTGAACGCGTATACTTGCCGGAAAGGAAACCACCTGCCAACGGGCTCCACGGCATGATAGCCAGGTTTTGATCCTGTGCTAAAGGCACAATTTCGCGTTCAATGTCTCTGCCCGAAAGCGAATAGAAGTACTGCAGGCCAACAAATTTATTCCAGCCATTTTTTTCGGCGATGCCTTGCGCTTTCATCACCATCCAGGCCGGCCAGTTACAAATGGCAATGTAGCGTACCTTACCCGTTAACACGATATCGTTAAGTGCGCGCACCGTTTCTTCAACAGGCGTAAGCAGGTCTGCACCATGCACATATAAAAGGTCGATATGGTCAAGCTGCAACCGCTTTAAACTGGCATCAACAGACTGAAAGATGTTAAAACGGCTTAAGCCAACATCGTTAACATCTTTGCTCATACGCCCGCGCACTTTTGTAGCTATAATGAGGCTGTTACGGTTAAGACCCAGATCAATGATGGATTGGCCAAGTAAGGATTCCGATTCGCCAAACGAGTATACATTGGCCGTATCGATAAAGTTAATGCCCGAATCGATAACGGTTTTCATCATATCGTTAACCTCGCCCTGCTGCACCTTACCAATGTCGCTCCAAATGCCGCCATTGCTGCCCCCAAAGGTCATGGTACCAAAACAGATCTCGGACACAAAAACGCCTGTGTTGCCTAAAAGATTGTATTTCATATAAGTTGTATGGTTTGATGTGAATTAATAAGTATAAAATTGGCAATAGTGTTTTCATTATTGGTCAGAGCGAGGTAAAGACTTTAAATTCAAATCAAATTTTATATGTCCCCTTTTCGCCAAAGAAGGAAACTGCTGTCCAGTCCCCAACTTTCGAGATCATCAAGTGAGTCCCCGCGGCTAAGTCTGAACTAAGATTTGTAGGATAAAAGATTACAGGATTGCTAAACGTGCAATATGTACACCTCTTAATCATAAAAATCCTGGTCCCAAACTTATTTCATTTAAAACGGTTATTACCCCCATGAACCGCCTGGTAAAAAAACTCGAAAAAATTGGTCGCGACCCTAAAACCACCGCTATAGCGGTAGGCTTGCGCTATGTGGCCGACTCAACGCCCGGCTACACCCGCAAAAAAGCCGGCTCGGGCTGGAGTTATCTGGATGCCGATGGCAAGGTGGTTAAAGACAAAGAGCTCGTCCAGCGGTTTAATAAGCTGGTTATTCCGCCTGCCTATACTACAGTCTGGATCTCGCCTTATGAAAACGGACACCTGCAGTTTACGGGCGTCGATGCGGCGGGACGCAAGCAATATCGCTATCATCCATATTGGAATAAAATCCGCAATCAATCCAAATATCATCGCTTGCAAACTTTTGCCGCGCATTTACCGGCCATCCGTCAACAAATAGATCAGGACCTGGCCCGAAAAAATCTGGATCATGATAAAGTGGTGGCCCTGGTGGTGCGCCTGATGGAACTGACCAGCATCCGTATAGGCAACGAATCATACAAAAAACTGTATGGCTCTTTTGGCCTTACCACCCTGCAAGACAGGCACGTTAAGATAGAGGGGGCAAATATGCGTTTTGAGTTTAAAGGCAAAAAGGGTGTGTTTCATAAAGTGTCGCTGCAAAGTCGTAAACTGGCCAAACTGGTGAAGCAATGCCGGGATATCCCAGGTAAGGAGCTGTTTCAGTTTTATAATGATAATGGCGACCGTTGTACTATTGGCTCAGGCGATATCAATACGTATCTAAAAAACATCACTGGCGAAGATTTTACCGCTAAAGATTTCAGGACTTGGGCAGGTAGTGTGAGCGCCCTGTATGCCTTTAAAGAAGCCGGCGAGTTTGAAACACTTACCGAATGTAAACGGAAGATAATCAGCGTGCTTGACGAGGTTGCTATTAACCTGGGCAATACGCGCACAGTTTGCAAAAAATACTATGTGCATCCTACCATAATAAAGACTTATGAGGATGGGAAATTGTTTAACTATATCAATGTACTTGATGAAGACAAGGAAGAACAAGCAGCCGAACTGAGGTTGGCAGAAAAAGTTTTGTTAGAGATACTGGATAAGGAGAAACTGGCAGAGGCCAGTTAATTATTAAACCAACCTGGTATATAATCTTCCGGTAACAGTTTCATGATCCTGAAATCCCATCCACCCTCAAAATACAAATTGTTCCGTGTTAAAGTTATTCCACGTTTATCATACAAAACCGGTTTTTGAGGATCCTGCAAATTAAAGGCTGAAACTTGCCAGGTACCTGCTTCGTTAAAACGATACAGGTTGTCAAAGTTATTTTCCTGAGGTTTACCTTTGTAAATAATGTACAAACTACCATCAAATTGCAAAGCGTTAAATCCCGGTTGGGATGATGTTTTTACTATTTCCGCGGTAGAAACGGGGGCATTACTAAGCTTATAATTTAAATGGGGCCTGGCTGATAAGCTGGTCCATTTATTGAGCGAGTCGGTAGCATGGTTACCGGTACCGCTTTTTATCTGCTCAGATAACAGTTTGATCTTGTTGCTGATCACACTATCGGGCGGACGGGCCGGGTTTGGTGTTCTTATGAGTCGCTTTATAATGAATTTACTTTCCACATACTCACCCGGGTTTAAAGTGGTTAAAAAATGCCTGAATGAGCCATCATAAGCATACGCCCGGTTTTGCTTCCATTGATCTTCAAAGGTTCCGTCACCCTTTAATTGTTCAAATGTCACATTCCCATCATAACCCATTCTGTGGGTATCATAATTAGCTAAGAACTCCTTCACCAGGAAACGCAGCTTATATCCCAGTACATAGTTTTCGATGTCTAAAAAATCGTCAGAACTGGCATGCAGGATATTGGTCGTTTTGTCAAATTTAAGGTTAAGCGCTTCCTGGTTGAGTATTCTGCATAGCTTATCATTGTTAGTACCCAAAAATGCCCACTTAAACATCTCCAGGTTTTTGGCCCAGTCGGCATCCAATCTTACCGTTACTTCCTTCAGATCAATACTTTTTGCACTCAATGCTACTGTAAAATCCTCGTTGTCTTTAGTAAGTGAGACATCAAACCGTTTAGTGGTATAGCCAACATAGCGTACCATTAAGGTATAATCACCCGGCGGCAAATTTGAAAACCGGTAGATGCCTTCGGCATTGGCCTTTGTGCCTGAGGTAGTGTTGGCAATATATACGCCGGCATCAGGCAGCGGTTTCAAAGTAGCCGAGTCGATTACCCTCCCGGACAGCCGAAGCTGTGCCGAGGCACAAAACGCCATCAGCAAAAAGATAATATTTAATATACCAATTTTCATAGATAGGCCTAATTTTTAGTCAAATACACTCCTCTGTTTAGCTTGGCCCTATAAACTTACCAAAAAATCACACAAAAGGCGGGTCCTTTCAGAACCCGGCCTATCATAGGTAGGTGATAAGGTTTATTTATTCTTTTTTGTGGTAATAAAAACTACACCGTTTTTAGCTTTGTCGCCATATTGGTCGGTCATTTCTTTATTGGCATCTTTTACTTGTATTTTTTCGATCTCTGACGCCGGTAACTTTTTCATTTGTTTTTCGGTTGCTTCTTCGCCGTCAATAATGGTAAGCTTACCCGCAATAGTAGTTGCCTCCGAGCGATTGTTGTTTAAATTGCTTTTCGCGGTGTAGCTGTAAGTTACCGTTGGGTTTGCTGCAAACTCTTTAAGGTTAACATTTTGATTGGCCTTGATCTTACTGGCACGGAAGGTTGTGTCATTATCATTATTGTAGCTAAATGAAAAACTTACGGGCTGTTGTACAAATTTCAATTCGCCATTTACTTTTAAGCCAACTACTTTCTGGGCAGGGCCATTTGCTTGCTGAATGTGAATATCTTTTATGTTGGGTGCTAACTTAGCAAGTTCTTCCTGTGTTGCAACTTTGCCGTTAATGATGATTGTAGCCGAGTCAGGGCGGTATTCCCAGCGTGTAGGCACGGTTTTTATGACGGTGTCGGCAGCTTTGTTATCGTTTTTTGGAAAAAAAGCGTAAGGAACGCCGATAGGTAAGTTAATCCCTTTTATACTTAAAAATTGAACTTTTGATTCGATTTTGGTCGTGTCCTTACTTGTTTGATATTTAATTTTTGAACGTTTTGCGGCAGGTGCTATCATTTCATCTTTTTTAGGCTCTGTAGGTTTAATATTTACTGTTTCGCTGATAAACTCAGTCAGCTGTTCGCGATTGTTTTTGATCAGCTCTGCTTTTGAAAAGCTGAAAACCATTAACAGGACAACAACCATTGGCACCAGTACAGCGTACCGGGTTAGGTTTAGGTTCGAAGATTTTTTTGTGTTCATCATTTTGATACGTTTTTTTAGTGTAGAAAAATTAAAGTGATTGCTAATGCCAACCGTTGTAGTGCCGGCAATGCTTACGTGTAGCAAGCTGTATTGGTAAGCTTTGGTGTCGGTGCCTTTTTGCAATACCTTACGGTCAGTTATAAATTCAATGTTTTCGCGCACGGCTCGTTTCATGAGCCAAACACCCGGGTTAAACCAATAAAATATCACGCTGAATTCGGTAAGTAGTATATCCAGCGTATGCCATTGTTTAACGTGCACATGCTCATGTTCTAAAACGCTGTTCAAGTCGGCCGCTTCTATATTACCGGGGTTAAGGTAGATGTTCTTCCAGAAGGAGAAAGGACTAATGTCGGCGTCAGTTACACGCACGCTATATTGTTGTATAACGGCCGGCGTAGATTTGCGATAGAGTTTGTAAAGTGATAAAAATTGTATTAACAATCGCATTGCAAATACCGCTGCACCAAGCCAAAATAGTATAATGGCCCATAGCCAGTAGGCGGGTTGCTCCATAATTTGCTGTGATGCCTGCCAGTTGATAGCAATTACCTGCACCGGCGCCGCTATCTCCTGGTGACCGGCAAGCAAATCATTCACATCTATCAATGGGTAAACTGATGATAAAACAATGGCGCCTACCAAATATATACGGTTTAGCGTATAAAAAGTAAGTTTGCGCAGCACCAGGTAATAACCCAGGCAAAATATAATGAGCGCTAAGTTTACTTTGAGCAAAAAGATAAATAATGCGGGCATGGCTACTATTCTTTAGGGTTTTCAATCAGGTTAATGATCTCTTTTAAGTCGCTGGCGCTGATCTTTTTATTTTTGGCGAAAAAGGTAACCAGGTCTTTGTACGAGTCTTCAAAATAGTCGCTCACAAAGCCGTTCATAAAGCGCTTTTTGTATTCTTCTTCTTTTATAATGGCTTTGTACCTAAAGGAGTTCGCAATTTTTTCGGCGCCCAAAAAGCCTTTGCGCTCCAGGTTTTTTATGGTTGATGCCAGGGTAGTGTAGGGTGGTTTAGGCTCGGTAATGGTATCTAAAAAATCTTTTATAAAACCTTCGCCGTGCTGCCAAACGGCCTGCATAGCTTCTTCTTCTTGTTGCGATAATTTCTCCATAGCATTACGATTGTTTCGTAAATCTACGACTATCTCGTAGATATCCAAATTTATTTTCCTATAATTCTGAAAATAAGGCTACTTTTAACATAATTTAACACCATGGCAACCATTACCACTGTTATAACCGGCGCCACATCAGGCATTGGCGAGGCCACGGCTATTGCGTTAGCAAAGCAAGGCCACGCATTACATTTATTAGTTAGGGATATTGAAAAAGGCGCGGCCCTCAAGCAAAAGCTCATAGCAGACACCGGCAATAAAAACATCCATGTTATTAAATGCGATTTGGCTGATCTGGCCAGTGTAGCTCAAGCCGCTGATGAGTTAAGCGGCAAGCTCTTTAATATCAATGTGCTGATTAATAATGCCGGCGGTATGTTCAGTAATTATGCAACCAGTAAAGACGGCTTTGAAATGACCTTCGCTTCAAATCACCTGGGCCATTTTTTACTGACGGTGCGCCTGATGCCGTTGTTACAAAGGGGGCACGCACGCGTTATTAACGTAAGTTCTGATATGCACCAAACCGGCAAGCCACGGTACGGTAATTTGAAAAGCCCTGAAGGTTATTCTGCAGTTAAAGCTTATAGCGATAGCAAGCTGTTCAATATATACTTCACCAAATCATTGGCAGAGCGATTTGCTGACAGCGGCGTAACGGCCTACGCGCTGCACCCGGGCGTAGTTAAAACCCAGTTTAACGCAAAGCTGAGCGGGTTTTTGAAATTCTTTTTCTCCTTGTCTGCACCTTTTGCTATCACACCCGAAAAAGGGGCAGATACATCTGTATACCTTGCTACAGCCCCTAAACTGGCCATCAAAAGCGGATCATACTATATTAAACGTAAAGCAAAGGCCACCGCAGCAATAGTTAATGATTTAGATGCCCGTAATAAACTGTGGGCTTTGAGTGAAGAATTTGTAGCTCCGTTTAAAGTGTAAGAGTCCTTCAAAAAAAATAATGTTGCAACATTGAAAGTATTGATTTACTTTAGATGACTTAACCATGACAATAATGCTTCTTAATAAAAAACTACTTATAACTGCCAGCCTTTTATCAGGCGTGATACTTTTAGCCTCGATGACGTTGCAGCAGCCCCAAGGGCCCGAGCCTAAGTTGATGAATATAAAAGTACTACCTAAAAAACTTACTTTTAAACAAGTAGATCATATTATGGATCAATGGTCGGCAGCCTTGGGTGTACGTTGTAACTTTTGCCATGTGCGTAACGAGGAAACCCGTAAAACCGACTACGCCAGCGATGCAAAACCTGAAAAACAAATGGCCCGCGACATGTATAAAATGACCGCCAAGCTTAACAGCAAATATTTTAAAGGCGAAAACGACTCATTAGGCGTTGCTAAAATGCTAAGTGTAAACTGTAACACCTGTCACCGTGGTGTAGCTCACTTAGAGCAGGCAACCTGGCCATCTCGCGGTGGTGGTGCTCCAAGGCCGCAAGGTGCTCCGGGTCAGGGCGGTCCGGGTGGCGCGCCGCGTCCGCAGGGTACTCCGCCGGCACAAGGTGGGGCCCGCTAAGCCAATAGAAAATAAAATGAATGCCTCCGCAAAACGGGGGCATTTTTGTTTTCGGGGATGTTGTGGAGGATTAAACAAATCTGCTACATTTGTTAGGTATGCAAAAAATATTGGTAGCCAATAGGGGCGAGATAGCTTTAAGGGTAATGCGTTCAGCGCGCGAAATGGGCATTAAAACGGTTGCGGTATATTCTGCTGCTGATAGGAATGCCCTGCACGTCAGATACGCTGACGAAGCTGTTTACATCGGCGAAGCGCCATCAAATCAATCATACCTGGTTGGCGATAAGATAATCGCCGCCTGCCGTCAAACCGGGGCCGAAGGCATACACCCGGGCTATGGCTTTTTGAGCGAAAACGCGGCATTTGCCCGCCAGGTGCGCCAGGCAGGTTTGATTCTGATCGGGCCATCGCCGGAGGCTATGGAAGTGATGGGTAATAAGCTGTCTGCCAAAGCAGCGGCAATGAAATACAACATCCCCATGGTGCCTGGTACGGAAGAAGCAATTACCGACGTTAATGAAGCAAAAAATCGTGCGGTTGAGGTGGGTTTCCCAATATTAATTAAAGCGGCCGCCGGTGGTGGTGGCAAGGGCATGCGGATTGTTGATAGCGTGGCCGATTTTGAAGAGCAAATGCAACTGGCCGTGTCCGAAGCTACATCGGCTTTTGGTGATGGGTCCGTTTTTATTGAGCGTTATGTATCATCGCCAAAACATATTGAAATACAAATTTTGGGCGATACGCACGGCAATATTATCCACCTGTTTGAACGCGATTGCTCCGTACAGCGCAGGCATCAAAAAGTGATAGAAGAAGCGCCATCAGCGACCTTAACACCCCAGATCCGCGAAGCAATGGGCAAATGCGCGGTTGATGTAGCACGCGCTGTTAACTACACAGGTGCAGGCACTGTTGAGTTTATTATGGATGCGCAGCTCAACTTTTATTTCCTGGAGATGAACACGCGCCTGCAGGTTGAGCACCCGGTAACAGAAATGATTACCGGTATTGACTTGGTAAAAGAACAAATACAGATAGCCCGTGGCGAAGCAATCAGCTTTAAGCAGGAAGACCTGAAAATAATAGGCCACGCGGTTGAGCTGCGTGTGTACGCCGAAGATCCAGCCAATAATTTTTTGCCAGATATTGGTACGCTGCAGACCTACATCACCCCAAAAGGCCCGGGTATACGCGTTGACGACGGTTTTGAGCAAGGCATGGAGATACCGATCTATTATGACCCTATGATAGCCAAATTGGTTGCTTATGGCAAAGATCGCGCAGAAGCCATTGCCCGCATGACACGCGCCATTGACGAATACCAGATTACAGGCATTACTACTACTTTAGGGTTCGGTAAGTTTGTAATGCAGCACGAGGCTTTTAAATCAGGCAACTTTGATACGCATTTTGTAAAGAAATACTTTACGCCGGAAGTGCTGCAAGCAGACGATGAAGACGAGGCACGCATTGCAGCCCTGTTGATGCAACAATTGCTAAGCGCCGCTAAAACAACGGTAGATAATGTAGCGGGCGATGAATCTGATTGGGTTAAAAAGAGAAGAGTAATGTAGAGAAGGAATGCTTTGCGTCTAATGTAAAGGCTGCATGGTTTGGGACACAAGGCATTGCGTCTCTACGGGTTCAGAATCGTAACTAATTCATCAACCAACGGCGCCTGCGCCGGGTTAAGCTTCAACTTAGCCTCATCAACCCCGAACCATCCACCACGATCTATCTCGGCGAAGCTGGCCTGTTTGCCTGATTTGGGCGGCCACTCCATCTCAAAAAAATTACTGACAATCTTCCCGGCATCAATATCACCTTCGACTGCCCATGCATGTATGGTTTTGCCGCTTTTTAATTTTACCGGCGATAGTTTTATTAAGTTGTCTCCGGTAACAGGCTGGCCCGTCTCTTCTTCAAACTCGCGCTTGGCAGCCAGTAGCGGGTCCTCATCCGGCATAAACTCGCCTTTGGGGATTGACCATGCGCCGGCATCTTTGTTTTTAAAAAATGGCCCCCCGGGGTGCACAATAAACAGCTCTAACAGCTTGTTAATGTTGCGGTACAGTAAAATTCCGGCGCTTTGGTTTGAGATATGCATACGTGGTAGATAAACCTTAATTAATATAATTAGTTTTGCCTTTATGTTTACCGGAATAATAGAAACCTTAGGAAAAATTGTTGATCTGCAAAAAGATCAAAGCAATCTGCATATCACGGTTGAGTCGGCTATATCAAACGACTTAAAGATCGACCAGTCTGTAGCGCATAATGGCGTTTGCTTAACTGTGGTGGCTGTAGCCGATGGGATCCATACTGTAACCGCTATTGACGAAACGCTAAGCAAAACCAGCCTGGGACACCTAAAGATTGGCGAGCCGGTAAACCTTGAACGCTGTATGCAAATGAATGCCCGCCTTGACGGCCATATTGTACAAGGGCATGTCGACCAAACAGCAATTTGTACCGAGCTTAAAACCCTTGACGGCAGCTGGGAGTATACTTTCGAGTATGATGCCGCCACCGGCAATGTAACGGTAGAGAAAGGCTCTATCTGCGTAAATGGTATTAGCTTAACAGTTGTAAACTCGCGGGCCAATAGTTTTTCGGTAGCAATTATTCCCTACACTTTTGAGCATACCAATCTGCACAATGTTAAGGCAGGCACAGCAGTTAACCTCGAGTTTGACATCATCGGCAAATACGTCGCCCGGTTAATGAATCGTTAAAACAGTTTTCTTGTTTAGTTCGGCTACGCGGGCGGTGCTGTAGTCCTTGTATTTTTTTTCCTTCTCGTCTGTATCAGCGGCTATATATTTTTTGTAATACTTAAGGGCGGTCTTTTTATCTTTAAGTTTAGTATCATGCATGGCTGCCAGGTAATAATAGGTAAGTGGTTTTTCTTCGTACAACAATCCTTTCTGGTAATTTTCTTTTGCTTTTGTAAACAAGCCCAAGGTTTCATAGCTATCAGCAACTTCGTTAAAATAGGTGGCGGTGCCTTGCGATGTACTTAGCTTTATAGCCTTCTTAAAGTAGGTAATGGCTTTTTTTGGATCTTTTAATAACTTATAGCAAGCCGCAATATAGTAGGCGCTTAACTCGCTTTGATCAGTTTCGGGGATAGCTTGTAGCATAGCGATACCACAGTTGTAATTTTTTGCATAGAAATATCCTATTCCTAACTTTGATAGGGTAGACGTTGTGCTGTCGCCTAAAAGTAATAGCTGCTCGCCGGTTTTAACGGTTTGCTTCCATTTGCTTTCGATGTAGTTTAGTCTTAGCAGCGCTTGCTGCAGTGTTATATTTTCTGGGTCAGCTTCTATAGCGACGTTCAAAACCTTGTCGGCTTTTAGAGGCTCATTCAAAGCGATATACACATCGCTCAAATCAGTCGCCACATCTGCATCGGCAGGATTTACTTTATTGGCCTTTTCAAAATAATAGGCCGCAATCTTAAATTCGCCCTTGATTTTGTTAATCTGTCCCAAACGGTTATGACCATTAAAGTTTAGGGTATCTAAAGCAACCAGCTTTTTAAAATAAACCTCGGCCTTAGGGTTGTTACCTCTGCGCTGGTTGATGTTAGCAAGATTGAATAGTACCGAAACATTGCTCGAATCTTTATCGTAGATCCGTTGGTAATAGCCCTCGGCTTCGGGTAGCAATCTTGCCATATTTGCCGAGTACGCCAATCGCGATAATTCTTTCGAATCTGCTACAGGTTCGGCATAAGTGCTTTTTAAATAGGTCAATGCTTCGGCATAACGTTGGCTTTGGTAATATTCTAAAAGCAGCGCATCATCTGTTTGGCGGGTTTGTTGCGCCCGGCAAAATGTGGCCGTTATAGCTATAATTATCAAGGTGATGAAGGCAGATTTCATTAAACTAAATTATTAGTTTAAATTGATAATTCCAAATGCGGAACGATTTTTGGTTAGTAGTGATGTACTAATAAGTATAATTTAAATATAACGTATGGATACTTTAAAGAAATTTGGACTGATGGAGAAAATCGTCCATGAATTAGAAGACTTGAAAAACAGTCAAACTGCTATCATAACCAAACTGACAAAAATTGAGGTTGACAATATGGACCTTGGCGATAAAAGATTAGAAAAGGTACTACCTGACATGCACCAAAGGGTTTCGGATAATCTTGATTCTATTGCCGGATTGCTGGAAGATTTTGCAAATCAAACAGATCAGTTTAGCAATAAAAACAATGTTACTGCTTTAAAAGAGCAGGAAGCTATAGATAATTTGTAATAAAACAGGCCCTGAGAAATCGGGGCCTGTTTTATTATAAGCAATTTGTCATTTCGAACGTAGAGAGAAATCTATACATCTACAGGTCACCGACCTGTCAATGTATAGATTTCTCCCGTTGGTCGAAATGACATTCTTTTTAAGGGCTAGTAGGTCACAGAAAAATTTCGTTGCAATAACCGCTCTGTTAAATCGCGCACGCGGTCCTTCAAGCTATCAGGGCTAATAATCTCTGCGCTTTCGCCAAACATCATATACCAGCGGGCAAAGCCTTCCAATGAGCTGGTTAAAAAGGTCATCTCCATGCTGTCGCCAATTCTTCTTTCTGAGATAAAGCCGCTAAAGTATTTATGATTTTCCAGATGGGGATGCGCGTTCTTATCTACCATAATAACTACGGCTTCCAGCTCAGCCTTATCATGGACGGTTTGGGCTATGTATTCTTTAAGCGCCGGGTGTTCGTCTTTATAGTGCTCATCAGTTACTTCCAGGTTTTTTATACGGTCTACCCTAAAATCGCGGTAAGCCTTACGTAATCTGCAAAATGCTATGAGGTGCCAATAGCCCGACTGAAAAAATATCCCTATAGGCTCAATATATCGTTTGGTATGTTCCTGGCTGTGCTGGGCAAAGTAGTTTAATGTTATTACCTTTTTTTGCGCTATGCTATACAGTATGGTTTGGATGTGATCATTATTTGCCGACTCGGGCATACGGACGGTTTTAAAAACTTTAATCCGGTTGTCCATGCTTTCCAGCAAATCCTTTTCCGTTGTTTTTAATATCGCCCTAACCTTATACATGGCCGATTTATAGTTCGCCGTGGTCGACGCGTCTGTCAGCGTCTCCACAAACTTTTCGGCAGTTAAAAACGCGGTAGCTTCTTCTTTAGTAAACATCACTGGTGGCAAGCGGTAACCATCCATTATAGAGTAGCCTACACCGGCTTCGCCAATTAGGGGGATGCCGGCTTCTTCCAGTGTCTTTACATCGCGGTACACGGTGCGCAGGCTAATATTAAACCGCTCTGCAATATCAGCGGCTTTAACAACCCTGCGCGATTGTAGCTGAATTAAAATGGCTGAAATACGGTCGATGCGGTTCATTACTGCCAAATTAAAAAAAAGCTAGTACATTAGTTCTTTATTTATGAAAGATAAAATAGTAACCCTGGACGCTTATTATAGCTTAATGGAGGCCGAAATAATCCGTGGGCGACTGGAAGCCAACGATATTAGCTGCTTTATAGCAGACGACAATATTTTGGCCAGCAATCCGGCTTATAACCAAATGATAGGCGGTTTTAAGGTTAAGGTGTTTGAGCACGATATTGACGCCTGTCGCAAAGTATTGGCAGAGGAGGTTATTGTACAAGATGGTGGAGAACTATGGGCTTGCCCTGATTGCGCGTCGACAAACGTATTTTATGGGCCGGCACCATTAATACGCAACTGGTTTTACATCGTTGTCGCGCTTTTTACCGGTGGTACCTATCCACCTTATTTTAACAGGACATGGATTTGTAAAGATTGCGGAGCAAATTTCAAGCTGTTAAAAGAAGAACCTATAGAAAACTAAATATAAAACTATGAACGACGACGAAAAAATTATTACGCTTGACACCTATCTGGACCTGATGCAGGCCCAGATTGTATTGGCTAAATTAGAATCAGGGGGGATAGCCGGCTTTATGGACGAGAATGCGGCCGGGGTTTACCCTTTATTTGCCAGCGGCTTAGGCGGCTTTAAAGTAAAAGTATTTGAGCGCGATCTGGAAAAATGCCGCGAAATACTATCGCAACCCGAGGAGCCATTGGCAGAATAGCGTTAGCTATAAATACTAAGGATATTTTTTATATTGCGTTATGTATAATCGTCGCAAATTTATCAGGGTATCATCAGTAAGCGCGTCGCTGGCAGCGTTGTCTGCCTCGGCTATGGCCAAGTCTGTTTTAAAAGCGCCCGCGCAAACTTTGCCCATTGTAATTTCAACCTGGGATTTTGGCGTTGCTGCTAATAGAGAAGCCTGGAAAATTCTGTCGAAAGGTGGCCGCGCGCTTGATGCCGTTGAGGCAGGCGCTAAGATCCCCGAGGCTGATATGAATAACCATAGTGTTGGCCGCGCCGGCTATCCTGATCGTGACGGACACGTTACCCTTGATGCCTGCATTATGGACGAGAATGGCAACTGCGGCGCAGTAGCAGGTATGGAAAACATAGCCCACCCCATATCTGTAGCCCGTTTGGTGATGGAAAAAACGCCGCACGTAATGCTGGTTGGCGATGGTGCCAGGCAGTTTGCTATTGAGCAGGGTTTTAAAAACGAAAAGCTACTGACGCCCGAATCTGAAAAAGCCTGGAAAAAATGGCTGGTTACGCACGAGTACAAACCGGTAATGAATATTGAAAACCAACGCCCCGGCGATAAATACAATCACGATACCATTGGTATGCTTGCTATTGATGCTAAAGGCAATATATCAGGCGCTTGTACTACCAGCGGCATGGCCTGGAAAATGCACGGCCGCGTAGGCGACAGCCCCATTATAGGCGCGGGGTTATACGTAGATAACGAAGTAGGCGGCGCAACCTCGACCGGGGTGGGCGAGGAAGTGATCCGCAACGTGGGTAGCTTTTTGGTGGTCGAATTGATGCGCCAGGGGTACTCGCCAAGGGACGCCTGTAAAGAAGCCTGCAAGCGTATCATCAAAAAGAAACCTGAAATAGCTAAAGAAATACAAGTAGGCTTTTTGGCGATCAATAAAAAAGGCGAATATGGCGCATACGCCCTGCATAAAGGTTTTACCTATGCTGTATGCGACGCTAAAAAGCAGGACCTGCTTATCCCCGGCGAAAGTCACTACGCCGATGCTAAAGGCTAATTTTATTACCTATGATAACATTAGAAGTTTGTGCTAATTCGGTTGCTTCGGCACTCGCCGCGCAGGAAGGCGGCGCTGTAAGGGTTGAGCTTTGCGATAATATGGCAGACGGCGGCACTACGCCATCGCCGGGACAGATCACCGTGGCACGCAAACTATTAAACATCAAACTATATGTAATTATACGCCCCCGTGGTGCTGATTTTTTATACAGCGATATCGAGTTTGACAGCATGGTTGCCGATGTACAATACTGTATTAACGCAGGCTGCGATGGTATAGTAATAGGTATGTTAAATGCCAATGGTACTGTAGACAAGGAGCGTTGTGGCAAACTGGTACAGATGGCTAAACAAGCCGGTTTAGGGGTAACTTTTCACCGCGCTTTTGATATGTGTGCAGACCAGGCTCAGGCTTTAGAGGATATCATTGAGCTGGGCATTGAACGGATATTAACTTCTGGTGGTAAAAGCACCGCTTTAGAGGGTTCGCGCGCAATTGCCGACCTGGTTAAAAAAGCTGATGGCCGCATAGCTATTATGGCAGGCAGTGGTATTACCGAGATAAACGTTGCTGATCTGGTATTATTTACCGGCGTATCAGAAATACATGGCACGCTGCAAACCCGCGTGCAAAGCCGAATGCAATACCATAACGATCATATTGTTATGGGGACCAATTTTGGCGATGAATACGCTGTTGATGTTACCAGTCTTGATAGAGTGAGAGAGACAATTAAGAGGGCCAATCAGGATCCGCAGGGATAGTTAATCACTCCATGGCTGGTTGCTTTTAAAAAAAGCTTACCGGTAACACCAGTTCTATTACATTAGGATTTGATCCTCCGAAAATATTTTTATCTAGCAAACGGCTGTAGCGTACACCAAATGTCAGCGGATGCTGGTTAAACCACTTGGTGTCAAAGTATAATTCGGCACCGGCAGAACGGAAATTGCTTGAAGTGCTGCGTGTTTCGGTAACCGTTGAAGTCCCTTTAATGGTTTTAACCGTATAAAAATAGCTGCCGTGGGTTTGATCATAAAACGCGTTAGCTCTTACACGCGTAATGTAAAGCAGGTTGGCAATGCCGGCATCAGGGTAGGCTATAGGGAAGTGGTAGTTAAAGCCAAATTTATCCTGATTGAATAAATTTTCGGCTACATAACCGCGGCTAAACGGAAAGTTATTGGTGAAGCTGAATACATTGTCTTGCCCGCTTTGCTGGTGGGCCAGGTTGGTTACAAAGCTGTGATTTTTAAACAAGCCCGGCAGAAAAATATTGCCGGCTAAAAATAACTGGTTAGCCTTTAAACCGTTAATAGCCTGCCTGTAATCCACCGTGAAGGTTTGGCCCAGGCGCGGGTAAATATTTTGTCGGGCCTGTTGTATATGGTTGCTAAAGCTTATGGTGTTGCTTACATAAGTGTATGATCGGTTCAATACGTTGGCGTATACCTCTTGAAAAGCCGTTTTGCTGTAATGCAACGAGCTGCCAAATGTTAGTCCCGAGATGTTTTTGCCGCCGCTTAAATTTAGCGGTACCTGCAAGCCGCCATGAAAATCAAGCTCATTCCAATACACATTGATGTTTTGTACAAGTAAACGCCTGTCTACCGTATAGTCAAACCCGGCAGAGATAAATGGGAATAGCCCAGCGTACACCACATCAAACCCGGTTTCTTTATAGCCTTCATTGCGGTTATAGTTAAACATCACCTGCGACTGGAAGGTGTTTAAAACGTTTTCGCCCTGCAAAGCAACGGTGTAGTTAGGGTCGCTAAAAGTTGGCAAAAGGCTATGGAAATTAAATAAGCCGGTAGTTTTTCTGTACGGTTTTATAGCAAAGGTATCTGCAGGCATTGATTCAAGGATACTTGCTGCCGAATCTTTTGTAAGTGATGTAATGCCCATATCCGGGGCGTCGTAAACGCCGTTATCTATCCGCTCAATAAGTCGTGTGTCTTTTCTGTCTGCCTGGTTGATACGGAAACCGTAAGCTGTGGGGGCTACCCAGGCTATCTTATTAAGCGTTGATGCCGGTTGGTAAAAACTTAACTGCCCGTTGTGCGCCGGCGATTGCAATTCAAACAAGTTGTAGTCTTTCAACAAAAACATCCTGTCCTTAAGTTCATAAGTACGGGTAAACAGTATGCCATCACTCTTAACTTTTGTGAAGCCAACCGGTGTGCCAGATCCTCCTGCAAACTTTCTTTCGCCGGTTTGTATGTCGGTCAATACTATGTTTACAAAGCCTACCGAATCGCGCGAGGTGGATACGATGGTTTTATCGTCATAAAACTGCGGGTAGGTATGTGTGTATTTTTTAGGGTTAGCAAAAGCGGTTATCAATTTACCGGTCACAGCATCTAAAACGTGCAATTGGCTTTTGCCACTCATGTCCATTTGGACGGCAACAATGCGTTTGCCATCGGCGCTAAAAGCAGGCGAGAAGTACCGTCGTTTGTGGGTGATACGATGTTCTAAACCGGTTTGAAGGTCAAGCAGCATCAAATCATTGTACATGCGGTTACCCCAACGGATATCAGGCTTGTAAGTAGTATATATTACTTTGCCGTTGCGATAGCTGAAATAATGATCTAAACTAACGCTCATGGCACCCACCTCATGCTCTACCTCACCAGTGCGGATAACAAAATGGGGCCGCTGCGAGTAGGTTGATTTCACGTAAATAATGGTGGTATCATTAATGTAGGCAGGGTATTCTTCATCTACAACAAAATGCTGGGCTTTCTTTGTCGGCTTAACTACACCATCAGCTTTAAATTGCTGTTTAAAATGGTTAAACGCTTCAGTTTGGAAGATTTTATAATTAACACCCGCATATTTTTTAATAGCCGATTGAAATGGATAGATAGGGCTTTTGAAGGCAGCCGCGTCGTGAGTTACTTTACTCCAAAACAGGTCGCCATATTTTTCGCGTCCGTAAGCTACCATGATGTAGCCAAGCGGATAGTGGTTAGGCACATAATCTACAAGCGAGCCGTTACGCAGCTTCATCCAGCTATAGTCTTTACCCGCTGTCCAAAGCGACCGGAAGCTGTTAAAAAAGTAAGGTAAACGGCCACGGCCCTGGCGGCTTACCAAAGTTTCATTATATACGGCATCGCCCTCAAAAAACCAGTTCGGTATAGCGATGTCATTACCTAGCGCCTGCCCGGCCTGGCCAAAAAGGATGCTTAAACCTTTAGACAGGCCGACGTTAAAGTTATTGTACTGCTGCACGTGCCTAAACTCATGTATAGCCAGTTGGTCCGGCCATGACAGGGTGCCCAGCTCAAAGCTATTTTGATCGGGTGTTAAATAAAATTCGCTGCGAAAGGGGGCTAAACCCACGTAGGCATTTGATATTACGGTTTGATGTTGAAGTAATATATTGACCTTTTTTTGCTTGTTGCCAATGGTAGCAACAGTAAGGCTGTTCATATGCGCTATGACGTTGGCAATGCGCTGGGCGGTAGAGTCAAGCCCCTTTGAAAAAATTACCCTGGCCGTTGGTGTATTGATCTGGTTCCACTTAACAGATGGTGGGTTGCCGCCGATTTGCTGGGCGCTCGCAATATAGCTTACCAATACCAGCAGCATGGTAAGAACAATGTAGGGGGATTTTTTAGTAATATAATTTAGCATGGTTATGCAAGGGCAATTTGCAAATAAATAAGCCAATTCACAATAACATGACATACTGTGTTTTAAAACTAGCTACATTTGCCGCTTGTTAAGTATATATAATGGCTAAAGTTTCTATCAACCTGGCAACAGGCTCCATACAAAAAGAAGAAATTATTGTAGGTATTGATCTGGGTACAACCAATTCGTTGGTGGCTTTTATCAACCCCGACAAAAATCCGCAGGTAATTAATGATACAGGCAAAGGCGTATTGGTGCCATCTATAGTACATTTTGGCCAGGCCGGCGATATTACCGTCGGTAACGAAGCTAAAGAATACTTAACAACCGATCCGCAGAATACTGTTTTTTCGGTTAAACGTTTGTTGGGCCGCAGTTATAAGGATATTGAAAACTACAAAGACTTTTTTAGCTATAAAGTTATTGATGATGATAGCGACAGCTTGGTCAAAATTAAAGTTGGCGATAAGTTTTACACCCCCATTGAATTATCGGGCCTGATATTGAAAGAGCTAAAAACCCGTGCCGAGCATGCCCTTAAAACCCCGGTTAACCGCGCTGTAATTACGGTACCTGCTTATTTTAACGATTCGCAGCGCCAGGCTACGCGTGATGCCGGTAAACTTGCCGGATTGGATGTGTTACGCATTGTAAATGAGCCTACAGCTGCAAGTTTAGCGTATGGCATTGGCTTAAATCCCGAAGAAACTAAAACCATTGCGGTTTATGATTTGGGTGGCGGTACGTTTGATGTGTCTGTGCTGCAGATACAAAACGGAATTTTTGAGGTACTATCAACCAATGGCGACACCTTTTTGGGTGGTGATGATTTTGACCGCGCTATTGTTGATTATTGGATAGAAAAGAATCAGCTTAAAAAAGCAGAACTGGCTGCTAACAATGAACTGTCGCAGCAATTACGCCTTAAGGCCGAAGAAGCTAAGAAAGCGCTTAGCCATCAAAGCTTGTTTAACGAAAAGGTGGGTGATATTTGGTGTACACTTGACAGGGATCAATTCGAGCAATTGATATTGCCTAAAGTGCAACAAACCATTACAGCGTGCCAAAATGCCCTGCGCGATGCGAAACTTACCGTAGCGCAAATAGATGAAGTAGTAATGGTTGGCGGATCAACCCGCACTGCGCTTGTTAAAAAGATGGTGGCCGATTTTTTCAAACGTCCCGTGCATGACGATGTAAACCCTGATGAGGTTGTAGCGCTGGGTGCAGCTATACAGGCAGATATTTTGGCCGGCAACCGTACAGATATATTGTTATTGGATGTTACGCCTTTGTCGCTGGGCATTGAAACTATGGGTGGTTTGATGGATGTCATCATTCCCCGTAACAGTAAAGTGCCAACTAAGGCAGGCAGGCAATACACTACATCAAAAGACGGCCAGGTAAACATGAAAATTGCAGTTTACCAGGGCGAGCGCGATCTGATCAAAGAAAACCGTAAGCTGGCCGAGTTTGATTTGAGAGGTATCCCGTCTATGCCGGCAGGATTTCCTAAAGTGGATATAAACTTTTTGCTGAATGCTGATGGAATATTGAAGATTCAGGCTGTTGAACTACGCTCTGGCGTTAAGCAGGAAGTTGATGTAAAACCAACTTATGGTATTACAGACGACCAGGTAGAGCAAATGCTGATGGACAGTATAACCCACGCTAAAGATGACGTAAGCCAGCGTATGCTGATTGAGGCCCGCACTGAAGGCGAGCAAATGGTTTACACGGTAGAGCGCTTTATTGAAAAGAATAACAGCTTTTTATCAGAAGACGAATTAGCAATCACCCGGCAATACATTGCCGACCTGAAAGACCTTTTAGCTAATGGCGAGAAGGATGCGATATTAAAACAAATTGATGCCGTTAACGAGTATACCCGCCCGTTTGCTGAGCGTTTGATGGATCATGCTATCGGTACAGCAATGCGGGGGAAAAGTATTGATTAATTATCGCTGCTGACATAGGGTTGTCATTGCATGGTAGTTTATTTGAAACAGATAAATAATTCACCTGTTCAAATTAAAAGCAGCTATCATGACAAGTATCAATTTAAATACCTCCATTACAATCAACGCTCCTGCCGAAAAGGTTTGGAAAGCCATTGTTGATCCTGCTGTTGTAGAAAAATACTTTTTTGGCACCCAGCAGCTAAGCGATTTTAAAAAAGGAAGCGAAATTGTGTGGACCGGCGTCTGGGACGGCAAAACCTACCGCGACCACGGCAATATTTTAGACATTGTCCCCGGCAGCTACCTGCAGTACAGTTATTGGAGCAGCATGGGCGGATTGCCCGACATCCCAGAAAATTATCAGACTGTTACCTACAACCTGTCAGAAGCCGACGGCGTAACCACCATGCTCATCAGCCAGGATAATGTGAAAAGCGAAGCCGCCAAAGAGCACTCCGAAGCAAATTGGCAATACATTTTTGGCCAGATGACAGATATGATTGAGCGTGGGCAGGTGGACTAATAAAGCTATATGTCATTGCGAGGAACGAAGCAATCGCGAACTTTGCAACATGCGATTGCTTCGTTCCTCGCAATGACATAAAAGGGTTTATCTTACAAAACTCATCCGCTTACCACTCACCTCACTTACAAACTTACCCTCGCTCCAGGCAAGGTTGCCCGATACGATAGTGTGTTTAATACTTGAGCGGAAGGTTGTGCCTTCAAACGGGCTCCAGCCGCATTTGTACAGGATGTTATCTTTTTGTACCTGCCACGGTTTGTTAAGATCAACCAATACTAAATCAGCAAAATAGCCTTCGCGGATAAAGCCGCGTTTTTCAATCTCAAAGCAAACGGCCACGTTATGCGCCATCTTTTCGGCTATTTGTTCTAGTTTGATCTTACCATCATGATATAGCTCAAGCATAGCGGTTAGGGCGTGTTGCACTAATGGTCCACCTGATGGAGCTTGCAGGTACGGTTGGGCTTTTTCTTCTATGGTGTGTGGGGCATGGTCGGTAGCTATTACGTCTATGCGTCCGTCGAGTACCGCTTTCAGTATACCGTCGCGGTCACCTACGGATTTTACCGCCGGGTTCCATTTTATCAGGTTGCCTTTTGTCTCGTAATCTTCGCTGCTGAACCATAAGTGGTGCACGCACGCTTCGGCAGTAATACGCTTCTCTTTTAGTGGCGTGGTGTTATCAAATAGGTGCGTTTCTTTTTCTGTAGATATGTGTAATATGTGCAAGCGGGTATTGTGCTTTTTTGCTAAAGCGACCGCCATAGATGATGACAGGTAACAAGCCTCCTCACTGCGGATCTCAGGGTGTAGTCTCACCGGGATGTCGTCGCCCAATAATTGCTTATAATGCGCCATATTGCGCTGTATAGTAGCTTCATCCTCGCAGTGCGTAGCAATCAACATAGGCGATTGCCTGAAAAGGTTCTCAAGCGTGCCCGGGTTATCTACCAACATATTGCCGGTCGATGATCCCATAAAAACCTTAATACCACATACATTTTTAACATCGGTACGCAAAACCTCGTCAAGGTTGTCATTAGATGCACCCATGAAAAACGAGTAGTTAGCCAACGAATTTTGGGCGGCTATCTGGTACTTATCTTCTAATAATTGCTGGGTAAGTGTGTTAGGCACGGTGTTGGGCATTTCCATAAAAGATGTAATACCCCCGGCTACTGCCGCGCGGCTTTCTGAGTGGATGTTGGCCTTATGCGTCAATCCCGGTTCGCGGAAATGCACTTGGTCGTCAATGGCGCCAGGTAACAGATACAAACCTTCGGCATTAATTAGCTGGTCGGCTTGTGCATTTATTTGTGGGGCAATCTTTTCGATAAGCCCGTTTTTGATCAGCAAATCAGCAACAAATTGCTTGTTTTCATTTACTACGGTGGCAGATTTTATGAGTATGGAAGACATAAGGCAAATATAGTCGTTATAAATTATTAGTTATCGCTTATCCAACCCAAACACCTCCGGATAGGCCAGCGCTGCTTTCAAAATAAAATTTAAAGAATCGGTTACCCAAATCTCATTATTCAAGGCCATTTGTAATACCTGCGGTGCAGGGACAATAAGCACCTGTATATCTTCGGTAGCGTCAAGCTTTTGCACGGCGTTAAACTCGGCATCAAACGTTATAAAGCCATAGGTAACTTGTTTCAGTTTGGTGGGGTTGTTGGCTATTTTACCCAACGATATCAGCTTATCGGCCGTGGTTTTAATACCCGTTTCTTCCTCCAGCTCGTTCAGGGCCGATTCTATTACCGACCGGTTTTTTTGCTGCATGCCGCCGGGTAGTTCAAGCAGTATTTCGCCCATGCCGTGTTTGTATTGTTTTACCAGTACCACTTCATTGTTTTTAGTCAATGGTAATACCTGCACCACATCGCCCAGCGGCGAAAAAAAGTAATCGTCGACCACGTTGCCGTTGGCCAGTTGCACCGTATGTTTTATAACCGGGAACCACGGGCTGGGCGAAACATCTTCCTCGCTCAATACCGTCCATTTCTTAATTTCTTTATCTGCTTGCATGGCTATAAAAGTAGTAGATTAACACCATGGTTTCAAACCGTTTTTGTCTTCGAGACATACGGTCTTACCGAGTTTCCGACTATAAACCCTATCTTTGCGGCATGGCAGTAACCTTTGAGGATCTTAAATTTAACCGGCAAATTTTAAACGCCATTGCCGATGCTGGCTATACAGAGCCCACACCAGTGCAGCAAAAAACCATTCCGCCAATAATGAACGGTCAGGACGTTATGGGCATTGCACAAACTGGCACGGGCAAAACTGCGGCTTATGTTTTACCTATAGTAATGCGCCTAAAATATGCGCAAGGCGATCATGCCCGCGCGCTCATTGTAGCGCCGACGCGCGAGCTTGCTATGCAGATAGAGGAAAACGTAAAGATCTACTCAAAATACACCGATCTTCGGATTGTATCAGTATACGGAGGTCTTGGCCCTAAAACGCAAATAGAAATAATAAATAAAGGGGTTGATATTATTGTAGCCACTCCCGGCCGCTTTATGGATATTTATCTGGCTGGCCATATTGTTACCAAAACCATTCAGGTATTGGTGCTGGACGAAGCCGATAAGATGATGGATATGGGCTTTATGCCTCAAATAAACCGGATACTGGAAATTGTGCCCGTTAAAAGGCAAAACCTGCTGTTCTCTGCCACTATGTCTGACAAGGTGCATGAGCTTTCTGGTAATTTCCTGGAGTTCCCGACAGTTATTGAGGTTACGCCGCAGGCTACCCCGGCACAAACGGTGGAGCAAAAGCTATATCATGTGCCCAACATGAAAACCAAGATCAATCTGCTGCGCGAGCTGCTGAAAGATGAAAGCGATATTACCAAGCTCATGATTTTTTGCAAAACCCGTATTGTTGCAGAGGATGTGTATAAGTTTTTACTGCGTAAATATGGGGAGGGGCATGTAAAGGTATTGCATGCTAATAAAGGGCAAAATACCCGTATCAACTCCATGAACGCGTTTAAAAACGACGAGGTGAAGATTTTAGTAGCCACCGACGTAGCATCGCGCGGTATTGATGTGAGTGATGTAAGCCATGTAATAAATTTTGATGTACCAGTGGTAACCGAGGATTATGTGCACCGTATAGGGCGTACAGGGCGTGCCCTGCAATCTGGCGTAGCCATAACCTTTTGCAACCCTACCGAGGAATATTATATCAATAAAATACAAAAACTAATAAAGCAAACTATCCCACTGTTGGATATGCCAGTTGATGTTTTTGTTGAAGAAACGCCTTACGAAGAACGCCAGGATCAAAACCGGGAGATAGATCTTCAAAAACGGAAGGAAGATCCTGACTTTAAAGGTGCTTTCCACGAGAAGAAAACTATGAATCAACGCAAAAAGTTTGACGCCGTAAAAGCCAAACGTACAGGCGCCGGCGGCCCACCCAAAAAAGGAAAACCGAAGAGTTTTAAAAAGAAGCATTAGAAAAGATAAACTACGTGTAATTAGGTTTTGAGATGACACGTGGATATTTGAATAATAGCACAATGAAATTAAGAATAACCCCCTTAAACTTTGCCAGCGCGTTTTTGCTGATAATGGCCATTTACATATGGATAAACGGTGCCGCCATTACCGGGATGACGTTTACCCATTTGAGCGGGGCAATCAGTTTGATTTTTTTTCTGTTTGCTTTTGTAGTGTCATTTATAGACATAATGTTTCGTAATTTCTTTCCAGAGATTAAAAAACTATGGCTTATTGAACTAAGCTTTATAACTTTGGTAGCTATAATATTTTTACTTGTTAGATAATGAAGAAAGCTGAATTAAAAGTTACTGTTGAACTTGACGAGAATAACGTACCCGAGAATATCCTTTGGGAATCCACCGACTCTGCCAATAAAGATGCTGTGCCGGTTAAATCATTAATGATGGCCCTTTGGGATCCCAACTATCAAAACGCTTTACGTATTGACCTTTGGACTAAAGACATGCCGGTTGACGAGATGAAGATATTTTTTTACCAAACGCTGATGACGATGGGCGACAGCTTTTTGCGTGCTACCGGTGAAACAAATATTATTGAAGATCTGCGCGACTATTGCGCGCACTTCGCCGAAAAAATGGAGATCGCCAAAAAATAATCATTTCATACCATGAGGATACCATCCCTTATTGCTTTTATAGGTTTTGTATTGCTTATAGCAGGCACCTGGTGCCCGCTGCTACGTCCGTTTGGTTTACTTAATATGGATGTGTATGATCTTAACCGCCCTTATGGTTTTGTGCTACTGCTAGTGGGGGTAATAGGGGTGATAGGCATAGGGCTTGATAAAGCCAAACTGGTTCGTACAACCGCCTGGTTGTCTTTAGTGCTGGTAGTTTTATTATTTGTTGCCGCCTATTTAAAAGTAAACGCCAGTTTTAGCTTCATTCCTTTCAAATCATTCGCCGGCTTTTTGTCTAAACAAATCAAATTTAAGTGGGGGTGGTATGTGTTATACGCCGGTTCTGCCATTGCGCTTGGTGGATCATTACTTAAACGTTCGCAGTATTCCAGATAGGTAGTAAAAATATCTGTCAACAAATATTAAATACATCTGTTTACCGCCTGTCTGCGTAAATGCAAAAAAGTTTTTTTACATATTTGTAATACCAAATATCCACTAAATGTTCAAATTCTCCTTTCGTAACCAGGTTTTAGCCGGTTTTTCCGTCTCTATTTTATTGGTATTGCTTGTTGGTATTTTATCCTACAATAGTATAACCCAGCTCGACGAAGACACCGCAATGGTTGAGCATACTCAAAAGGTAATTAAAACATCAACTAACCTATTACAACAACTTATTGATGCCGAAACAGGGATGCGTGGCTATTGCGCTACTGGCAAAAAGGTGCTTTTAGATCCATATAATGCCGCTTTACCTGCTGTGTATGCCAGTTTAGAAGATATGCGTACCCTAGTTTCTGATAACCCTATACAGGTTGTCAGGGTAGATACCATAGAAGCATTAGTAAGCGAACAGCTACGATTGCTGAAACTAAACATAGATACCCGCGACGAAAAAGGGCTTGCCTTTATGGTGGCTAACAACATGTTTGTTAACGGTAAGCGCAGCATGGACGCCATCAGGACTGATCTGTCGCACGTTATGAACACTGAAAATCAGTTGTTGGCAGAACGTAAAGCAAGCTCCAAAGCTGCTTCAACAAATGCCATACTATTTATTTGTGTTGGTTCTTTAGTATTCTTGATCATCATATTATTTCTGTTCAGGTTTATACAACGCTCTTTTGCTGAGCAGAAAAAGATAGAGGAAAAGATTACGGTGGCTAACGGAGAACTTGCCGAGGTATTAGCTGAGAATAAAGCTAAAAACTGGCTGCTCACAGGTTCAGGGCAACTTAATGAAAAGATGTCCGGCCAGCAAAGCGAGCGAGAACTTACAGAAAATGTGCTTGCCGACGTTTGCAGGTACACAGAAGCATCGGCTGGTACGATATATCTGTACAATGAAACTGAAAACAGACTTGACCTTTATTCTACCTATGCATTTTCAAATCTCAGTGCCATAAAAAGGACAGTTAGCTTAGGCGAAGGTTGGCTTGGCGAAGTCGCCAAAACCGGCAAAGCAGCCGTTATAAAAGGTAAGATAAATGACAGGCTGGAGCTGCAATCATCGGTATTGCTTAATGAACTTACGGGCGCTTATATTTCACCACTTTTTTTTGACAAAACGCTTAAAGGGGTAATAGAAATTGCCTTTGATCACGAAGTTGATAACAACGATAAAGAGTATCTAACCCTTGTTTCCAACGATATAGCGATAGCTGTAAACACGGCGCAAGCACGTACAATAATGCATGACCTGTTCGAGGAAACACAGCAACAGGCCGAAGAGCTTTCTGCACAACAGGAAGAAATGCGCGTAACCAACGAAGAACTGATGAACAAGACAGAAATGTTAGAAGCATCAGAAGAAGAGCTACGCGTTCAACAGGAAGAATTGCGCACTATCAATGCCGAGTTAGAAGAAAAAGCAAGTTTGCTGGAAGAAAAGAACCAGGCTATTGAAGAGGCTCGCGCCGCTATCAATATAAAGGTTGAGGAGCTTGAAACCACCGGGAAATACAAGTCAGAATTTTTGGCTAACATGAGCCATGAGCTGCGTACCCCGCTTAATAGCATATTAGTACTGGCGCGTATTTTAAAAGATAATAAACCGGGTACCCTTTCTGAAGATCAGATAAAATATGCCAGCGTAATATTTAATGCAGGTAATGACTTATTGACGCTGATCAACGATATTCTTGATCTTTCAAAAATTGAATCGGGCAAGCTGGATATGCAGAATGAGGACGTTCAGATCTCAGAAATACTGGCTGATATGGAAAGTCTGTTTACAGAGGTTGCAGCAAATAAACAAATACGATTTACTACAAGTATTAAAAATGTATCGCCAACCGTATTTACAGATAAGGTTAGGGTAGAGCAGGTAATTAAAAACCTGTTATCAAACGCATTTAAGTTTACGCCGGAAAATGGCGCCATAGCTATTAATGTCGATGCCGGAAAATCTCCTCAGACTGTTAGCTTTAGCATACGGGATACCGGGATAGGTATCCCCGCGGATAAACAACGGATCATATTTGAAGCATTTCAACAAGCCGACGGCTCAACCAGCCGTAAATATGGTGGCACGGGCCTAGGCTTATCAATAAGCCGCGAATTGGCTTCGTTATTAGGCGGAGGTATCACCTTACAAAGTAAACCGGGCGAGGGCAGCGAATTTACCCTAACCATCCCGGTACAGGCGAAAGCTGTTGAGCCTGTAGAAGATGCCGGGGGTACCGTGCCAACTGTGGCTAGCTTTGTCCCGGGTAGAGATTTTTTAAAACCGGCACCACTAAAACGCAAAACGGCAGACCGCGATCCCCTGGTAGTTATTGTTGAAGACGATAAAAACTTTGCAAGCATATTACAGGATTACTCGAGGGATCATGGCTACAAGTCTGTGATAGTTAACGAAGGTACCAATGCCGTACAGATTATCAAAGAACAACGCCCGGATGCGGTTATACTGGATATTATGCTGCCCGGCAAAGACGGCTGGCAAATACTTAAAGAGCTTAAAGCTGATTTAGACACGGCCAACATACCCGTACATCTAATGTCGGCCGGCGATGCTGCGGCTAACCGCGTACATAAAGAAGGCGCTATAAGTTTCCTTAAAAAACCTATCGATACAGGCGCGCTCGATAAACTGTTTGGCGATATTATGGCTAGTACCGATACGCCATTTAAGCAGATTTTATTAGTCGAGGACCACCAGGCGCAAAGCCAGGCCCTAAAAGAAATGATGCAAAACAACGGTATCACTGTTGATCAGGCCTTTGACGGCCAGTCGGCCTTTGATATGCTGCATCAAAACGATTACCAGTGCGTTATCCTTGATCTTAACCTTCCTGATATTTCGGGGCTCGATCTTTTAGATAAAATCAAGGAGGTTGATCGTTTTGCTTCATTACCGGTTATTGTCAACACCGCTATGGAACTTGACAAAACATCGGTTAGCAGACTGATGAAATACGCAAATGCCATGGTAGTTAAAACAAATAAATCGTCGGACAGGTTAATAGACGAAGTGAATTTGTTTTTAAATAAAATTACTAATATGCCGCAGCGCGCTGCGGGTAGTGCCGCTGCCGGAAGGTCTTCTATTGCAGGGCAAGACGGCGTTAAGAATAAAAAGGTGTTGATTGTTGATGATGATATGCGTAACATATTTGCGTTAAGCAGCGCTTTGCAGGGTTATGACATGAACGTTGAAATTGCCGGAGATGGCGAGGAAGCAATTGCTAAATTAAGCGAAATAGCAGATATTGATATCGTACTAATGGATATTATGATGCCTAAAATGGATGGCTACGAGGCTACCCGTTATATACGCAAGCAAAGCAAGTGGGCAAGACTGCCAATTATTGCTTTAACCGCTAAAGCGATGAAGGACGATAGAGAGAAATGTATAGAAGCCGGCGCTAACGATTATATCACCAAACCTGTGGATATTGACCGTTTGATAGCTTTGATGCAGCTTTGGCTGGATAAATAGTATGCCGCTAACTACCGAAACAATAACCACCCCGGAAATAACCGAGATCATTGACCTGGTAAAAAAAATATACGGGTTTGATTTTGGGAGTTATACTAAGGCGTCGCTAAAACGGCGGGTTACACGTGTTATGCAGTTGAAAAAACTGCACTTTTATGATCTAAAACATACGCTGGTAAATGATCGCGATTTCTTTCAGCATTTTCTGGAAGAGATTACGGTAAACGTCACCGAAATGTTCCGCGATCCGTCTTATTACAAAGCTTTTAATCAGCAAGTGGTGCCGTATTTGGCATCGTACCAACACAGTAAAGTATGGTGTGCAGGCTGCTCAACAGGCGAGGAAGCTTATTCGTTAGCTATACTATTGCAGCAGGCAGGTATCCGTAAAAAATCTTTCATTTATGGTACCGATATTAATACCGAATGCTTAAAAGAAGCACGCAAAGGTATTTATAGCCTCCGCAAAATAAAGAGCTATGCCGAGAATTATCAAATGGCCGGTCTTGAGGGATCTATTACGGATCATTTTACTTTGTTGTATGACGCCGCAACGATACACAGTGAATTGAAACAAAATACTTTATTCTCCGTACACAACCTGGTGTCAGATAGTATATTCAACGAGTTTCAATTAATAACCTGCCGTAACGTGTTCATTTATTTTGAGATAGCTTTACAGGAGCAGATATTGGAACTTTTTTATAAAAGTTTGGCGCCGTTAGGTTTTTTATGCCTCGGGGCTAAAGAAACTATCCGCTCAGACTATTTCCGAAAGAAATTTAAAGTTATAAACCAAAAAGAAAATATATACCAAAAAATTGGCTCTTGATAAAGATATAGTACAACGGTGGCGTAACTCTGAGTTATTGTTATTGGCTGGGTCTGCGGGCTCGTTCAAGCACATTTACAACGCTGTTAAGATTTTCCCTGTCGATTTAAATAAAGCTGTATTGGTGATCATACACCGAAAAAAGAATTTTTTCAGCGAAATAGAGAAACTCTTTGCCGAAAGTAGCCGTATGTCATTGCGGGAAGTTAGTGACAAAGATGTATTACAAAACAATACTGTTTATATTGCGCCTGCAAACTACCATACGCTAATTGAAAAAGACAAGTCGTTTAGCCTGGATGTTTCAGAAGCTGTATGGTATTCAAAGCCCTCAATAGATGTGGCATTTGACAGTGCGTCTGATATATATTGCGACAAATGCACAGCAGTTTTGTTTTCGGGCGCTAATGCTGATGGGGCAGAAGGGTTGTTGAGGTTACGTAAAAACGGGGCTTTAACAATTGTGCAAGACCCTAACGAAGCTGAAATGCCAGAAATGCCGCAGTCGGCTATTAATTTAGAAGCTGCACAATATGTTTTAAGATCAAGCGAAATACTGGAACTTTTTCAACTATAATTTATACTGATCCACTTATTATCACAATGCCGAACCCTGTAAACATACTTATAGTTGATGACCGCGAAGAGAATATTATTGCGCTTGAAGCTTTATTGACCCGAACTGACATAAAACTTTTCTCTACAACATCGCCTAACGAAGCACTTAAAATAGCCTGGGAGAACAATATTGCCATAGCCATGGTTGATGTGCAGATGCCCGAAATGGATGGCTTTGAGTTTGTAGAGATGCTGAAATCAAACGCACGTACCAAAGATATTTTAGTACTGTTTGTTACCGCTATATCAAAGGAAACCAAGTATGCCGTTAAAGGTTTGGGAGTAGGGGCTGTTGATTATCTGTACAAGCCGCTCGACCCTTATATAACCTCGGCCAAAGTAGACTCTTTTATACAGCTTGCCCGCGCACAGGCGGAGGTAAAGCTTAAAAATGAAGAGCTTGAAGACTTCGCTTTGGTAGTAAAAAATTCGGCGGATATTATTTGTGTGGTTGATGCGGAGACGCTTAGGATAAAAACCATCAACCCGGCTTGCGAAACTATTTTAGGTTTCAGACAATGTGAATTGATTGGGAAAAGTATTATAGATTGTGCTATAGTTAATGATAAAGCCGCATTTCGTAAGCGCCTGGGCGAGATTATTAAGGATAACCTTAAACTGGCTGTATTAGATTACCAGTTTGAAACTTTCTCTAAAAATCCAATATCAGTTGAGTGCAGGGTGGCTTATCGCAATAAAACGTTGTTTTTTAACATAAACGACGTTACGCCGCAAAAAAGCTATCAAACCCAGCTGATCAAATCAAAAGAAGCTGCCGAAACTGGCAAGAAGGCAAAAGAGACTTTTTTGGCTAATATGAGCCATGAACTCCGCACACCCATTAATGGCATTATAGGGTTAACCAGTCTATTACGAAAAACGCAAGTAAACGATCAGCAAGATAGCATGTTGGACTTGCTTGAAGTTTCATCGCAATCATTATTGGGAGTTATTAACGATGTCCTGGACATATCAAAAATTGAGGCCGGAAAATTCAGCATTATAAGATCGCCAAATAAATTAAGCGATCTTTTACAATCGGTATATCGTTTGCTTAAATTTAAAGCTGACGAAGAGCATATTGAGTTTTTCCTGGATATTGATCCGGAGATACCTGAATATTTGATGATAGATTCGTTAAGATTGAATCAGATATTGATGAACCTGCTGAGCAATGCCATAAAGTTTACCAAGCGCGGGCATGTTAAGCTAATTGTGTCAATTTTGAGCAAAGAGAAGAAGCGCCTACGCTTGCAGTTTTCTGTGGAGGATACGGGTATCGGCATCCCAAAACATCGTATAAAAGATATTTTTGAATCATTTGAGCAGGCTGATGAAGATACCGCTTATAAATATGGCGGTACAGGTTTGGGCCTTGCCATTGTGAAAAAACTGGTTGAACTAAAAGGTGGCGAACTTAATGTAGATAGCCGCATAGGCGAAGGCAGTGTTTTTACTTTTACCAACTGGTATACTGTTGCAGATAAACCAAAGGGCGAAAAACCAAAAATACAGAACAAGCAGCTTAAGCCCTTTACTAATGTGAGCGTTTTAGTTGCCGAGGATAACCTGGTTAACCAGTTTATGTTAAGTAAAATTTTGAAAGATTGGGAGGCTACAGCCGAAATAGTGAACAACGGGCAAAAGGCCATTGAAAAACTACAACAAAACCATTACGACATTATTTTAATGGATACGCACATGCCCGAAATGAACGGCTACCAGGCGGCTCGTAAAATACGTATAGCGTTTGATGAACCTAAACGCAGTATACCGATTATATCACTATCTGCTGCTACATTTGAAAATGAGCAGGAAGAAGCCTTGGCGTCCGGTATGAACGATGTACTGGCTAAGCCTTTTATGCCGGAGCAGCTACATGCCAAGATGGAAAAATTACTGGGCGAACATGCTAAAGTTCAAGCTTAGTTTGGCCTACGCCGATTACCCTGGCTTCGTGATCTAACAGCCATTTTTTGCGCCAAATACCACCTGCATAACCCGTAAGGCTGCCATTTGAGCCAATAACCCGGTGACAAGGCACCACAACCCACAAATTATTTTTTCCGTTGGCGGCGGCTATTGCCCGTATAGCCAGCGGATTTTTCATTAAGTTGGATTGTTGACTGTAAGTGATGGTTTTACCATAGTCGATGTTAAGCAACTCCTGCCAAACCAGTTGCTGAAAATCAGATCCCCCCTGTTTAATCGGGAAAGTAAATGTCCGGCGGGTGCCCGCAAAATATTCGTCAAATTCTGTTAATACCTGCTTCATTAAAGAAGTTTCGGCTTCAGTAGGGTTGTGCTCCTCATCTAAAATATGTACGCGGGTTATAAAACCATCCTCTTCTGTAATTTGGCAAGTGCCAACCGGCGTTTTATAATAGGTAAAAGGCATAAGGTAAAGGTAATAAAAATGCATAAGCCATTTCTTCATCAGCAATGATTAACTGCTGGCTAATCATTACTTTTACCGCATGAAACTCATTGACCAAACGTGGGAGCTTTTAAAGAAAGAGGTTGTGCTGGAGTGGCGCTCAAAATACGCGTTTAATGGGGTGTTGTTGTATGTTGTTTCTACAGTTTTTATTTGCTACATCTCTTTTAACTTATCGGCGGGGTTTAGTAAAAGCGAGGGCTACAAGGTGGTGTGGAATGTTTTATTTTGGATCATTATTCTGTTTGCATCTGTAAATGCCATAGCTAAAAGCTTTTTACAAGAAAGCCGGAGCCGGTTGCTTTATTACTATTCTATAGCCAGTCCGCAGGCCATCATCTTATCAAAAACCATTTATAATATTTTGCTAATGTCGCTACTTAGCGTGTTAGCGCTGGTGGTTTACCTACTATTTTTTACCAATACTATTGGCGACCCATTATTTTACTTTACAGTGGTTATTTTGGGCGCATTTAGTTTCTCTACTGTTTTTACAATGATATCTGCCATTGCATCTAAAGCCGGCAACAACGGTACGCTGATGGCAATTTTGAGTTTTCCTGTTATCATTCCGGTAATTATGATACTTATTAAGCTAAGCAAAAGCGCCATGGATGGCATTGACCGCAGCTTGAGTTACGGCGATATTGGCGTTTTATGCGCTATTAATGCCATTGTTATGGCTACGGCACTGTTGTTGTTCCCATTTTTATGGCGCGATTAAACCGAACGGTAATTATCTGCTCTAAAACGCGTTAATTGGTTTCAACAAATCCTTACTAAGGGTACTTAAAGTAAATGCAAACAATCCGAATCATCATAATCGCACTGCTACTGCCAATGGTTACCCTGGCTCAAAAAGTTAGTGTGAGCGGCAAAGTTACATCTGCTGATACAAAAGCAACAATACCCGGCGCCAGTGTTTACCTGAGTAACTCGTCTGTGGGCACATCAACAGGTAACGATGGTGGTTTTTCCTTAAATGGACTGAACCCGGGCCAATATATGCTGGTAGTTTCTGCTGTAGGGTACGAAAGTAGCACACAAACAATATTAATAAACAATCAGGAGGTTAAACTTGATGTTTCCCTATCACCTAAAATTATAGCGTTAAATGAGGTGCGTATAACACCCATGTCAAAGTCGGACAGGAGGGAAGCGCTTGCCCGTTTTAAAACAGAATTTATTGGTGCCGGGCCATATGCTGCCGATTGTAAAATTGTCAATCCGGATGTGCTTAGCTTTTCGTTTTTAAACAACAAGGCTATCCTGCAGGCATCAACCAGCGACTTTTTAATAGTAGATAACGATGCTTTGGGCTATCGCATTAAATTTACGCTGAAGAGTTACGAGAGTAATGTTTACACAGGCGATATTGTTTATAAAGGTGCTCGCGTTTTTGAAGAAATGAAAGGCGGCGATTCAAAGAAGCGCAAGTGGTATCAAAGGCGCGACAACGTGTATTATGGATCTGCAATGCATTTTTACCGATCGCTGGCTAAGGATAGTTTAGAAGCCAATGGGTTTAAAATCTATCGTTTATCCCGCCAAATGAATAATGCGCGCCCGTCCGACGAGGAGATTGAAAAAGCGCTGGTACGTACCTCGCGGTTTAAGAGGGATTCGGTGATGTATTGGGCTAAACTGCAACGATCGTCGCATTACATCAATAATAAGTTTAAAGGTAAATTTTTGGTGAAAGACATTGTGCAGCAATCAGAAAAGCCCGGTTTATTTGGCCTGCGTTTTCCGGATAATTTGTATGTGCAATACAACAAAAGGTGGGAAACTAATTTTTATCGCGACGTATATCGTAGCCCTGATGATCTTAATTACGCTACTACAATTGTGAGCATGACAGGCGAACGAACATTTATTGTGTTTGATAAAAATGGTGCTATAATAGGCGATGGCCCTTTTTACGAAGGCGATTGGTCTCAACAACGTATATCAACACAATTACCGGTAGATTATCTGCCGTACGGCAAGCTGCCAAGAAGTTTGCCATAAACAGCGCGCAATGCTATCTTTATCCCCAAATTAATTGTCAAACATTTTTCTGGCAGTTTAAAAGCTATTGTAAGTTTATGCGCTTGTGGCGGTTTATATTTTTATTTTGTTTGATGCCTTTGAGCCTTATAGCGCAAAAAGCTTCGCTGTCGGGCAGGGTAACGGCTAAACTATCAAAGGGAGCTATACAAAGCGCCAGCGTATTTTTAAGCAACTCATCTTATGGTACCATTACAGGTGCCGATGGTAATTACAGTATGAGTAATCTTAAACCCGGGCAGTACACCCTGGTGGTTACCGCTGTTGGTTTTGAAGAATATACTCAAAAAATTCAGGTAGGCGACCTTGACCTAAACGTTAACATCCAGCTGGTGCCAAAAACTATCCAACTGCGTGAAGTTGTGATATCAACTAATAGTAAGGCCGATTGGAAACGAAACTTCGAGCAATTTAAAAAGGACTTTCTGGGGAGCGATGCCAACGCTAAATTGTGCCTGATCTTGAACCCCGATGTGCTTTATCTTACTTACAGCAAAAAACGCCTCGCACTCGAGGCAGAGAGCGATAAATTTTTGGTTATAGATAATCGCGGATTAGGTTATCGCGTAAAATTTTTGCTCAAAAACTTTAAGAGTGATGGCATATCGCAGGTAATTACTTACGGCGGCGAGCGTTTATTTGAAGATCTGCCGGGATCTGCCGCGCAGAAAAAGAAATGGGCCGCCGCCAGGGATAGGGCCTATTATGGATCTGCAATGCATTTTTACCGTTCGTTATATACTGATAAACTAAAACAAGAAGGGTTTGAGGTGCGCCAGCTAACCCGTTACCCAAACCCGGCAAGGCCCGAAGATTATATCATTCGCCAAAAAATTAACATGTACAGATCAATCGGTCGCCCTGATTCGGCTAATTATTGGATAGACATAGCTAACAGCTCAAAGTACGTAAATGAGCGCTTGGCACAAATTCCATGGTATTCGTTCGAGATTTTGAAAGCCACCGCCGATCCGGGAATTTATGCCATAAGCTTCCCTCGTTATTTGTATGTGAGCTATACATTTAAGCGCGATGAAAATAATTACAAAGATATTTTTCGCCCGCTTGATATGCCGAATTACGAGACCAGCGTAATAACCTTGTTTAATAACCCACCTTTTGCCCTTTTTGATAAGAACGGAATTGTTGTTAACGGCGAACCATTGTACGAAGGTACCTGGAGCCAATCTCGTTTGTCCGAACTTTTGCCGGTAGATTATGTGCCCACGCAGAGTTTAGAGTCGGCGCAACATAATTAGCCCTCCATTTAAATAATTAGTACATTTGCTACACCAATAAAGCATGAAATTTATATATCAAACATGGTGGAAAGTAGTAGCGGTAGTACTGGTGCTTTCAACATTTATTACCGGCCTTCTATTACCGGTGCCGCGCTTAGAGATATTGCACGAGACGATCAGGAACCTTTATTTTCACGTCCCGATGTGGATGGGAATGCTGTCTGTATTTACCCTTTCTGTATACTTCAGCATTAAATACTTGATCAAAGGCGACGAAGCCGATGACCTTGCAGCGGTAGAATGTGTTAACACCGGCTTGGTTTTTTATGCATTAGGTTTAGTAACCGGAATGCTGTGGGCCAAATATACCTGGGGCGAGTATTGGAGCGGCGACCCCAAACAAAACAGCGCAGCTATAGCCTTTTTACTGTATTGCGCTTATCTGGTGCTGCGTAACTCTATAGACGAAGAACAAAAGCGAGCTAAAATATCGGCTATATATAACATTTTTGCTTTCCCGATTATGGTGGTGCTGATATTTGTTTTGCCGCGTTTAACAGACTCATTGCACCCGGGCAGCGGTGGTAACCCCGCTTTTGGACGTTACGATTTAGACAACGGCATGAAGTTAGCCTTTTATCCCGCAATGTTGGGCTGGACCTTTATAGCCGTTTGGATAGCTACCATACGCTACCGCATCCGTTTAATTGAAAACAAAAGAAACAGCATAAACTAAATGAAAAGATCACTTATCCTGATATTATTACTCCTTAATTTTGTTACTGCTTTCGCTCAGGACCCGGCATCAGTTGAAATGGCTGATACCCTTCGCAGCTCGGGCAAAATCTATGTGGTGATAGGCACTATTGTTATCATTTTTATAGGTTTAGCTATCTATTTGTTCGCGATAGACAGACGCCTGAAAAAAATTGAAAAACAAAAATAGCAGTTAAAAAATAGGCTATAACTGTTTAAACATAGTTTTTAAACTGTTGTTAATATAGGTATTAGGTATACGCGTATTTTTTATTGCGATATTGATAAAAAAACTATCAAATTTGCGTTGTATATTAATACATTCATATTTATCACCATACTATGGCTACAAATAATTCAATCTTAGAATTAGACACACACTTCTTTGCGGACGTTTGCAATAACTTTGATTACGCAGCACAGTTTACCACACACGACGCCGGTTTATTAGATCAAATAAAATCATGTAACAGCGTTTATCGTTTTCGTTTCCCAATACGCAGGGGCAACGGTTTCGAGGTGATAGACGCTTGGCGGGTTGAGCACTCGCATCACCAATCGCCAACTAAGGGCGGTATTCGCTACAGCGAAATGGTAAACGAGGATGAGGTGATGGCGCTCGCCGCGTTAATGACCTACAAATGCGCCATTGTAAACGTGCCATTTGGCGGTGCAAAAGGCGGCATAAAAATTAACCCTAAAAACTATACTGTACAGGAGCTGGAAAATATAACCCGCCGCTATACTGTAGAACTGATCAAGAAAAATTTTATAGGCCCAAGCGTTGACGTACCCGCACCGGATTACGGTAGTGGCGAGCGCGAAATGGGGTGGATAGCCGATACCTATGCCACCATGAACCCCGGGCAACTAGATGCCATGGGTGCGGTTACCGGTAAGCCCATTGCTTTACATGGTATTGCAGGGCGTCGCGAAGCTACCGGCAGGGGAGTGGCTATTGCTGCCCGCGAATGTGTAAGCATTGCAGAAGATATGCAGAAGCTGGGTTTAACCCCGGGTATTGCTGGTAAAAAAGTAATTGTGCAGGGGTTGGGTAATGTGGGTTACTACTCGGCTAAATTTATGGCAGAGTTTGGCGGTGTGATAGTAGGCTTATGTGAGTTTGAAGGTGCTGTATACAACGAGGATGGATTAGACGTTGAAGCCGTATTTCAGCATCGCAAAGCAACTGGATCTATCCTGGGTTTTTCGGGTGCAAAAAAAGAGTTTAAAAATACGGGCGAGGGCTTAGAGCAGCCTTGTGATATCCTGATTCCGGCTGCGCTGGAGAACCAGTTAAGAGAGGATAACATCCGTAACATCAAAGCAAAAATCATTGTCGAAGGCGCAAACGGCCCAACCAGCCCTGAAGCCGAAAAGATATTTTACGCAAACGGCGGCATTATCGTGCCCGACATGTATGCAAACGCTGGCGGTGTAACCGTATCATATTTTGAGTGGTTAAAAAATCTGTCGCATGTAGCGTTTGGCCGTATCAACCGCAGGTTCGAGGAAAATTCGAACTTAAACCTGGTGAACATGGTTGAGGGTATTACCGGTTTGTCATTATCAGCCGCCCAACGGGCTACAATTGTTAAAGGTGCGTCTGAACTGGAGTTGGTGAATTCAGGTTTAGAGGACACCATGATCCGCTCATATCAAGAGATAAGAAATGTTTGGAACAGCGATGACAAGATAGATACCTTGCGCACTGCAGCAATGGTTGGCGCTATCAATAAAATTGCAGTGTCATATCAAAACTTAGGCGTTTGGCCGTGATATATTATTAGCATTAGTAAAACGGGGGGCGGGTTATTATCCGCCCCTTTTTATTTTAAGGGCAACGGTTGCTAGCGTATTCCCGTAGTGATTAAAGTCGATTACGTTTACATAAAATAGTATTCTTAAATTCAATCATTTAAGATAACCCCTGTGCTTAAATACCTGGTCATATGGTTTGTGTTACTAGGATCAAACACGTTTGGTCAAAACTTGCCGCGCAACATAGGGTTTGAAGCAGGATCCCTGAACGGCTGGAATTGTAAAGTCGGTAAAATCGATACCGCTGGCAATTTAACCATAGCCGATTCTTACCAAATTGCCGAGCGGCACGTTGTTTACAGCCAGGATGTAATTGGGGATGAAAGAGACCGTTTTGGCGGCTTCCCAAAAATATGCCCTAATGGCGGTGGTAAATACTCTGTCAGGCTAGGCAACGAACAAGCCGGTGGCGAGGCAGAAAGTATTTATTACACCTTTTTTGTGCCTGCCAATGCAACATTGGGTTACAGTATCACTTTTAATTACGCCGTAGTTTTTCAAAACCCTGACCATAAAGATTATGAGCAACCCAGGTTTACTGCCCGGGTTTTTGATGTTGCCGACAATAAATATGTAGACTGCCCTTATTTGGAATTTTCGGCCTCATCTTCTTTGCCCGGTTTTCAACTATCCAATGTAAAAGCTAATAACCAAAACAACACTTCTACCCAGGCGGACGTCTATTTCAAAGACTGGTCATCAGCTACTATTGATCTGAGCCAGCATTTAGGTAAATTAATGCGTATAGAGTTTATTACCAACGATTGCACCAAGGGGGGCCATTTTGGCTACGCTTATATCGATGTAGATGAAAGTAAATCCTCGGCACCTGTTACCGGCAATATTTATTGCGCGGGCCAGTCCAACATCACTTTAAGAGGGCCCGAGGGATTTTACAAATACCAGTGGTTTAGTGATAATAGCCAATTGGTGGGCGAAAGCCAAAATTTAAGCATATTTCCGCCGCCGCCTGATTATACCAGTTATCGTTTGCGCGTTACGCCATACCCGGACCTGGGCTGTCCGAGTGATTTCAAAACTGAAATAATACGGCAAGCCGACAACTTTGAACTGGTAGTGCATGATCAAACCGGTTGCCCCGAAACCGGGGTGGACCTTACAGCCGCTGCAGTAACGGCAGGCAGCACGCCGGGACTGGTTTATACCTATTATACTGAGGCGTCTTTGCGTAACCACGTACGCGATTCTACCCGGGTGTCATTGTCCGGCACGTATTATATTTTAGGTACCGCACAGAGTGGCTGTGCTGATGTGAAAACGGTAAAAGTGGTTTTCACGCCGCCCGATATAAAAACATTTGATCCGGCGCCGGCACGATATCCGGAGACGATAGACCTTACTAAAACTTATATAAAACGGGACGACCTTACCTACACGTACTTTACCGATGCCGATGCGACGATTCCATTAATAAACTACGCAACAATTAATAAAAGCGGGACTTATTACATCAAAGCAAAAAACAGACTGGGTTGCGAGTCGACCACATCTGTACGGGTTGAACTATTACCGCCATTGCCTTTTGTAGTTACTGTGCCCAATACTTTTACACCTAATAACGATGGCATTAATGACAGGTTTGGAATAAAGCTGGACGGGTTTATAAAATTCAACAGCATAGATGTATTTAATCGTAATGGTCAACTCATATTTAACACTCACTCAATCTCTGATTTATGGGATGGTAATTTTAAGGGCCAGCCACTCCCAACAGGCACGTATTACTGGTTATTTAACGGGCTTGATACTTATTATAACAAGGCTGTCGTCAAAAATGGCTACGTTTCTATTGTCCGTTAATATTAAGAATAATTCTAAATAGTATATATGACTTGTAATAAAGTTTATTCTATGTACGTTTTTTAACTTTGTAGACTCGAATTACAGGAAATAAATCGTTAATGAAAAAAACTTCCATATTTGGCCTTGTTGTTATTGCTATTGCTATAGCGGTAATTATCAGCGTGTACTCAAATTCAAGTACTTACGGATCCTTTAAAGATGCCGGAGCAGCAACTGGCGAATTGCATGTTGTAGGGCATCTTAATAAAGACAAACAATTGTACTACGATGCAACTAAGGATGCTAACTATTTTTCGTTTTATATGAAAGATAATAAAGGCGAAGAATGCAAGGTGGTATTTACAGGCGCTAAGCCGCAAGATTTTGAACGCTCAGAGCAAATTGTATTAACAGGCGCTATGCGTGGCGACGAGTTTCATGCATCAAAAATACTGATGAAATGCCCGTCTAAATACACCCAGGACAAAGTAGAAATTACCGAGGTTAAGGCTAAGCAAGCCAGCCTATAACATATAATCACACTTAATGGAAATAGCTTTTAAAGGCGAACACCTTTTGCCCGGCCACCTTGGGCAATTTTTTACTATTCTGGCATTCGGCTCGGCGCTGTTTGCGGCTATCAGCTATTATTTTGCAACTACTAATCCTACTGATACTTCGTGGAAACGCCTTGGTCGCATAGGTACATTAGTTAACGCTGTGTCTGTTGTAGGTATTGGCGCCTGCTTGTTCTATATCATCATTAACCACCTTTTTGAATATTACTACGCCTGGCAACACTCGTCAAGAGCATTACCTACGCATTATATCATATCCAGCTTTTGGGACGGGCAGGAAGGCAGCTTTTGGCTGTGGAACTTCTGGCAAGCCGTACTAAGCTGCATACTATTATGGAGAGCTAAATCATGGGAAAGCTCGGTTATGGCGGTGATTTCCGTATCACAGGCTATATTGGCTACTTTCCTCATCGGGGTTGAAATATTTGGCTCACGTATTGGTTCGTCGCCGTTTATTTTGCTGCGCGAAGCGGTGGATCTTAAAATACAGGCACCTGCATTTGCAGCCAATCCTGAGCTTTATCAAAATTACCTTACCTATATAAAAGACGGTAACGGTATGAATCCCCTACTGCAAAACTATTGGATGGTAATACACCCGCCAACCCTGTTTTTAGGTTTTGCCTCAATGGTGGTGCCATTTGCATATGCTATTGCGGGTTTGTGGACTAAGCGCTATAAAGATTGGGTGTTATCTGCTATTCCGTACGCGTTATTTGCCACCATGATATTGGGCACCGGGATCATTATGGGCGCTTTCTGGGCTTATGAGTCTTTAACCTTCGGTGGTTTTTGGGCTTGGGACCCCGTAGAGAATGCATCTATTATACCATGGTTGATATTAGTTGCAGCTGTACACGTAATGATCGTGTATAAAAATACAGGTCACTCATACGTCACTACCTTAATACTGGTCGTGTCTAGCTTTGTATTGGTATTATATGCATCATTTTTAACCCGTAGCGGTGTGCTTGGCGAAACGTCTGTGCACGCGTTTACGGATGCCGGTATGTTTTGGCATTTGGTTTTTGATGTAGTATTCTTCCTGGTGTTGGGTGTTGTTATGATAGCTCTCCGTTGGAAGGACCTGCCTAAAACAACTAAAGACGAAGAAACCTATTCGCGCGAGTTTTGGATGTTTGTGGGCTCGATATTTTTATGCCTTTCATGTTTTCATATGGTGGTGGTTACATCAATCCCCGTTTGGAACGCCATATTTGGCACTAAGTTAGCTCCGCCGACTGATCCGATTAAACATTATAATACTATCCAGGCATCATTCGCCGTGGTTGTCACGCTGTTAACCGGCTTTACCCAATTCTTAAAATACAAAAAGACAGATAGCAGCAAATTTTTTGTATCAACCTTAGTTTACCTGGTTATTGCCGCATTGATTGCCACGCCGATAGCTTATTTTACCGGTGCAAACAAGCTTAATACTGTTTTTCTGCTAATTATAATGGGGGGTATTTACTCTGTACTAGCCAATGGCAAAGTAATGATAGATGCGCTTAAGGGGAAGCTAAAACTAGTGGGATCGGCAGTAGCACACATTGGTTTCGCGGTGATGTTGATAGGCGCTGTAATATCTGCTGGTACAAGTAAAGTGATTTCAGTAAACGATTCGGACGAACATTATGACAAGGATTTTGCCAAAGTAAATAACCCGCGTGAAAATATTTTTCTTTACAAAAACACCCCAATAAAAATGGGTGATTATACAGTGACTTACGTGGGCGACTCTATTGCCGCACCTGATCATTTTTTTAAGGTTGATTACAAACGCTTTGATGCAACCGGCAAAATAGTTGAAGAGTTTATGCTGATGCCAAACTCGCAGGCTAACGCCAAAATGGGTCTGATCTCATCCCCGGATACCAGGCATTATTTATTTAGCGATTTATATACGCACGTTACCATGGCAAACACTATTACTCTTCCTGATGAAGGTGGCGAACAGGCGGGCCATAATGAGATAAATGATGATAAAAAATACGAAGCACCTTTAACATACGAAGTGGCTGTAGGTGATACCATTCGTTTTAGAGAAGGTTATTTGACGCTGGGCAGTATAGGCCGCGTTGATAAGATCCAGGACATTGAACTAAAAGCTACTGATGTAGCTATAGGTGCCAAGCTAAACATAGTAAGCAATGGCAAGCAATACGCTGCCGAGCCAATCTATATGATCCGTAATAATAACGCTTTTGATTTTTCGCGCAAGGTGGATGATGCAGGCATAAAACTGCGTTTTAGTAAAGTACTGCCGCAACAAAACAAGGTAGAAATAACTGTTTTCCAACAACCAGAGAGTGCCAAACCGTATCTTGTAATGCGAGCTATACAGTTCCCGTTTGTTAACCTGTTGTGGGCGGGTACGATCATTATGGTTATTGGTATTATCTTATCTATATTCAGAAGGAATAAAGAGATTAAAACGGTTTAGCGGCCCCACCCAACCCTCCCCGGAAGGAAGGGCTTAAAATTAAAAAATTAACATCAGGTCTCCCCTTCCGGGGGAGATTAAGAGCGGGCTATATGCGCATCACCATCATCGGATCAGGCAATGTTGCCACGCACTTGTCGGCGGCGTTTAAAAATGCCGGACATCGCATCGTGCAAGTATACAGTCGCAACATGGATAATGCCGCGCTGTTGGCGTATCATGTCAAAGCCGAACCCATAGATGATCTGACGCAAATTGATTCCGAAACTGACATTTTTGTAATCGCAGTAAAAGATGATGTTATCGGTGTGATTGCCGAGCAGCTGGCGGTATATCAAAAATTAATGGTGCATACATCGGGCGCTACAGATCTGTATGCCTTGCTGGCATTTAGCGATAACGTGGGTGTTTTTTATCCGCTGCAAACCTTTAGTAAAACCAAAGAGGTTAATTTTCTTACCGTACCGGTATGCATTGAAGGCGCAAATCTGCTTATCTCAAAGCAATTGAAAGAACTGGCACAAACCATTACTAATAATGTTGCTGAGGTTGACAGCGCTCAACGTAAAATACTCCATCTGGCGGCCGTGTTTGCCTGTAACTTCCCTAACTATCTATACAATATCGCCCAGCAATTGTTAACGCAGCACAATCTGGATTTTGACCTGATAAGGCCGCTTATTTTAGAAACCGCGCAAAAAGCCATGGTAGCATTGCCTGCTACTGTTCAAACCGGCCCTGCCGTGCGTGGTGATGAGATTAGCATGGGTAATCACTTAACTTTGTTAAATGACAACCCTAATTTGCAACAGATATACAACTTGTTAAGTCAGGGTATTATCAAAATGGACATTGACCTGCGCGGGGATAAGTAATTTTGTTACTTTTGCCCAAATGAATATTTTTAAAGTAAAGATAAACTTTGAAGAAGCAGATCACGCATCTGTTGAACTACCTATAGCCGTGGGAGAATCTGTACTTGATGTTTGCATGGAGCACGGCATTGAGTTACAGCACAACTGTGGCGGCGTTTGTGGCTGCAGTACCTGCCATATTTACGTTAACAAAGGCGCGGATAATGTGCAGGAGATATCTGACAAGGAAGAGGATTTTATAGATCGTGCGATTAACCCGCGCATCAGCTCTCGTCTGGGTTGCCAATGTGTAATGATAGACGGCGATATTGAGGTTACCCTGCCGGATCAGTCGCAGTTTATGGGTCACTAATTTTACAAAGTAAATACGGATGGCCTATCCCGGCCACGAAAACAAAACAAAAATGACAGACGGAAAATTTTCACTGCCAATTAACTGGAACGATTACGAAGACATTGCCATGTCTCTTTACGAGAAATTTGGTGATGACTTTACTGAATCAAAAATATACCGCATACGCTTTACCGAACTGGTAGAGTGGGTGCTATCGTTGCCTAACTTTGCGGGTACCCGTGCCGAAGCTAACGAAGGCCACCTGGAGCAAATCCAGTCTGCCTGGGTTTATGAGTGGCGCGATAATCAATAATTATTAGCGTAATAACTGAAAATGGAATCGTTTTTAACCAAGCTAAAAGATATTACCACCTTTATTTTTGATGTAGATGGTGTATTGACTGACGGTTCTGTTTTTGTCACAGAGACCGGCGAGCAAAGCCGTGCCTTCAATATTAAAGATGGCTATGCGCTGCAATTAGCTGTAAAATGTGGTTATAATGTTTGCGCTATATCGGGCAGCCGCTCAAAAACGGCCATCTATCGCCTTAATAGCTTGGGTATAACTGATGTGTTTATGGGTGCTCATATTAAAACAGACAAGTTTAAAAATTACCTGGAATCAAAACATATCTTGCCTGCTAATGTGCTTTATATGGGCGATGATATTCCTGATCTGGGTGTAATGAAACTGGCCGGCCTACCCGTGTGCCCTGCCGATGCTTGCGAAGAGATTAAAGTGGTGAGCCAATACGTGTCGCCTTACGGTGGAGGCAAAGGCTGCGCTCGCGACGTAATAGAGAAGGTTTTAAAAGTACAGGATAAATGGATGAGCGCCGAAGCGTATAGCTGGTAAGTAATCGAGGTAGAAATTTTGAAAGTCCCGGATCGTAAAGAGTCGGGACTTTTTTCGTTTAATAAAATTCAAATAAAATTTGCGTAGTTAAATAGCTACACTTATATTTGTAGTCAAATAACTACGCAATGAATTTAAGACGAGATGTATTCCAGGCCATTGCCGACCCAACCCGGAGGGCTATTTTGCTATTGTTAGCATCGCAGACGCTGTCGGCAGGTGCAATAGCGGCTAATTTTGATACGGCCAGGCCAACCATATCTAAGCATCTGCAAATACTTACGGAGTGCGAATTGTTAAAACAGGAGCAGACAGGCCGTGAAATATACTATCACATTAACGCGACGAAAATGAAAGATGTGGCCGAATTCATCGAACCATTCCGCCAGATGTGGGATGACAGGTTTAACAAACTTGAAAGTATCATGAAACAACATCAAACCAAAAAATAGCTATGGAACGTAAAACAAAAGTTGATGCAGAAAATGGCAGGCATGACCTGACCATCACCCGCGAATTTGATTTACCGGTGAACCTGCTTTTTAAGGCCTATGTAGAGCCCGGGATTATAGAACAATGGATGAATACCACGGTACTTAAACTGGAGAGTAAGCAACACGGCAGCTATCGTATAGAAACGAAAACTCCGGATGGGAAGGTAGCTTTCAGGGCCAATGGCGCTATCCATCAGTTTAGCCCAAACCAACGTATTGTACGCACATTTGAAATGGAGGGGATGCCTTTTGGTATCCAGCTGGAGTTTTATGAGTTTGAAGCTTTAACTGACGACACCAGTAAGCTGACCATGCACGTCATCTACGAATCAAACGACAAGCGCGACCAGGTATTAAAGCTGCCATTTGCCCAAGGCATTAACATGGCGCATAACCGCCTTCAACAAATTTTAAGCGAATTATAATATGGAAAAGAGAAATTTGATCATTTATTGGACAGCGACTGTCTTGATGTCGGTGGGTATGCTGGGCAGCGGGATAAGCCAGGTATTACAGGTAAAAGCGATGGCGGATATCTTGACGCATTTGGGCTACCCTGTTTATTTTATGACCATTATTGGGGTATGGAAGGTACTGGGCGTCATTGTTATTTTACTGCCGGGATTTAAGCTGATAAAAGAGTGGGCCTATGCAGGTTTGTTTTTTACGATGACAGGCGCGCTTGTATCACATTTAATTATTGGCGATGGGGGCAAAGCGATTGTCGGCCCGTTATTTCAAACCGTTTTCATTATCTTGTCGTGGTACTACAGGCCAGTTAGCAGAAAGATAGCCTTAACCGTTTTATAACATGAGCAACAGCAAGCAATTACCAGGCAGCCAGCAAGAAGAATTGCTGGGAATATTAAAAGCCCGTTTTGAGAAAAATATGGCCCGCCATAGCAGCGTTGCTTGGTCAGACGTAATAGCGAGACTAACGGCCAATGCTCATAAGCTCTGGTCGATCAACGAAATGGAAGTGACCGGCGGCGAGCCGGACGTAATAGGTGTTGAAAAAACAGGCGAGATCATCTTTTGTGATTGCGCGCCCGACAGCCCCAAAGGCCGCAGAAGCATTTGTTACGACCACCAGGCACTAGAAGCCCGAAAGGAATACAAGCCCGCTGACAGCGCCGAAAATATGGCCGCAGAGATGGGTGTGGAGCTATTGACAGAACAGCAATACCGCCACCTGCAAACACTGGGCAAATTTGATCTGAAAACATCAAGCTGGGTCAGTACACCGGCGGATATTAGGAAACTGGGCGGTGCTGTTTTTTGCGACCGCAGGTATGACACCGTATTTACCTACCACAATGGCGCCGAATCTTACTACGCCGGTCGTGCGTTTAGGGGTTTGTTAAAAGTTTAGTATCAATAAGCCACCGATGCGCTCATAGCCATATCCGTACCATAAGGCATAAAGTATTTGTAAGGCACCCACTCGCGTTTATAGGCCATGGCCCAAATGTTTAGCTTGTTGCCGGTTGTTCCGGATATGCCCAGGGCAGGCCGGTAGTTGTTTTCTTTTTTTGGTCGATTCGTTTTAGGATCATAACCCAGTGAAAAACCTGCATTGTAAAAATCGCGAATCCATTCTATAGCTACAAAGAAGGTAGTGTCGGGTATATGGATGTTATACTTTTTCAGGTTGATATTTACCTGGCGTCCTACGCTTTCATCTTCTTCTATAACTTGGTTGCAAAGGTCCCGGCCCGGGCCTTTTGTAACAGGGTCTATAGCGTAAACGCGTATCCTAAACTTTGTTTTGTCCATCCTAACCATACCCGACCAGGTCAGCCCCGACAGATCTAATCCAAAGGCTAGGCGGTTTAAAGTAATACTTTTTAGTGTAGTGCCCGGTTTGGCTATGTAAAACTGCTGCGCCATTTGCAGGTAGTCGAAATTTGCGGTGCGCGTGTTGATGCCGGCATAATGCACCACATCTTTCCGGTTGTAATCATTTAGTAGTGTGTCGTTATCAAATTTTAATTTTTCATCAAAATGTTCAATAACAAATTTAGACAGCCGTATGGTATCCATCCCGTCCATCAGGTAAATCGGTATTTTAAGCTGGCGGTAGTTTTGGCTGTTCAATATTACGGTATCCTGCATATTGCTTAAATCGCCGGGGATAATAAACACGCCATCCTTTTCAGTTGCTATAGATAGTTTAGCTCTCACTATCGTAACCGACGTTTGCGGCATAGGCTTTTCGGTTAAGCTATCAACAATATGAAACTTATTCATCTTATCTTGCGCATTGGCTACAAACGCTAACAGGCAGGCGGCTATGATTATTAGTGTTTTCATGTCAGGCTTAATAATGTACAACTGCAGATAAGGCCAGTTCTAAATTAAATTGTTTATACTCCACCCATTTTTTGTCAGCGATGGTGTATACCAGCGAATTTGGGGCATTGTCTCGCCTGTTATAACCTATTAAAAAAGGCTGATAGTCGACCATGTAAAACGAAGCATCCTTGTAAACTTGTTCGCCTTTTTTGGTCACCTTGTCAACTTTCCATCCACCGCCCATGCTAATTATTTCGTTGTAAGGATCAATGATCCACGCTATCGCAACAAAGAAATTGCGGCCCGGGATAACTACTTTATCATTACTCAGATCGATATTGACCCACCGTGCGTTGTCTGTTAACGATATTTCTTTTGAAAAAAAAACGCTTTCGGGCGCTTTTGTAAACGGGTTTTGTGTGTACAACTTAAGTATAAACTTCGCTAACTTATTTTGTGTGGCAGAAGTTGGGCTCATAGGATGATCTTGCCTGCCAAGGGCTAAGCTCATTAAAATTCCATTTTGTTGCGGTACCTCGAAGAGTTTGGCAATAGTAGTTGTCGATGTGACAAAGTAGATACCCTTATAACCGAAATTGCTGACGATCCTTTTTAAGTCGTAAGCAGAAAACTTGCTTAATGTAATCATCTGGGTTTTAGTATTGGCAATGCGCACCTCGGCTAACTGAATAGCGTTAGGCTCAAGGGCTATAAACATTTGCGGCACATACGCCGACACTGCCAGACGGAGTGTTTTGTAGCCAACATAGCTATACTGCAGGCTATCGTTTGGCTTTGGTTCGTCATTGGACAACGTGTAGTAGCCACGCTCGTTAGTTTGCGTCGCTATTTTTCCTTTTAACAATCTAACGGTTACGCCCAAAATGGGTAGCTCAGTTGTTTTGTTTATCACCTGGCCCTCAAAACTATCCTGACCGAAACAGAAAGAGGGAAGCAGAAGCATTAAAAGGATGATATTGTTATTTAAGCTTTTCATAAATGGATTAATCTTAATAGCCCACCGTTGCCTTTATTGCCAGATCAGTAAAATCAGGCGAGTGATAAGTGTATAAACTCCATTGCTGATTTAGGCTAAGCGCCCAAATGTTAAGTTGAGCTCCTTTTGTTGGCAATAAACCTATGGCTGGCCGGTAATTGGTATGCCCTTTATATCCCCCAAGTTTATCGTCAATATGCACGTAACCCATATTTGCATAGTCGCGCATCCATTCAATAGCTATAAAAAAAGTTTTGTTAGGGATACGAATATTGTACTTCATTAAATTGCTAGCCAGTTTTTTATCATCCCTGCTTTTTATTTCAATCACCTTATCGCAAATATCCTTGCCGGGGCCGCCCGTTACCGGGTTTACATCATAAATCCTTAACCTAAAGGTGGTATGTTCCAGCTCCGAGTATTCATATTGCCCATTTTTGCTATTTGGTCCTATAAGTTTTGATTTATTAAGATAAAAAGCTAAACGTTCAATGGCAATACTTTTTAATAGTGTGCCGGCTCTTTGCACATCAAAACGTTGGGCAATTTGCAGATACTTAAACTCGCCGTTACCGGTATGCATGCCGGCAAAGTTGCCCACGTCAAATCGGTTATAATCGTTAATCAGCGTGTCATTTTTAAAACTAAGTTTGGTAAGTTGGCCGGCTGTTGCTTGCTTTACCAATTTAATGGTATCGAGGCCGTTTAGGCTAGCCAGGGCCATCTTGACGACGTTATAGTTTTGGGTATAAATTATTACGGTATCGCGCATCTTTGATAAATCGCCGGGGATGGCAAATACTCCGTCGTTTTCTGTCGTTATAGATAATGCCGCCCGTACAATAGCTATGGTTACTGCAGGCATCGGTTTGCGTGTAGTGCTGTCAACAATATAAAACGTATTTGTTTTTTGCTGCGCGTTAACCAACAAGGCGGTAAGGATAAAAAAGCAGGTGAGTAGGTTTTTCATTTAGCCTTGTGGTTAATAGGTTACGGTTGCTGATAGTGCTATATCATATGCGTTTATGGTTTGTGTCCAATTTACGCCATCCCTGCTGTTCCAGATAGGCACCTTGCTTAAACGGCGTTGCCAACCATTGGGATAGATAAATTGCGGTAACACCACCAAAAAAGGCTGATACATGATCCTGTATCTCGACACGTCTTCCATTGCTCTCGAGTTATCCTTTTTAGTGCCCTTTATTTTTTCGCCGATTTCTAATTTTACAATTTCGTTAATGGGAATGAGTAGCCATTCAACCACTACAAAAATTTTTTTTTCGGGCAGTGTTATCCTTTCCTTAGTTATATCAAAAGTTATCCGTAACGAGTTATCAGTTAGTGTAACTACCTTAGTATATAATTTTTTTAATGGCGCACCGGTTAAGGGATTAATAGACATGATATGTAATAAAAAGCGGGTTAGCTTGTTTGAATTTATCAGCGGGAAATCTTTGGTGTCGAACGGTATATCGTATTCAACTTTTCGTCCCAAATGCACGGTATTAAGTAAGGTGCCGGCAACCGGCGCCTCAAACTGTTTGGCAAAAAACCCAATTGTGTTGTAAGGGTAGGTGAGATAGAATTCTTTACCACGCAGGTCTCTTACGTCAGCATAGTTAAAGTTTTCGATAACCGCTTTTTTTGCTTTTGTAGCACCCACGGTAACCTCGGCCAGTTGGCCGATGGTGGGCTCAAGTTTAATGAATATGTTGGGCTGATAGCCTGTAACGGGCAGCCTGAATGCTTTAAAGCCCACATGGGTCACTACTATAGTATCGTTTGTTATCGTATAATCAGCTATTAATCTAAAATACCCTTGATAGTTACTGGCAGTAGCTTGTTTAGATTTTAAAAGAGTAACTGTGGCATCCATCAGCCCTTCTTCGGTATCGGCATTAATCAACTGCCCTTCGTAAACAGCCTGCCCAAAGCAAAAAGCCGGCAGCAGACTTAATAGCATAACAATAAAGGCGCGATAGATCAGTTTTTTCATAGTATTGTTTTAATAGCCCACAGTTGCTTTCATAGCCAGATCTGTAAAATCAGGCGAGTGATAGATGTATAAGCTCCATTGTTGATTTAAATTGAGCGCCCAAATATTTAAAGCAGCCCCTTTAGTTGGAGACAGGCCAACCGCCGGGCGATAATTTGGATAAGCTTTTTTGGTTCCATAATTATTGCCTACATGCACATAACCCATATTCATGTAATCGCGCATCCACTCTACGGCTACAAAAAATGTTTTATTGGGGATAACGATGTTGTAGCTTTTTAAGTTAATAGACAATAAGTTGTCTTCACGGCTTTTTACTTCGATAATTTTATCACACAAATCTTTACCCGGTCCACCTGTTAAGGGGCTTACGTCATACACCCTTAACCTAAACTTGGTGTGTTCTAGTTCTGTGTATTCGTACTGCCCGTTAAGTATTGACGTGCCTTTGTCTGGCAGAGGTTTAAACTTGTCAAAGTGGAATGCTAAGCGCTCGATGTCAATTTTTTTGAGCAATGTTCCGGCTCGTTTTGCATCAAACTTTTGGGCTATCTGCAAATAGTTAAACTCGCCTTTACCCATGTGCAGGCCTACGTAATTGCCAACGTCAAAACGGTTGTAATTATTTAATAAGGTGTCTGTACTTATGGTCAGGCTGGCATCAGCTATAATTATCGGCTGCTGCTGCATTTTAATGGTATCAAGATTACCAAGGTTTGCCAGAGGCAGCTTAAAAGCAATATAACGTTGCGCGGATATAACAACAGTGTCCTTCATTATTGACAGATCGCCGGGTATGGAGAATATCCCGTCTTTTTCGGTAGTTATTGATAATGATGCCCTCAAAATGGCTATGGTAGCAGAGGCAACTGGTTTATTAGTTTGTTTATCAACAACATGAAACGTGTTGTTTTTTACCTGGGCTTGAACAGCGCATGCAATTAAGCCGAAAACGAAAGTGAGCAGTTTTTTCATGGCCAGGGTTAATAGGTTACAGTTGCAGATAGTGCGACTTCAGATCTTTGGGATAGCTGAATCCACGTTTTACCGTCGTAGCTTGACCAGGTTGCGGCTCTGTTGGCCCTTGGTATAAGCACCAAAAAGGGCTGATACATAATATAGTATTCAGATACATCCAGCTTTTTTTGGGAGCCATCTTTTTTAACTTTATCCACCTTTTCGCCTATGTCAAGCCTTACTACTTCGTTAACCGGAGCATGTATCCATTCAATAGCGACAAAAAACTTCCTGTTAGGGAGGATAATTTTTTCATTACTGAGATCGAAAGTTATCCTTAATGAGTTATCATTAAGCGTAATCTCCTTTGTAAATAGTTTTTTCCCCGGTTCGCCTGTTATCGTGTCAGGTGTAATGACATGTAATAAAAATCTGGTGAGTTTGTTGGTAGATACATGTGGTAAATCATCTTTCCGTGTTGGGATATCGTATGCCAGCCGTCGCCCCAAGGTTACTGTGGTTAATACGTTCCCGGCAGCGAACGTTTCAAATTGTTTGGCAAATACCAGGGGGGCATAATAGGGCTGGGTATAGTAGTAAGAGGCCGGGCCGCGCAAATCCCTGACATCGGCATAATTAAAGTTTTGGAGGATTAATGCTTGATGCTCAGCAGCCCCAATATTTACCTGCGATAGCTGGTTGGTTGCCGGTTGCAGCCTGATAAAGATGTTTGGCTGGTAATCAGCCACCGCGAGGTTGTAACTTTTAAAGCCCACAAAGCTAACCACAAGGCTATCGTTAGCAATGGTTTCGTCAACAATTAATCTAAAATATCCTTGTTGATTAGTAGCCGTGCCTGTTTTGGCTTTTGACAATGTAACACTAGCTTTAACTAAGGCTTCGTCAGTAACGGCATTAATTACCTGCCCTTCATAAACCGTCTGTGCCTTTAAAAGGGCAGGAAACAGGCATAGCAATATAAAACAGGTAAAATAGTGATAATGCTGGTTTGGCATGTACTAAACTATCACTAAAGTTTTATAAAAATAAATACTTATAAGTAAGAAAATCAGACCTTGTAGTGATTCACTTTTACTGTTTCACCCCATTTTTCATCATTTGACGTTTTTAGCTCAAAATTTTCATGGTCAGTTTGTTACAGCTTTTAACTAAAGTGTTGGTACTGTTACACATTGTTTCACTTATTTTTATAAGTTATTTACTGTCAGTTGCTTAAATAAAAACACTGTTTCAACTGTTTCATATATTTACAGAAACAGTTTACCTTTGATTTTTACAATTCGCTATACTACTTAAATGAATAAATTTCCATCCATCATATTAGCCTCAAAATCGCCCCGTCGCCAGGAGTTGTTAACCTTAATGGATCTCGATTTCCGCATTGTATTGCGCGAAGTTGACGAATCGTACCCCAACGGCCTGACGCCCGAAGAGATTGCCGTATATATAGCCAGGCAAAAGGCCACCGCGTTTGATGAGATAGTAGGGGATGAAGTTGTATTGACTGCAGACACGATAGTAAGCATAGAAGGTAATATACTGGGCAAACCCCGTGATGAACCGCACGCTATTGAGATGCTGAAAATGCTATCCGGCAAAATGCATCAGGTAATTACGGGGGTCTGTTTGTTCTACAAACAAGAGTATCATAGCTTTTGCGAGGTGTCTGATGTCACCTTCCGCACACTGACGGAGGATGAGATTACCAGCTATGTTATGAAATACAAACCTATGGATAAAGCCGGATCTTACGGTATACAGGAGTGGATAGGTGTAACCAGCATGGCCAGCATCAACGGATCGTACACCAATGTAGTAGGTTTGCCTACAGAACGGCTCTATAGGGAATTAGAGAAGCTTACCAAATAGATTCATAGACCGCGATACGTCCCGCTATTCCATCATCTCTGCCAGCACACCTTCCTTAAGTGAGTAAGTTGACATACACACTTGATTGATTTGCAGATTAGCCAATATAAAGCGGGTAACAAGCGATGCCACAACAATCATATCTACCCTCACAGGTATAACGCCTTTCATTCCTTCGCGTTGTTGATGAGATGATCTGATAAAGGTGTCAGTTACTGAGGTTAAATCAGCAATGTCAAAAGTATAGTTTTTAATCGCCAGGCTAAAGTTGTTGCCCTTGCTCAGTTCTACCACCTCGACAAAGGTCTCAAACGCCCCCGACGAACCTATTAACGTATCAACTGGATGCTTTTGGGCAACGCCTGTCAAAGTGGTTAGTTGTTCCTGAAGGTATACATTAAGTGAGTTGATAGCATCGGCCGGGATGGGATCGGTTTGGTGAAACTTGTCCATTAGCCTGGCAGCGCCTATTTCAAAACTTTGTTTCCAAAGTATGCCGTGGGCGTTGCCCAATATAAACTCTACGCTGCCCCCGCCAATATCCATTATCAACGCGGTTTTGTCGCCCAGCCCACCGGCTAGTTTAACAGCTTTGTAAATATATTCGGCTTCCTGCTCTCCGTTAATCAGTTCAATTTGGATGCCGGTCTTGTCAGCAACCTCGTCAATAAACTGCTGCCCGTTTGCCGCGTTCCGAACCGCTGATGTTGCAATGGCCCGCACTTTGGTTACCTTGAACTTGTCTAAATCGGCTTTAAATTTAAGCATAGTAGCAACGCCGCGCTCAAAAGCGACAGGTTGTATAACGTCTTTATTAATGCCACCTTCGCCAAGTTTTACAGCCTCATGCTCATGGATCAACTCAGTGTAATCAGTAGCTGTACCTTGCGCAATTAATAGATGAAAAGTGTTGGTGCCGAGGTCCATAACGGCTACAGGTGCAGATGCTTTATTCTCCATACAGTTTATCAGGCTGACATAATAAAGTTAAAAATAGGATTAAAGTTTTAGCAACCTTCAAATAAATCGAGCCAACAAAAAAGGCTCAGAATCCTAGGATCTTGAGCCTTTAGCATCGCGCTTAATCGTTTAGCCTATTATTCAAAATATTCCTTCATCCGTTCAAAGAAACTTTTCTCGTTCTTACCTGGTGCTGGTTTAAAGTTAGGTGAGTTTTGTAGTTTCTCTAATAGAGCGCGTTCCTCGTTGCTCAAAGCTTTTGGTGTCCAAATGTTGATGTGAATCAGCTGGTCGCCGCGGTGGTATGAGTTTACCTCTGGTACACCCTTGCCTTTCAGGCGCAGGATCTTGCCACCTTGCGTTCCCGGATCTATTTTGATCTTTGCCTTACCGTCAATCGTTGGCACCTCGATACTGGTACCTAACGCTGCATCAATGAAAGTGATATGAAGATCATAAACCACATTGTTGCCGTCGCGTTTTAATGTTTCGTGCGGCGTCTCTTCAATCAGGATGATCAGATCGCCCGGTACACCACCACGTGGGGCAGCATTACCTTTGCCGCTCATGCTTAGCTGCATACCTTCGCTTACGCCTGCAGGTACGTTTAAGGTAATGGTTTCCTCTCCGCGTACAACACCGTCGCCGTGGCAAACATTACATTTCGAGGTAATTGTGCTTCCTTCGCCATTACAAGTAGGGCAGGTGCTGGTAGTTTGCATCTGGCCCAAAATGGTATTAGTTACACGCCTAACCGCGCCTTGGCCACCGCAGGTTTTACATGTTTGGAAAGATGATTTATCCTTAGCTCCTGTTCCCTCGCAAGTTTTACAAACGATTTGCTTGTTAACCTTAATTTTCTTTTCGGTGCCGTTAGCTATTTCTTCTAGTGTTAGCTTAACTTTTATACGCAGGTTACTGCCACGGGCTACTCTGCGACCGCCGCCTTGTTGTTGCCTGCCGCCGCCTCCGCCGCCAAAGAAGCCTTCGAACGGGCTCCCACCGCCAAATATGTCGCCGAACTGGCTGAATATGTCTTCCATATTCATGCCTTGACCGCCATAACCGCCACCGTTAGCAGATTGTGCATTGGCAGAATGTCCAAACTGGTTGTAGCGCTGGCGTTTCTCGGGGTTGCTTAAAACTTCGTATGCTTCGGCTGCTTCTTTAAACTTCTCTTCGGCCTCTTTATCACCCTCGTTTTTGTCGGGGTGATACTTGATAGCCATCTTACGATAAGCTTTCTTTATCTCATCAGCATCCGCACCTTTAGCTACGCCCAGTATATCGTAATAATCTCTTTTTGACATGTCTTTTTATTTCGAATTTCGAATGTTCGATTTCGGATTTGTTTTATTTCATCAGACGACAGATATCAATTTGAAAATTGAAAATCCGACCGATATCTTTACGCCCCAACGATAACTTTTGCGAAGCGAATAACTTTATCATTCAGGTAATAACCTTTTTCCATTTCGTCGATATTTTTACCTTTCATGTCGGCAGTAGGTGCTGGGATATTGGTAATAGCTTCATGTAAATCGGCATCAAATGGCTGGCCGATGGCCTCCATCGGTTTTAAACCCTTTTGGCTCAAAATGTTATTTAGTTTGTTGTGCACCAAGGCAACACCTTCTTTAACGGCGTTAATATCCGTAGCGTTTTCCATTGATTTGGCAGCACGCTCAAAATCATCAATAACAGGTATCAGAGATACAATAACCTCTTTACCGGCGGTTTGTAAAAGCTCTACGCGCTCTTTGGTAGTACGGCGTCTAAAATTATCAAACTCGGCGTACAGGCGTAAGTATTTATCATTGGCCAGGGCCAGTTCTTCTTTTAAAACATCTTCTGCCGACTTTTCGTCGACGGCGGTAGTTTGCACCTCTTCGGTATTGTTATCAATAATTTCGTTAACGCTTTCTTCAGGCGTTTCGGTCTTTTTCTTCTTCAACATATCGTTAAAATTCATAGCTTATAGCACCAATCAAATGCCTTGCCATTCGTTAAAAGCGGTCATCGTGTCATAATTATATATTTTGAGCGGAAGCACTGACAGTTGCAATTGTCATTATCGCAGTTTGCCACGGTAAAAACTTATATTTGGGCAACATGTACAAAAGCAATCATGAGTAAAGCCGCACCAAAAACAGACTGGAAAATTATACTGGCCTTTGCTGCTGTTTACATTATTTGGGGTACTACTTATCTGGCTATCCGCATAGGTATTGAAAGCATGCCGCCCTTTATTATGGCGGGCCTGCGTTATGTAATAGCCGGTGTGTTAATGCTGCTATATATCAAAATCAAGGGCGAAGTAGTGATTGATAAAAACGTTACCAGTAACTTCCTGCTGGGCGCTTTTATGCTTACCTGCGGACAAGGCACCATATTTTGGGCAGAAAAATATGTTCCTTCGGGCTTAACCGCTGTGCTCATCTCGACGGCGCCGATCTGGTATATCATTGCCGACAAAAGACATTGGCGAACCTATTTTACAAGTAAGCTAACTATGTTCAGTATTGTATTGGGATTGGTTGGCGTTTGGGTGTTGTTTAAAGATCAGGCGGTTATTGGCACCTCTTCCAAGATGATCTACATCGCCTCGGCTGTGATAATTATTTCATGCTTCTGTTGGGTTACGGCGTCACTATGGTATAAGTATAACCATACACCGGGCTCGCTATTCAAAAACATTGGCTGGCAATTAATGGGAGGGGCGGTCGCATGCTTATTGGTTGGCATACCGACAGGTGAGTGGGCACAATTTCATATAGCCGACGTTAGCGTGCGTTCATGGTGCGCGTTATTTTACCTTGCTATAGCCGGTTCAATTGTGGCTTTTACAGCTATGTTTTGGCTGCTTGAGCGCAGGCCCGCGCCGATAGTTGGTACCTATGCGTATGTTAATCCGGTAATTGCAGTATTGTTAGGGTACCTGGTTGCTAACGAGATAATCACCACCAGCCAGGTTTTTGGCATGGTAGTAATATTATTAGCTGCTTATTTGGCTAATAAAGTAAAGTTTAGTACGGCTGCTTAAGCTATTTGAGCGTCTTCCAACACTTTACCATTTTCGCATTTTATAATGCGCGATGGGAAGGTCCGTATGATATGATAATCGTGCGTAGCAACTACTACCGCGGTGCCCGATTGGCTTATTTGCTTCAATAACAATACAATTTCTTCTGATGTATCAGGATCTAAGTTACCGGTAGGTTCGTCAGCCAATATAATCTCCGGATCATTTAACAACGCGCGGGCAATTACCACACGCTGCTGCTCGCCGCCAGAAATTTCGTGAGGCATTTTTTTAAGCTTTGAACGCAGGCCAACTTTCTCTAACACATCAAGTGTACGAGCAGCTATCAGCTTGGGGTCTGTCCAACCTGTAGCTCGCATTACAAATTGCAGGTTCTGTTCAATGGTACGGTCGGTCAATAATTGAAAATCCTGGAAAACAATGCCCAGTTTACGACGAAGAAACGGAATGTCTCTTTCTGCCAGCTTGTCCAAATCATAACCACAGGCATGACCCGTGCCAACCTTAACCGGCAAATCGCCATAAATAACCTTAAGTAAGCTGCTTTTCCCTGAGCCGGTTTGGCCAATCAGCCACACAAAATCACCCTTGTCTATGTGTAAATTTACCTTAGATAGTACAAGGTGCTTTTGTTGAAATATATCAACATTATTTAGCTTAATAATGGTTTTTCCAATCATTGTCTTTTATAGTTCTAATTTAAGTATCTTGCCAAAAGGCAGGTCCTTAATAACATTCATAATATAGTCTGCCTTATCAGCCAGACCAACCTTATCTAAAGATTTTTCGGGCCTGTCAACTCTGAAATATGCCAGCAAAGTAAATTCGTCGTCCCTAAGCTGCACGTAATCAGGTATTTTGGCAACGCCTTTAACTTTAATAATATACATCTTGTTGGTCAGTGGCCATTTGCTTCGCGTCATTGGCCAATAGTGAAATTAAAAAAATGACTAGTGGCAAGTGAGCAATGACCAGCTTTTTCAAAGGTATTGTTATTTTAAAGATTTGACAAGAAATCCATTGTATCAATTCCATCGGCGTAATCCCATAATTTTGGTCTTTGGCTCTGGCCAAACTCAACCACCTGATTGCTTATATTTAAAGGAGTAGCGCTTACAACACATTGTATATTATCCGTCTGTTGGTGCAACGTTTTCTCTGCCGATGCTAAGTCATCGTAATACTCATAAAACACAACAGCCAAGGGCGACGACAGGTTTTTATCCTCGCGCAAAATCAAAAAGTTATTGTCCAGATGCGGTTCGCGGCCTACAAGGTATATTGACCTATTGTATCCGTAATTATTACCATACTTATTGTGGTTAATAATGTTGTTATATGGCTCAATAGGCTCAAAAAATCTGGCAAGATTATATCCTTTCGGTATCATTAACTTTGACACATTACGGCATCCCAAACCAAAATAATCAAAAATATCATGACCCAAATTGTATAACTGATCCGGATTTTCGGTGCCTGTAATTAAGGCCACGCTGTTACGGTTTTTGCGAATGATGTGTGGCACTTTACTAAAGTAATACTCAAAGTAGCGCGATGAGTTGTTGCTGCCTGTAGCTATAACGGCGTCAAAGTCTACTAAGCGTTCCACAAAACTAAACTGATCTGCAAAGCGCCCATCAATGGCTACCAGCTTGCCTAAAACGTGTTTTATCAGGCGGGCGTCCTGGCTTGATGCCTTTATCAGCGCATGGTTACCGGTAACCAGTACACATAAAACATCATGAAAACCAACCAATGGAATGTTGCCTGCCAGTATCAACCCGATCTTTTTTGGCGATGTACTTTTAGCCAGGTCATACCTGCTTACCCAAACTGATAAATCGCTGTCATTAAGCGAAATGCCGGTGGCTGTTACGGCCTGAGCGACGCTCTCGGGCGTAAACCAAGAGTTGTATATGTGTTCGGTATTAATGATCTGCCTAAATTCTTCGTCAGGATGTATTAACTGTTTACCCAGTTCAGAAAATGCAGCTATTAGGCTTTTTGAGTTGATTTTTGACATATATATGTTAAGTAAGCAAACCGGCAATTTCTTTTTTTGTTATATTTGCACACTTTGTTAAGCAGACAAAGGTAATTGAGAATATAAGATTATTTAAAAATATGGCGATTATAATCACCGATGAATGCATAAATTGTGGAGCCTGCGAGCCGGAGTGTCCAAATAATGCGATTTATGATGCGGGTGCCGCCTGGCGTTTTAGCGACGGTACAGGCCTTAGAGGTGTAATTGATTTTGGAGATGGCGTTACTTTAAATGCAGAAGAGACACAAGCGGCTTTGTCAGACGATATTTATTACATAGTGCCTGATAAATGTACGGAGTGTGTGGGTTTTCATGATGAGCCGCAGTGCGCCGCGGTTTGCCCGGTTGACTGTTGTGTAGATGACGAAAACATACGCGAAACCCGCGAAGAACTGCTGGCGAAAAAAGATTGGTTGCACCTTAACGAGTAAAAATAATTATACTTGTTATACAATTTAGGGAATACATTAACGTGTATTCCCTTTTTTTTGTTAGTGCAACTTTTAAAATTTGTTAACGTACAAGCAAGCTCATAAACCCTTACAATGGAATACGGAATTTGCAATTTAGCTGTAATACCTATGCGAGCCGAACCCAATGAGCGCAGCGAGCAGATATCGCAAGTTTTATTTGGTGAAGCGTTTGAAATAATAGAATGGAAAGAAGGGTGGGCGCAAATTATAACCGCTAGCGATGGCTATACGGGGTGGATTAACCGTCTTCAATTTATGATGCTCGGCCATTTAAACTACCAGCATTTATTGCAAAACCCGCCTAAGCTAACTTACAAAGCAATAACACAAGCCTGGAAAATACGCGATAACAGTGTTTTGTATTTACCTGCCGGTAGCTCACTGTCTTTTTTAAATGGCACTACCTGCTATTTTGAAAAGGAAAAATTTGAAATAATTGGCCAGATAGGGCACAACGAAAGTATTGATCTGTTAGCTAGAACCTTTGTAAACAGCCCCTATCTTTGGGGAGGGCGGACTCACTTTGGTATAGATTGCTCAGGTTTTACCCAACTTGTGTTTAAGCTAAAAGGCATTCAGTTAAAACGCGATGCCAGCCAGCAGGCAGAACAGGGAAGAGCCATCAATGGTATTGCTGATGCCATGGTAGGCGACCTGGCTTTTTTTGAGAATGAAACCGGAAAAATTACTCACGTAGGTATGTTGCTTAACCGCGAGCATATCATCCATGCATCTGGCAGAGCTAAAATCGATCTTATCGATGAAAAAGGAATTTACTCCCAAGAGCATAGCCGTTATACGCACAAACTAGCTTTTATAAAGCGGTTTTTCTAGCGTAGCTTAACAAATTTGGTTTCGCCTTGTATTTTGTTTTGGGTGGTGTTTACCACCCTTACTATATAAGTACCCGGTATTAAGTTGGTGATATCTTCTTGCAGGTTTGCCTGTGTAGATGTAAGCTCTTTTATCACAAGGCCTAGGCTGTTGGTTATTCTAACTGAAAAATTACTTCGGCTTGTAGCGTCATTATCTAATTTAATGTTTACTACGTCAACCGCAGGGTTAGGGTATACCGATATTTTTGAGCTTGCTGCAGTTTTTGAAAGCGTTTCCTGGTACGTTAATTTGGCTATGGCGGTGTAGTCTTTTTTGGCAAGCGCCAAGTTGTCTATCCTTATTTTGTATTGATTTTCTCCCAAAACAGGCTGTATGTCAAAAAACTTGTAATCGCCAATTCCTGCTGCTGTTACCTGTCCCAACTCTTTAAACGTTTTACCACCGTCGGTGCTGCGTTCAATAACAAACACAAAATCGGTGCCCTCGTTTTCAGTTTGCCAGGTTAGTTTTGCACCCTGTAGCGTTTTCTCGGCTGTAAACCCAAGCGAGCGCATAGCTAATGCTTCGTTGCGGCTTATTATTACTTTAAAACGATTTGCGCCAAAGGTTGCCCGGTTGTTTTTGTCGATATTAAAATCATAGGTGTTATTGTGTTTAATGTCAAGCGAATCATTCGTAAAAGCATCTTTTAACCAAACATCATAAGCTGTGGGCATACCATCAATTTTATTCAGTTTAAGTTGATAAGCGCCGCTACTGGTAGCGTCTGCCAATAATTTAATAACCTGCTTGTTGCTTTGGGGTAATTTAACCTGCTTAATGGCCGTTGCCACCTCATCGCTTGTCATAATAGACAAACTAACCAGCGCTCCGTTCCCATTTAGATCTTCGGCATCGTAATTAGTGGTAAAAGTGTTTTCTGTAACGTTATTGAAGGCCAGCACAGCGTCATCAGTATTAATACTGTCTTTTATCAGCCTAAAACTTAGTACCGGCGTCCGGTTGTTGGACTCGATGCTGGGCTGTCGAGCAGATGAAAAAGCAAAAGCAGTTGGTAATACCGGTGCACCCATCACTTTAATAAGGTCAGACGCTACTGGTTGAGTGCTTGTCTTTGCTGATTCCCTAAACGTAAAGATTTGACTTTTTGCAGTTGACCTGATCAAGAAGCCCTGGCCGCTGGCAATCATATTACTTGCGCTACCGGTGCGTAGGCTGCCTGTAGGATTTACCGTGATTGTTGTATCGGCAGCCGCGCTTACAGTTGGCGCCTGTATGTATGTGTCATATTGTTTTGTGGTTGGGTTGTACACCCATATGGTAGTATTTACGGCTGTAGTAGCAGCCGTGTTGCCGCCATAGATAGAAGAGTTTACACCGTTACGATTAAATTTTTCCCAGTTAATGGTTGATGGATAAGGGTTACCCACCAGCATAAATCCGCGAAGCGTTGAGTTGTTTAGCGTGGGTGAGTTTGTATAGGGCAGGTAATTATTGGTATTAACAGTGCCATCAAACTCATACCATGGTTTTACACTTACAGTGCCGGTATTTAATTGGCCAACCTGAGTAAAAGGTACATCTTCAGGAAAATCAAATGGCGCTGCTACTTTACTGCCTGATTGGGTGGCATTGTTTGATTTGTTGCCTCTGAAAAAGAAGAGCACTCCATTGCCGATAGGAAGCCTTATCGTAGTATCGGCTATATTTGCCGTAGTAAGACGTTTTTGGGTGCCTATATCGTAAGCGTTGGCATTGTTTATCTGGGCTATGCCTTTATAATTGCCGGCGGTGAAAGTATTGTTGTTAGGTATAATATCCTCGCGATATAAATATAAGGACGGGTTTGTTGATGAGGTATTGAACCCGCCACCTGCCATGCCTGATACGTATGCGCTGTCTAACAAATATTTAACATCGTAGTATTTAACACCGCCTACGTTACCTGTGTAAACAGCAGAGGAAATAAAGCGGTAGCCGCGCTTTGATAAATTAGTGGCACTGCCGTTTATTAAGCGTTGTACATTGACGTTACCATTTATGGCTGTACCTGAGGGTAATGCGGTAACTGTCGCAGAACTCGTTACGTCGGATATTAACGTTAAATTGCCCCCCGAAGCTAATGTTGCAGTACCCGCCATTGTTAGCAAACCGTTGTTGGCTACAGAGAATTTGCCTGAACTTAAGGTTTTGGTTCCTGATCCTTGAAATAATACTTTGGCAAACACTACACCATTGCCGTTGTTCGATCCTGCATCTGTTAAAGTTTGTCCTGTACCCATGAAATCTACAGTTGCTGCGTTGGTGACCGCATCAATTTTGGCGCCTGCAGAGTTCCAATTACCCGATACCGTCATGGTACCAGACTGAACTGTTTTAACCCCTGTACCAGAGAAACTAATGTTTTGATAGTTGGAGGGGGATACGCCAAGCCCCGTTGTAGCAGTTGTATAAACTATTTGTGCAGCCGTACCATTATAAACAACGGTGCTTGAGCCTACGCCAGCACCACAAAAATCCAGAAAACCCGCGGTAGCAATGCTTATAGATCCACCGAAAGCAAGTATGGACGATGACCCGGTTATGTTGTTGTCTATCGGGTTTGTTATTAAACGCCCGGTGTTAGTAGTCGTGGTATAACCCGGCAGCACTGTATTTACATAGGCCGAATTAGTGATTTGCAGATTTTGGAGGACATCTAAAGTCCCATTTTTGAGCCCAAATACAGGGTTGTTTACATTGCTTGAGTAACCTACATTTGTTACGTTAGCCGAGCTTGAAGTAGTATTTAAAATAAGGCTGCCGTTGACATTAAAACGCTGAATGGCAACCCCTAGTGTAACCACATACGTGGTGTTAATTGTGCCATTCTGTGTAGGTGTAACCGGCGCTGTACTATCGCCTACGCGAAGCGACCCGCCGCAGTTGATGGTGCCGCCTAAAACGCCGGATATGGTTTGACCCAAAATATTGATAGTGGCTGTAGCACTGGCATATTTAACCGTAATGTCGTTTGTTACAGTAAATATTATACTGCTGTTGATAGTTATTGAGCCGGACGAACGAACTCCAAATGCCAAACTATTAACTGTAGTAGATACAGCTATCACCGGCGAATTAGTATAGGTGTTTGATATTCCTATCTGTGCATCGTCATTTATGCCGGGCACACCGTTGCTCCAATTTGAGGAAAGAGTCCAACTGGTGCCATTTGTGCCTGTCCAGTTAGTTACAATAGCTTTACTTTGTAAACCTAAAAAAAGTAGTATTAAAGTTAATAGATATGCGCGTTTCTTCATCGTTCCTTTCCAGAAGGTAAATCGGGAGATCAATTACCTTTACTCTGACAGGTTGTACGTGTGAAAGCAGAATTATGTTTCGTGAAACGATAACTGAATGAAACTGAACACCAACAGTTTACAAAACGCTTGATTACCACCGCTTTAAAATGAGACGTCCCATAAAATTATCTTTTTGTCGTCGCTGGCAGAGATCAACTGGCCGTTATACCAAAGTATTTTATTGATAGAAAGGCGATGATTGTCATAGCCCTTTTCGCGGCTGATAACTTTGTAGAGTTTAAAATCGTCTGATCCCCAAAGTTTTATGCTTTTATCCATGCTGGCTGTGGCGAAATAGGGCTGGCTAGGATGAAAGGCGATATGGTTTACGGCGAATAGGTGTGCCGGTATGTTTTGTATCAATTCAAAGTTTTGGGTGTTCCAGATCTTCACCTGTGCATCACGGGAGCCGGAAACAAGATAGCTACCGTCCGGCGAATATTGTAAAGAGAATACCGCCATGCTGTGGTCTGCCAAGGTTTTGATATGGGTATAATCTTCCAGGTCGTAAATTTGAATGGTGTTATCGCGACAGCCAAAAGCTACCTGTTTTTCATCCGGCGATATGCAGATGCAGCGCACCGTATCTGCGGAAACCCTTAGGTTGTGCACCAATTGTAAAGTATCGATATTCCATATAGATACGCAGCCATCCTCCGAAGCAACAAGTAACTCTTTTTTGCTTTTAACCGACTTGATATCAAACACAGGTTTGCGATGATGGCGAAGCCCGGCCAATAGTTTTTGCTGGTTGAAATCGAATACGAGAACCTCGCCGGAACGAACACCTGTAAACATTAGCGGATGATCTTCAGGGCAGTGGATGGCATATACAGATGCCATCACCGGGAACATAACCTTAATGAAGCTGTTTGTTTTAAGACTCCACTCCACCACGCCTTTGTCGTTACCACCAGTAAACAGAATGCCCGGTTTTTGCGATAGCGTCAAAGCAAAAATGGGATTACTGTGTCCGGTAAGTTCGGCGGCTTTTTCTACTGTGATCATGCGGTAGTTGCTATGGGCTTACTAAATTTTGCATTTGCGTGTGCTTATTGCAACTGCTTACTGTAAACTTTATTTATTTGTTCCTGGCTTCCAAATTTTTGGCTATGGTATCTAACGTCAGGCCTTTTTCTTTTAATAAAACCAACAGGTGAAACACCAGGTCTGATGCTTCGTTAATCAGGTCTGTCTCTGTTTCGGCAAGTGCAGCTATCACGGTTTCAACACCCTCTTCTCCAACCTTTTGCGCTATTTTATTAAGCCCCTTTTGCTGCAAATTGTTAACGTATGATCCTTCAATGGGGTTCTCGTACCTATCAGCTATGATTTGCTCCAGTTGCAAAATAAAGTTTTGATTATAGCTGGTTTTAAAGCAATTACGGTCGCCGGTGTGGCAGGTTGGGCCATCAGGTTTAACTTTTATCAGCAGCGTATCATTGTCGCAGTCCAGGTGAATGCTTTTAACGTGCAGAAAGTTATTACTGGTTTCGCCTTTGGTCCACAACCGTTGTTTTGACCTGGAGAAAAAGGTTACAATGTTCTCCTGTATTGTCTTATCGTAAGCTTCGCGGTTCATGTAGCCAAGCATGAGTACCTCAAGGGTTTGCTCGTCTTGTATTACTACCGGCACCAGGCCATCACTTTTATTAAATTCCATATTCATTTTTATCTTACTTCAATGTGCCTGCCCCGTAAAATGCTTTTAAGCTCAGGTATTAATATCTCACCATAGTGAAATACAGATGCAGCTAGTGCTGCATCAACATTCGTTTTCTCAAACACGTCAACAAAGTGCTGCACAGAACCAGCTCCGCCCGACGCAATTACTGGAATATTTACAGCGTCATTTACTTTCTTTAGGAGCCCGTTGTCAAAACCTGCTTTAGTGCCATCATGGTCCATCGAGGTAAGTAATATCTCGCCCGCGCCGCGGCTCTCGGCTTCTAAAATCCAGTCTAAGGTTTCTTTTTCTGTTGGGATACGGCCACCATTTAAATGGACAAAGTTTCTGCCGTTGTTCAACCGGGTGTCAACAGCTACCACAACAAACTGAACACCAAAGGCCTTGGCCATTTCGTCGATTATAGCCGGGTTACGTACTGCTGCAGAGTTAATAGAAATCTTATCAGCGCCAGCGTTTAAAAGCGCGTCAGCGTCAGCGATTTCATTAATACCGCCGCCAATAGTAAACGGTATATTGATTTGCCTTGCTATAGATTTAACAAGTTCCACCATCGTTTTACGACGCTCGTGTGTGGCTGTAATATCCAGAAACACAAGTTCGTCAGCGCCTTGATTTGAGTAATTCCAAGCTAGCTCAACGGGGTCGCCGGCGTCGCGCAAGTCTACAAAATTTACGCCTTTTACGGTTCTGCCGTCTTTAACGTCGAGGCAGGGGATAATTCTTTTAGCGAGCCCCCCCCGCCCCCTAAAGGGGGAGCTGGTTATTTCGTTTTTTATAGTGGTCAACACTTGTTCAAGTTGATTAAAAATTTGTTCATTATTAAATCTCAAAAATTTAATTCCTTGAGCTTCTAATATTTTTGACGTTCTATGTCGTTGGCAACTATTTCCAGTCTGTTATGGACGCTGCCGTCTAATTCAAGTATTAACTTATAATTATGACAATAAAAGTCGGCAATGTAAATGCTAATTGGATGCTGTCTTCTAAACTTTTCGCCTAGCTGACTATTTTTGAGATACTGCCATAGTAAATTTTCAGCCTCTGTCATATTACGTCTAAGTGCTTCGGCATTCTTGAATATTAGTCGGTCAGCACCCAAAAACATTTTCTGTTTCATGATTGTGTTCCCCCTTTAGGGGGTAGGGGGCACTAGATTGACATCAGGCTTTCTAAATTCCAGTTTTTAACTTCTTCAATGGTTATGCGGCCTTCGTAAATCGCCTTACCAACAACTACAGATTCTACCTTTAATTTATTAAGATCCTCAACATCGGCCATAGAGCTTACGCCCCCTGATGCGATTAGTTTAATAAAAGGCGAATGGTCAAGTAACTTAGCATACAGATCAACACCAGCGCCGCCTAACTTGCCATCTTTGTCAATATCAGTACATAAAAAACGAAAGAAACCTAAAGCTAAACAACGGTCAACATAGTCCATCAGTTTAATTGGCGAGCTTTCCATCCAGCCTGAATATTTAATTACTTCATCAAGTACGTCAATAGCTATCACCACATTATCAGAGCATTTATCGCGGCCGCAAAGGGCTTTGCTTAACTCATCTAAAAACATTGGATTGGTAATAGCCTGGGTACCAACAATAACCCGGTGTACACCTGCAGCTACCAGTTCTTTAACCTTGTCTATACTACGGATACCGCCGCCATACTGCACTTTCATGTCGGTTTTGCGGATAACTTCAAACAAATACTCCTGATTTGAGAAGTCGTTTTTAGCGCCGTTTAAATCAATAATATGTATGAGATCTGTACCGTTTGACTGATATTTTTCTATCATCTCCTCCAGCGTAACGTCATAGTTAGTTACTTGCTCGTAGTCGCCCTCGCGCAAGCGCACAACCTTCTTATCCAAAATATCAATCGCAGGAATAATATACATGTCTTATATTTTTGAAAAATTTTTTAATAGTGTTTCGCCATATTGGCCAGACTTTTCAGGGTGAAATTGCACCCCATAAAAATTATCACGCCAAATTGATGCCGAAAATTTTATGCCGTAATCTGTGGCAGCTAATGTATAAACATCGTCATACTCAATAAAGTATGAATGTACAAAGTAAAAGTGTGAACCAGCCGGTATATCTTTAAAAAGTGGGTTGTCACGCTCGGCGAAAACCTTGTTCCAGCCAGTATGTGGTACCTTATGATCAGGGCTTCCGGCAAATTTCAAGGTCTTCACCGGGAAAAGGCCAAGCATGTTTGCATCGCCCTCTTCTGAGTAAGCAGTAAGTAACTGCATACCCACACAAATTCCCAAAGTTGGTTTCTGTTGTGCTTTTATAGAAGGTACTAAGCCCGATTTTTGGAGTTTATCCATAGCAGCGCCCGCATGGCCCACACCCGGAATGATATATCGGTCAAACTGCCCCAAATCAGCCTCTGAATGAACCATTCCGTACGAAATATCCAATCGTTCTAATGCCGCAGTAAGCGAGAAAATATTGCCAGCGCCGTATCTAATTATTCCAATCATGTTTTTGACCCTTGACGCTATAACATACCTTTAGTTGATGGTAAAACCATCTTATTTACATCACGCTTAACGGACATTTTTATTGCCTTAGCGAAGGCTTTAAATATGGCCTCAATTTTATGATGCTCGTTTTGCCCCTCGGCCTTAATATTCAAATTGCTTTTTGAAGCGTCGCTAAACGACTTAAAAAAGTGATAAAACATTTCTGTAGGCATATCGCCAACCTTTTCGCGTTTAAAATCCGCTTCCCAAACCAGCCAGCTGCGGCCGCCAAAATCAATAGCGGCCTGCGCCAGGCAGTCATCCATTGGCAGGCAGAAACCATAACGCTCAATACCTTTTTTATTGCCTAAGGCGGCGTCAAAAACCTCGCCAAGTGCAATACCGGTATCTTCAATAGTATGATGCTCATCAATATGCAGATCGCCTTTAGCGGTAATTTCTAAGTCGATACTGCCGTGGCGCGCAATCTGATCAAGCATGTGGTCAAAAAAATGCAGGCCAGTTGATATTTTCGCTTCGCCGGTACCATCAAGGTTTATTTTTACATAGATGTCTGTTTCTTTAGTAGTGCGCTTGTTTTCAAAAACCCGCTCCCCCAATTTTAAAAACTCATATACCTTTTTCCAGTCGGTGGTCTCTATGGCAACTACTCCCTCAATGTCGGCATTGTTTTGTACTTCGCTACCACCCAGGTTTGATTGATTATTTAACCAAATGGCTTTTGCACCTAAGTTTTTAGCCAGCAAAACGTCGTTACGACGATCGCCGATAGTGAAAGAGTTAGCCAGGTCGTACTTTTCAGTATCAAAGTATTTTGTAAGTAATGCGGTGCCCGGTTTCCGGGTAGGGGCATTCTCTGCCGGCCAGGTACGGTCAATATATACTGCCGAAAAGTTTACGCCCTCGTTAGCAAAAGTTTTCAGTACAAAATTATGCACCGGAAAAAATATAGAATCCGGGTATCCATCGCTACCTAAACCATCCTGGTTGGTGATCATCACCAGCTCATAATCCAGCTCAGTAGCGATTTTTGAGAGGTATTCAATAGCGCCCGGATAAAACTCCAGTTTTTCAAACGAGTCTATCTGCTCATCAGCCGGCTCCTTTATCATGGTGCCGTCGCGGTCAACAAAAAGTAGTTTCTGTAGATTACTCATCTGAAGTTTCTTATAGTTTCAATTAACTTTTCATTTTCGGCGGGCGTACCTATTGTGATGCGTAAACAACCCTCGCAAAGCTCAACTTTTGAGCGGTCGCGCACTATAATACCAGCTTGCACCAAAAAGTTGTAAATACCTTTAGGATCCACCGTTTTAACCAGGATAAAGTTAGCGTCGCTTGGATAAATATCCTGCACAAAATCAAGATCTTTCAATGCAAGCACAAGCTTGTCGCGCTGCGCTAAAGTTTCTTTTATCCAGCCATTTACTTGCTCAATATTTGACAACGCCTTAAGCGCCAGTTGCTGCGATGATTCGTTGACATTATAGGGCGGTTTAACTTTGTTCATTACCTCAATAATTTCTTCGCTTGCGTAAGCCATGCCCACACGTAAACCTGCTAGTCCCCATGCTTTTGAAAGCGTTTGCAGCACTACCAGGTTTGAATATTCTGTGAGCTCTTGTATAAAGCTTTTTTGGCGACTGAAATTGATATAAGCTTCATCAACCACCACAATGCCCTGGAAATTGTTCAATAAGGTTTCTACATCCTCCCTGTTGATAGAGTTACCTGTAGGGTTGTTAGGCGAGCAGATAAAGATTAATTTGGTGTTTTTATCTATAGCGTCGGCAATCCCTTCAAGATTTAGCTGAAACTCGTCGGTTAACAATACCTTTTTAGTATTGATGTCATTAATATTGGCCGATACCTCGTACATGCCATAAGTTGGCGGCACTAGTATCACATTATCTACACCGGGGTTACAAAAGCTGCGGAACAGCACATCGATGGCCTCGTCACTACCATTACCAACAAATATGTTACGAGCCGGAACGCCTTTGATCTCGCTCAGGCGCATTTTTACTTTGTATTGTAAGGGATCGGGGTAACGGTTATATTGTTCATCCAACGGCGAACCGAACGCGTTTTCATTAGCATCCAGGTATACGCTGGCCTCACCCTTAAATTCATCGCGAGCTGAGGAGTAGGGGGTGAGGTTTTTTATATTTTCTCTAAGTATATTATTAATATCAAACATTGTCGTGTCGTCTATTGTCATGCTGAGGAACGAAGCATCTGCCAAGCGCCACAAGCACAGTTCTGAGATTCTTCGCTTTGCTCAGAATGGCAAAGTGTTTATTAAATTATTTCATCCTAACAGACACCGCATTTTTATGCGCGTGCAAACCTTCTAACTCTGCCAGTATCTCTACCGAGGGCCCGATGTTCTTGATACCCTCGGGCGAGATATGCTGAAAAGTGATCTTCTTCACAAACGAATCAACTGATACGCCCGAGTAAGCCCTGGCATACGAGCTGGTTGGTAATGTATGATTTGTTCCTGACGCGTAATCGCCGACGCTCTCAGGGGTTAAATTACCCAGGAATACCGAGCCTGCGTTAATTATTTCCCCGGTAATCTCTTGCCAGTTGTCGGTCGCTAATATTAAATGTTCAGGTGCGTAAACGTTGCTGAAATTCATAGCTTCGCTTAACGTATTGGTAATAACTACGTACGAATTATAGAGTGCTTGCTGGACGATTTCAGCACGGGGTAGTACAGCTGCTTGCCTTTCAACTTCAGCCAAAGTAACTTCTGCTATGTGTGTTGATGTGGTAACCAAAACCGCCTGGCTATCAATACCGTGCTCTGCTTGTGCTAACAAATCCGCAGCAATAAACTCCGGCTGTGCTGTTTCATCAGCAATTACCAATACTTCTGACGGGCCCGCAGGCATATCAATTGCGGTAGTGGTGGTGCTTTGTACAATGGTTTTAGCTTTGGTTACAAATTGGTTACCCGGGCCAAATATCTTATCAACCTTACTAATGGTTTCTGTGCCATATGCCATAGCGGCAACAGCCTGCGCGCCACCAGCCATGTATATCTTATCAATACCCAACAGCAATGCTACATAGGCAATAAACGCGTTAACCTTACCGCTTTTTTGCGGTGGCGAGCAAACCACAATTTCATGGCAACCGGCAATGCGTGCCGGTATGCCCAGCATTAAAAACGTACTCGGCAAAACAGCTGTGCCACCGGGGATGTACAAGCCAACTTTTTCAATTGGCCTTAACTCGCGCCAGCAGGTAACGCCGGGCATAGTTTCTACCTTATCCTCAGTTTTTAACTGGGTTAAATGGAATTTATAAATGTTATTGTAAGCAGTATCTAAAGCCGCTTTTTGGTCAGTTGAAACGTTCGATGCAAGTTCTTCCAGCTCGGCTTTGTCTAAATAAAGTTTATCAAGTATTACTTTATCAAACTTTGATGCATAATCAAACAAAGCGCGATCGCCGTTTTGTTGCACAGTACTAAGTACCTCTTCAACAATAGCACGTATTTCGTTAGCCGGGTCAACATTGCGTTGCACCAATTTAATGATATCGTCTTTGGATAGATCTGAATAATTGTATGTCTTCATTTTCAGTTGGCAATTTTCAGTTTGCATTTGCCAGCCGCATGTATTGCAACCGCCTACAGCAAACTGCCCACTATAAAATAATCTTCTCAATAGGCATTACCACAATGCCCTGTGCGCCGGCCTGTTTTAGCTGGCTAATACGATCCCAAAAATCACGCTCGGGGATTACTGTATGAACGGCAACCCAGCCTTCTTCAGCCAGGGGTAATACGGACGGGCTTTTTACGCCAGGGAGCAATGCAAGCACTGCCGTAAGGTTGTCTTTCAGTACATTTAAGACCACGTATTTGGTTTCTTTAGCGCGTAGTACAGATTGTATGCGTTGCATCAACTCTTGTACTAAATCATTATTTTCGCTGCCTTTTGAGCCAATCAATACCGCTTCTGATGTCATTACATCGGCAAATGGTTTTAAGCCATTGCTTTTCAAAGTGCCACCGGTTGATACCAGGTCACATATCGCATCGCTTAAACCTAAGCCCGGAGAAATCTCAACTGAACCTGAAATAGTGCGAATGTCAGAATGTATATTTTGTTTTTGCAGAAACTTACCTAGTATCACCGGATAGGTCGTGGCTATTGCCCTGCCTTCCAGATGCTTCAGGTCAGTAATATCACTGTTATTGGTAATAGCTATTTTAAGCGAGCATTTACCGAAACCTAATTTTTGAAGATAGCTAACAGAAACCTCGGTTTCTTCAATCACGTTTTCGCCAACTATGCCTAAATCGGCAATGCCGTCTTGCACATATTCAGGGATATCATCATCGCGCAAAAAAAGGATTTCAAGCGGGAAGTTTGACACAGGAGAGATAAGCGAGCTTTTGTAATTTTCAAAATTTAGGCCGCAATTTTTTAGCAATTCAACGGACTTTTCGTTGAGCCGACCCGATTTCTGGATCGCTATTTTAAGTGTTTTCACTGATTAAGATTAAGAAACTATAATAAAAATTATAAACTGGGGCTGTTATTTCGCGTAGAAACATACATTATCTATTCATCACCAAAAGGTGATGGTGCAAATGAAGATGATGTAAGTTATTGAATCCCATTTTTATTATATAGTAAAACTATAGATAAGAACAGCAAATATAGAAAGTTGATTTTAAAATCAAAACTAAAATCAAAACTAAAATCAGACTTGAGACGTGAGATATGAGATTTGTTGCGGATTATTTATGAACGTACTCATAAATAGCACCATCTTCAAAGTCATGAAGTTTGTTAAGCTGATGAGCTTTTTGAATTTCTTTGATCTCGATAAGCTCGACATTAGTCGCAGCCTTAAACCAAATGATATAGTAGTGCGTGGTCGCATAGAATTTTGCGACATCATCCTTGAAATAACGGTGCGGAAGTAATTTTGAAGGTTTGCCGGTGAACAGGTAAAAGGCTTCATCTGCATTGGTGTAGACAGGCACGCCGGTTTTCAGCAGGTTTTTGTTTGATCTTAAGAATGCCGCGAATGGCGATTTGTTCCAGTCATCATCAGCATAACCGGGTACGCCATAATCCTTTTCATCATCGTAGCGTTGCAGGTCTGTTTTTAAGATATTGGAGTTGAATGCCAGCATCAAAAGAATCCCTATGCCCGATACAGCATATTTGATCGTCTTTGATTGAATATGCTGTATAGCATCGGGCACCCAAGCCGTAATGCCTATCAGCAGCGGAATAAACATAGGTGACAACAACCGGCTATCTAAGCGCTCAAAGCGCGAAAAGGTAGCCAGTAATATCATAAACATGCCATAGGTAAATGCAAACGCTATAATGATGGTTTCGCTGTTGCAGATCTTACTTTTAACGAACTTGCAAATTAATAAACCCGCGAGCGATAGAAGGAGCAATGCTGCAACGATTATGGCGAAATGGTCTAAGCTTTCTTTAAATCCCAGCCAGTGGCAAAACATTACGCCGGCGTAATGTAAATTTTCGGTAAGTGAGGTAATAGAAGGTAGGCGCTTGCCGGTGCTTAAACCTGTGTTAATACTATTTACGATAAGATTGGCGATTAGCAAACTAACTGAGCCAAAACCGAAAACGAGGAGGTGCTTTATTTTATAGCGAATGATAAGCCGATTGTCCAATATAAGCAGCAAACCACCAGCGCCAATTAACGTAATACCTGCATAGCGTGTAATGCAGGCTATGGCTGCAATAATTGTAATAACCACTAATCTGCCCGTGGACTGTCTCTGATTATACCGCTGATACGCCAACAGAAATATCATCACCTCAAGTATAAACAAGGTTTCAGACCATAAAAGGCTGTAAATCTGTAACAAGGCGGGACTAAGCACAACCGCTATCAATATCAACCATTTATAAATCCTCGGCTTAACAAGATATCGCTCTAAAATATAACCGCTCACCAAAATTACCGACGCAAATAATGCCATGTTTATTATCGACCCGGCAGCAAATGGATCGACACCGGAAATAAACTGAACAACAGCTAAGAAGAACGGATAAAAAACCGGAAAGAATACCAGTGGCGTATCGTTATAAGTAAGCAATGAACCATGCGCCTGCATATTGGTTGCCGTACTAGCATACATGATAGAATCCGGAGAGATACCCACGCCGCTATACTTAGTCAACATATAGACAGCAATAGCGCCAAGGATGGCGGCTATTAGGGTGTCGATATGTTTTAAGTAAGCGGCTGTTTTCATACACTAGATATAAAGATGACCACCTTGATATTAGTCGATCATATTCAGCACCGTACTTATCGGCTGGTCGCTGTCAATCAAAATTCCTTTAACGCCGGCGGTAGTGCCTGCCTCCACATCGCGCTCTCGGTCGCCAATAAAGTATGATTTTGATGGGTCGATGTTATATTTAGCTATGCCTTGCAACAGCAGGCCCGGTTTGGGTTTGCGGCAATCGCAGTCGCCGGTGAAGTTGGGGTGGTGCGGGCAGTAAAAAAAGTCTGTAAGCTCAACGCCGTGCTGGTGATAAGTTTCCTTTAGTAGCTTGTGCATTTTGCCCAATTCATCTTCAGTATACCAGCCTTTTGCAAGACCGCCCTGGTTGGTGGCTACCAGTAGCAAATAACCTCTGTCTTGCAAGGTCTTAAGCGCGTCAAAATTGTCAAGGATATGGAAATCTTCCACTTTGCACACGTAATCGCCCATTTCACGGTTTAAAACACCATCGCGATCCAAAAAAACAGCTTTTTTCTTGTCAGACATTAAATTTAAATTTGGGCAAAATTACAAAAAACAGCGCAAATGCCTACCGTGTTATCAAATACACCTTGTCCAGCAATTGCGGCCGGGTGTCTGCATTGATGAATTTTGGCAATATCCGCTCTTGCGAATAGTTTTCAAAAGCGCCTAATATTTTGTACGGTATATGGTTATTAATAAGGTGGTTTAATGAAAATTGGGTTACAAAAAAGACCGCTTTTTCATTGCTATTATAGCTGGTAAATTGCTTTATTGGCCAATAATCAACGGGTTTATTGCATTCAAATTGAAAGGTATTGTTCTCTAGCCGCGCTGCATATATACGGTAGTCGGCATACTGATTTTGGTTGATAAACTTTGCCGCAGCTATCTGCCCGTTGTATGAAGCTATGATAGGATACAGTGCCGTGACCAGGTACAAATTGGCAAAAAGGGCGGCAGCGCAATTAATAAAAAATGCTTTACGATGGAGGTCTTTAATTTGTTTGTTTATAAGGGTAATTAGTAGGAAAAACCCAGCGCAATCCAGGTAAAACAACCACCAATTAGCAGGTTTTAGTAGTAAATTGACAGTAAAACATAGTACCGTAAACAAAACAATATAAGCCCACTGGTTTATCAGCCTGAATTTGTTGCCGCGTACCGATAGTTGCTTATAGCAATAGGGCGCGGTAACAATGGCAAAAAGCGGAAAGATAATATTGGTATAAAAGGGCAGTTGAAAGCCCGACAGGGAAAATAACACCAACAATAGCAAGCCGCCCGAAATGGTGTAGTATTCAGGTAACTGTACCTTATTGTAAATCTTACGGCCACTTTTGTAAACGGCGTAATAAAACATCAAGCACCACGGGCCAAAAGCCCATAGTAGCGTATGCAGGTAAAACGATGGGTCGCCGCCTTTGCGGGCAATTGGCCCCGTGTTAACAAAACGCCCAAACTGGCTGTCCCACAGAAACCATTTAATGCCTGATACATTTTGCTTGTCAAAAACGGTCTTCTCCGGGTGCAAATCGAACTGCACATAAAGCGCATAAATTTCGGGCAGGGTAAATAACAATGTCAGCAAGTACAAGCCTATAAAGCGGGGACTAAATACAGTAACAAACCTCTTCTTAAATAGCAATTGCCCCAGCAAAGCACCATATATCGGCACAATAACAAATATGCCTTTGGTCATGATAGCGCAGGCAGTGAGCAGGGCAGCCAGCAATAGGTCCTTATAGTTAAAGCGTTCCTCTAAACCGGCTATGTGGTAAATACTGCCGATAATAAGGCCCATAAGGTAAGGTTCGGCGCGTACGTCTGTATTGGCCATCAATACATATTGCGAAGTCATCAATATCAGTACCGCTACTGCTGATACTTCCCAGTCATAATATTTACGGGCGAAAAGGTAGGTGTATCTGGCACTGATTAAAAAGAACAACAAGGCAGGCAGGCGATAGGCCCAAACACTTATGCCGAATAATTTAAAGCTAAGTGCCGCCATCCAAAATGGAAAGTGAGGTTTATCGAGCCAATCTTGCCCGTGGGTAAACAGCTGCAATATGTCCTTTTTGTAGATCATGTTTTTGGCTATTGCAGCATACAAGCCCGGATCGTCTGTAAAGAAATTCACATTGATGCCGGCCATATTAACAGCAAAAGCTACCACAAACAATAACAGGTATATCGGCTTGTCGGTTTTCTTCATTGCTGCAATAATACGGGTTTTGAAGCTGATTTTAGGGCACAAAAAAACCCTCATCTTTTGAAAGACAAGGGCCAACTCACAACAATTGTTTAACCTTGGGCTATGAAACCCGCAGTCAATTCCTAACTGCAAGGTGAGTACGATGTTATAACATCAAAAAGTAAACCAAGTTTTAACAGGTATAAAAAATAGATTTTTTATTGGTCTTGCAGCATTCAAAAATCAGCCTATCTTTATGTTGTAAATCAATACCAACTAAAACATGAAAAAAGCATTTCAATTTAAAGCGATAGCGACATTTGTAATCGCGTTTTTAATATCGGCCACAGCCATGGCACAAGGTGGTAAAGTGCCGGCTAGTCCACGCGAGACTGTGACCGGAAGCATTAACGGTGCAAACATCACCATCGACTATGGATCACCTGCGGCAAAAGGACGTAAAATTTACGGAGAGTTGGTTCCTTACGGAAAGATGTGGAGGGCCGGTGCTAACGAGGCTACAAAATTTACCACTGACAAAGAAATAACTGTTGAAGGTAAAAAACTGCCTGCCGGTTCGTACTCTGTATTTGTAACACTAACCGATAAAGACGCGGTTGTTACATTTAACTCGCAGGTTGGCCAATGGGGTATAAAAGGCGGTGGGATAGCCAACGAAGATCCAACTAAAGACGTTATAGCCGTAACTGTTAAAACTAAAAGCGCTCCTATGGCCGAGCGTCTTAAATATGTAATTTCCTCAAAAGGGTTCGAACTGGTTTGGGATACCATCTCAATACCAGTAAGTATTAAATAAACCGGGATAAGATTTGATGTACGATAGCGATGGGAGAGGACCCCATCGCTATTTTTTGTGCTTATTACTACCACCTATAGCAATGCGTCTCAAACCCGTCGCTAATTTGTACATTTGTTAGGTATGCCCATCAAACTTAAAACCATACAAAAACGCTTACTCACCATTTTTATATTGGCGATAGTATGGTTTTTGTTGGGGATCTTTCAAGAACATCCACAGACGGTTGAGAAGTATTATTCAAACGGACTATATGTTGGGATATGCCGTGTGCTGCATCCGATATTAAATATCATTCCGTTTAGTGTTGGCGATATCGTTTACATCGGGGTAGTTGGCTTTTTTATCTATTTGCTTTTTAAAATTATTTACCTGCTATTTAAAAAGCAATTTATGCGAGTAGCCAATTTGCTATTGGGTATTGTAGCAGGCGTGCAAGCAGGCATGATCGTCTTTTACCTTTTTTGGGGATTGAATTATTTCCGCCCCTCGGCCGCACAACGTCTTAACCTGCGCGATACTACTTTTAGCGTGGCTGATATGCAAACCGTTACCTGCATTATTATTGACAGCGCTAACGCTACACGTGCACGTATCACCGGTGCTGACACGTTGCAAAATAATGCTGCTATTTATCAAACCGCTGTTAATGCTATTAAGAAAATATCTAAGGATTCGGCAAGCTTCCGCACGTATCATCCGCGAATAAAAACGTCATTATTGACTCCTTTCATGAACTACCTGGGCACATCCGGCTATTACAATCCTTTTACAACCGAAGCACAAATAAATTATCAGATGCCCGTTTCTGAGCGGCCTTTTGTGGCTTGTCATGAAATGTCGCACCAAATGGGTTACGGGCCGGAGGATGAAGCTAATTTCGCCGGTTTTTTGGCTGGGATAGGATCTGAGGACCGCCTGCTGCGATACTCTGCTTACCAAATGGCTTTGGACGAGTGTATGCATGCGCTATACCGGAGGGACAGCACAGCCAGTAAAGAAATGAAGCCCTATATATCAAAAGAAGTACGGGCCGACCTGCGTGCACAACGTGCTTACTGGATGAAATTTAGGGGTAATGTGGGCATAGTGAGCAGTATGTTTTACGACGATTATTTAAAAGCCAATAACCAGCCCCAGGGTTTACAAACTTACAACCAAATGGTGTTGTTGCTAATGGCTTGGTACACAAAGCGATGACTTTGAATCAGAAAAAATTAGTAATTTTCGGCTGTTTTTACCCCCGGACTTAAACTAATGAAAAAATACCTGCTCATAGTATTGTTTTATCTGTACTGCAACCAGTTGCAGGCGCAAAGTATATCGTTATTAAATCTTATCAATTTAGCTAATCTTAATAATACTCAAATAGGTAGCACCTTAACGTCTAATAAGGTTTGGGCCATGCAGTATGGCGAAGAGCTTGATGGTTTTGTTGTTGAGCATTATCAAACTACTGCCCAACCGGTAAAAAAAGAAACTATTATTGGGGGTGTGGGTTTTAAAACAGCTACCGGTTCTGTGCTCCATACGGTGAGCTACGTAAGCCCAAATGTTCAGTATGTTATCAATCTGGTGGCTGAAACAAAAAAAGCCGGCCTTAATATGTTTTTTCAGGGGTCTGATGCCAGAGATAATATTTATATCTATGAGAGCTTTTTGTACCACGTGGTAATACGCCTGGCTATTAATAATTCAAAAGGCGTAATAGATATTACTCAAAAACACGCGCTTGTTCAATAATAGCTTAATAAGCGTAGCTGTATTGGTGGTCTATATGCTTCTTTAGCTGATCCATCAAAGTGCGTTTCAATTTACCTTTATAGCATACAATTTTGTTTTTAGGGCGATAGTTCACCTCCCCCAAAACTTCGCCGTGCTTTATAACCCTGAAGTTGCCTTGTGGGTCGGGCAAAACGGTTAGGTATTGCTCTTCGTTAGCTTCGGCAACCAGTACATGAAACTGGCGATGCGGCATAAATCCGGTTTGCTGTGACATAATGATTCGATTTAGATTTCTACTAAATTGTTAAGGCAAATGGTAGTACTGATTTTATACAATAGTATAAGGTGCTGCTTTTGCTTTTACAAAAGACATTACCCTAAGGTAACGGTAGAATATAAAATCAGCGCTAAATGGTCGTTAAGTTTATGTTATAAATACTGCGTTATAATTTGCTGCAACTGCGCCGCTTGTATAACCCCGCTTTGTCGCCATTTGGTTTCGCCGTTCTGAAATATCATCAGTGTTGGCACACCCTGAATATGATAAGCGCTGGCTGCCGCCGGATTTTTATCGACGTCAATTTTAATAACAGTTACCTTGTCGCCCATAGTGCTTTTAAGTTGCTGCAAAATTGGCCCCATCGCTTTACAAGGCCCGCACCACTCGGCCGAAAAATCAACCAATACGGGTATCTTTGATGCTATGATGTCCTGAAAGTTTGCCATGGCACAAACGGTTTATAGATACATAACCAACGACGGATACAATCTGTTTTAGATAGGTGGATTTTTTTGGTCAGAATTTAGGGGAAAGAACCATAAGCGCATTACAATGCCTCTGCATAGAATCCCACAGTGACGAACGTGAAAGGCTGTTAAACAAGTAGAGACGCATTATTGCGTCTCTACTTATCTTATATGTTACGTTAATTATTATAAATGCACATCAAGAATTTTAGCTTTTTTGGTAGCTAGCAGCGCCAGCTCGGTAGCTAAAAAGCAGTGCGCTTGCGGCATCGCCGTTTCTGTACGGTTGATTACATCGTTGATAAATAGCTCACCAAACGGTAGGTTGTCTTTGCTGCAATCAATGTATTTAACGCCTTCATTATTAGCTAGAAATAAGTGATCTCCGCCCGGTTTACCGGCCAGATCTATTGTTTTACGAACTTCGATATAACCCTCGGTGCCTAAAATGGTTAAGCGGCCATCGCCGAAAGTGCTTACACCTTTAGGGGTAAACCAATCCAGCCGGATATAGCCCATGCCACCATCGCCATTCAGCATCACATCGCCAAAATCATATAATTTAGGGTATTGCGGATGGTTTACGTTGCCCATTTGCGAGGCTGTAATTTCGGCCTTTTTACTGCCGGTGAAAAACAGGTACTGGTCAAATTGATGCGACCCGATGTCGGTTAAAATAGCCCCACAATATTTGGGGTCAAAAAACCATTCAGGGCGCGTGCTCGGGCTCATTTTATGCGGGGCCAGGTTAACGGTTTGTATCACCTTGCCAATAGCGCCCGCTTTAACCAATTCGCCGGCGCGTACGGTAGCACGGCTTTCAAAACGCTCGCTAAACATAATAGAATAAATGCGACCGGTTTGTTTCTGAACCTTTTTAACCTCGACAAATTGATCCAGGGTGATAACGCCTGGTTTATCAACCAGATAATCTTTACCGTGCTGCATTACACGTACACCAAGCGGCGCACGGTCTATAGGTATACCAGAGCTTAATACCACTTGTATGGCAGGGTCTTCAAGAATCTCGTTCTCACTTTTTGCCTGTTTTACTTTTGGATAACGCTTGGCAAACTGTGCAGCCAGGTCGGCCTCTTTGATGTAATAGGCCACCATTTCGCCACCGCCTTTTGTAACAGCGCCTATCATGCCATAAATATGGCTGTGATTAATACCGATAACTGCAAATTTTATACGGGTTCCTATCAGTTTCTCCGGCACATACACCGCAGGCTCATAAATAATTTTTGCCGTAGCTGTTGCCGGGATAATGGATGGCGCTATAGCCATACCTGCGGCAAGTGCAGCGGTATCTTTAATAAAATTACGCCGATTAGATGATGATGAACTTTTCATGAATATAATATGGTTACAGCACACGTGTTAATTGACGTAGTGGTTACTAACTAAAATGCGCGATATAGGGTTATAATTTTTTTGAAGGTAAAAAAATTATTAATAGCAACCGACGGTGTAAGTAATAATTTATCAAACGTAACAGGGGAGCGGAGGATGAAGGATATGGATAATAGCTGGGGTATTACTTGTCTGTAAGTATCTGATCTTAGTTAGCAGATCATCATTTAAAAATCTATGGCTTTATATGGACCTACTTGATTAGGTTGGTGACTTGTATATACAAATATTTCGTTTCAACAGTAAAAAGTCTTAGTTTCATGTCCTGATAACCAATGGGCTTACCGGCTCAAACAAGAATCACCTTTATGAAGAATAAATTATACCTATTTTTAATATTGCTGGCAGCTGCAACAGCGCAGGCCCAGGAGCCAGTAGTGGTTAGTGCCTGGAAAGAAGTTTTTAAAGGCCCGGTAAGCCCGGACAAGCGCGATCAATGGTTGGCAGATTTAAAAAGCTGGCGCGAGCGGCAACGGACGCAGATCAAATACAACGATATCTTATATGCCAACCCTAAGCTGCAATGGGTTAAGCACACCTTTATAGATGTGCAAATGATGGCACACGATCGTTATTTTTATGACCCTGTAACCCGTAAGTATACTGTAACCAAATACCTTAATGACCTGAAAAAACGCTACGGTGGCATAGATGCGGTGTTGATATGGCCCACCTACCCAAACATAGGTGTTGATAACCGTAATCAGTATGACCTTACTGCTAATATGCCCGGTGGCAAAGCCGCCGTAAAACAAATGATCAAAGATTTTAAAGCTAACGGCGTAAGGGTTTTCTTCCCGATAATGATCTGGGATCATGGCACGCAACGCATAAAACAAACCATGCCCGAAGCCCTGGTAAAAGAAATGAAAGACCTTGGGGCCGATGGATTGAATGGCGACACAATGTCTGGCGTGTCTGATGATTTTTATGGCTTTGCCAAGAGCGAAAATTATCCACTGGCGTTTCAACCCGAGCTAAGTTTGAAGGACCTGAAGATGATAGAATGGAACACCCTTAGCTGGGGCTACTTTTGGGGCTACGAGCATGATCCCGGTATAAGTATTTACAAATGGTTCGAGCCAAAACATCAGGTAAATATCACCAACCGCTGGGCAACTAATAAAACTGATGACCTGCAATACGCCTTTTTTAACGGTATAGGTTATAATACCTGGGAAAATGTTTGGGCCATTTGGAACCAAATCCCGGAAAGAGACGCCGAAAGTATCAGACGCATTTCGGCCATTTATCACCAGTTCCCTGATGTGTGGAGTAACGCCGATTGGGAACCCTACATTAAAACTGAGCAAAAGGGTGTGTTTGCATCAAAGTTCCCTGACGCAAATAAAACGATATATACCCTGGTTAACCGCGACAGCACAGATGCCAACGGTACACAAATAACCTTACCATATATCGCCGGCCAAAAGTATTGGGACCTATGGAATGGTAAAGAGATAGTACCGCAAATTAGTGGTAGTAATGCTGCTTTAAATTTCAAAATAGAAGGTTATGGCTTTGGTGCTGTGCTGGTTGCAAACGGCACAGCAAAGCCGGCAACGCTTACCGCTTTCTTAACTAAAATGGCAGTAATGAGTAAGCGCGGGCTAAAAACCTACTCCGCTAGCTGGGAACCGGCAACACAGCAAATGTTGCCAATTGCTAAAACTAAACTTGCGGTTAAACAACCGGCCGGAATGCTGAGGATACCTGCCGTAAAAGGTTATAATTTTGAATCGGTAGGCGTGATGATTGAGGGTAACGAGCTGCCACCGGCGGTGGGGGTGCAACACTCATGGGAGAGCCATCCTGCACGGTCGCAGAAACATTCAATGGACATTGCTTCATTTTATATTGATCAATACCCGGTAACGAATAAGCAGTTTAAAACATTTTTAACCGCTACCGGCTACCAACCTACAGATAGCCATAACTTTTTAAAAGATTGGTTTAAAGGCATATATGCCGAAGGCGAGGCCGAGCTGCCTGTAACCTGGGTGTCATTAGCTGACGCGCGCGCTTATGCTAAGTGGGCCGGCAAACGCTTACCGCACGAGTGGGAGTGGCAATATGCTGCTCAAGGTACGGATGGAAGGGTTTATCCATGGGGGAACGATAATAATAAAGCCAATTATCCACCGGCAGACACCGCACGCGCTATGCGCAAGCCTACCGCGGTTAACGCATATCCACAAGGTGCAAGCCCGTTTGGGGTGATAGATTTGATAGGTAATATATGGCAATGGACAGATGAGTATCACGACGAGCACAGCCGTACAGCCATTTTAAAAGGAAGTAGTTATTATCACGCGCAAACCTCGGGCTGGTATTTCCCGCCGGCTTTAGAGCTTACTAAGTATGGTAAATACCTGCTAATGGCACCGAGCATTGACCGGGCCCGAACGATAGGCTTTAGGTGTGTAGCAGACGCGCAGTAACAAAAATGGCGACCTGACAAGGTCGCCATTTTTGTTTATATAGAATTAGCGTTTACTCTTTAAACAACGACGCAAACTGGGGCTCGTATTTTTTTATCTGGGCCATGTATTTATCATACAATTTGGCTTGATGAGCGCTGCGCGTGGCATCCGCCATGCCGTAAAGTATATCAAATGCGGTTTGAATATCATAACCATTAAACGCACCCGAGTGGTTCTGCATTTGTCGGCCGGCATAATCCAGCTGATCAACTATATAGTTGTCAATAGTATTGAAGTATTTAGTAGCAAATGCAACGTTATTTACCTTAAACGCGCGCTGTGCCAGCGAAAACTTATTGCGGGAGGTACGCATATCCACATCTAGTTCGGGCATTTCCTTATCGAATTTGTTGATCAGGTTAGCGGCAAGATCCAGGCGGCCCTTTGCAATCAGGTCATCTATCAAATCAATAAATGTGCTGATCATTACCGGGTAGAACATCGTTTTTGATTCGTGGTCAAGGTATTTGGCGGTTTTAAACTTGCCGAATTTAAACTTGTTCATGATCTTATCATACATCACCAAGGTATTAACCTTACTATCCTGAAACTTAATACTGGTATCAGGCTTTAACGGCATAAGGTGGTATACAAAGCCTTCTTTATACAGGTAGGGTTGCAGGCCTATCAAATTTTCGCTACCAACGGTAGTGGCAAAGCATATCGGCCTTTTCCAATTGTTATGAGCCATTATATCCAGTATGGCCAGGTTGTCTTTTAACAGGTAGTTTGATGTAAACTTCCACTGCAAAGTATCGGTAATAAGGTGCTGCTGATCCTTTGATACCACATTGTTTTTGATAACATCATCACGCTTTATGGTGATTTTAAAATCTTTGGTAGGCAGGTAATTAGCGGTTTCACCGCTTTGATAAGTCGCAAACGTACGCGGGTCGTCAGATGTAACAAAGTCAAACACATCTTTAACCTCAACAGCGCCGGGTATGCCGGCATTTCTGTAGTAGATTACATCGCGCACGCCATCTTTATACTTGTCATAAGGCATAGTGATAGGCAATGCGTCAGACGCATTTATTTTACGCTGCATCTGGCGTATATACCAGTCGCCGGTAAACAGGCTCAGGTTAACCAGTCGTACGTCGGGGCGTATGCCTTCTACTTCTTGCGCATACCAAACGCAGTAGGTATCATTATCGCCATAGGTAAACAAAATGGCGTTTGGCGGGCATGATACCAGGTAGTTATAAGCCATGTCATGCGCCACCATTTTGGTTGACCTGTCGTGCGCTTTCCACTCTTGCGATGCCATTACAACAGGCACCGTGAACAAACAAAGTGCGCTAGCTATATAGGCGGCAGTTCTTGGGTCTATTTTTTTCCTCAAAAAATCAGCTATCGCGATGACACCCAAACCTATCCATATCGCGAAAGCGTAAAAAGACGACACGTAGGAGTAATCGCGCTCGCGCGGTTGAACAGATGGCTGGTTTACATATAAAACGATGGCCAGACCGGTAAAAAACCACAGTAAAGTAATCACCAGGGCATCACGTTGTTTTTGTTTAAAGTGATACCACATACCTATCAACCCCAATATCAACGGCAGAGCGAATAGGGGCGTATAGGTTAAGTTATTAGTAACCGATTTTGGTAGCTGTTTCGCGCCGTCAAAAATGCCTGTGGTCCAATCACCATCAACATACCCTTTAAAACTCAGTGGACTGATCAGATGTTCCTGCCCGTCCATGTCATTAATACGGCCGGCAAAATTCCACATAAAATAGCGCACATACATTACGTATGATTGCCAGCTGAAGAAGAATTTAAGGTTATCAATAAAATTGGGTACCTGCCCTTCGCTCATCTGTAGCCATTGACAGTAAAATAGCGGGTTTTGCCCTTCGGTGCTGTAAATACGCGGAAAGATGGTGTTATGGTCGTAACTGTATTTCTGTTTCTTGCCCGATACCTCGTATTGTTTTTCGCCACGGCGATAAAGGGTTTGGCCTTCGGTTTGATCAACTACCTTGGCATCGAAATAGGGGCCTGTCAGTAAAGGCGTTTCGCCATATTGCGCACGGTTTAAATAGCTGTTTAATACAAAGGCATTATCAGGGTGCGAGTTATCAAGATTGGTATTTGCAGTTGCACGTATAGGAATATAAACAAAAGCGCTATAGCCAAAGTAAATAAATGCTACGCAAAGCAGGCCCAGGTTTAATAAAGCTTTCTTTTTACGGATGCTGTAAATAATACCGCCTACAATTGCTGCTATCAACAGCGAGAAGAAAAATAGAGACCCTGAACCAAAACCTAACCCTAAAGTATTTACAAAGTAAAGGTCGAAATATGCAGATAGCTGGATAGTCCACTGCCTGATACCGAATTGTACTAAACCAAGTATCACAACGGCAATTAGCAAAGCTAATAAGCCACTTTTTAAAGTCACCTTACTGGTTCTGCGGAAGTAAACTACCAGGGCAACTGCAGGTATGGTTAATAAGTTAAGCAGGTGTATGCCTATAGATAGGCCTATCATATAGGCTATAAAAACCAGCCATTTATCGGCGCCCGGTTCATCAGCATGAGCGTCCCATTTTAATATCGCCCAAAAAACAATAGCAGTACAGAGGGCTGATAGCGCAAACACGATCGTCTCAACTGCCGAGAACCAAAATGTATCTGTAAAAGTAAAACTCAAAGCACCCGCTAAGCCGGCGCCCATTATCAATATGGTGCGTGTTTTTTCGCTTTCTCCCGCTGTGGCAGGTAACAGCTTTTTAGCCATCGCGGTAATGGTCCAAAACAAAAACATAATGGTGGCCCCACTTGCAATAGCGGACCCCATATTAGTGAAATAAGGTACGCGGGTAACGTCGCCCAACGATAACAGCGAGAATACTTTACCTAACATGGCAAACAAAGGGTAACCCGGCTGATGCGACACCTGCAGGCGGTACGCGCAGGAAATAAACTCTCCACAATCCCAAAAACTAACAGAAGGCTCTAAAGTTAAAATGTAGGTTGCAGAGGCTATAAGGAAGCAAAGCCAGCCCAGCAGGTTGTTGATCTTGTTGTATTGCATAGGTTTGAGTAGAGTTTTTTCGATGAAGTAAATATCAATAATTCTGAATCAAAATATTGCTACTTCATCCGGCATTAACATCTTTTAACAAGTTTGTAATGCGGCTATCTGTGCGGCAAAGATGATAAAAAGAAAGCGGATACCTTAATAGAAAGTATCCGCCCCCGGTTAACAGTGATTGATCTGTTATATTTTTATAATACGTTTATCTTGCTTTTGTTGCGGCTTTTCTGGCGCCAGCATAGGCAGCAGTTTGACGATGCTTATTAATGCGCCGCCAATAATACCAATAGCTTTAAAGCCAAATTTTACAAAGGGTTTCATTGTTTCCCAGTTAGTTTGTAATGTTTCTACCCGGTTTTGTTTAGGCGGGTAATATTTTTTGAGGGATGTGTTTGCCATAGTTTTATACTTATCTAACTACAAGCGTATCTGTATTTGAATTGTTTGAGCTAACTCGATTTGAACCGAATTCAATGCCCTAATTGTTTGAGTGTTAAAGCAATGTTTTGACTGGTTCACCGCGTCGATACAGGGCCTTATTTATAATAAATTCAGAAATTAAATAATGTAAATTTCAGTATTATCGTAATTAGATTTCGTTTTTTTGTGTTATTTGAAATGGTGTTTCGTTGTTTAAACACATGGTAACGTTTAATTTGGTTAATATTACCTAGGTCATATAATTTGAGACTATTTAACGGAACTTGTTAAAAAATTATTAAATTTAAAATTATAACACCTATTCTATATAAGAATTTAGTATAATCCCAAAAATTAATATTTATATCGTAAAAAAGTTTTGATTTTCTTATTTTCGTGGTTACGAACACATATAACCCGTTTGTACAGCGATGGATCAGAACGAAAGCACACAACAGGGTCTTTACAGGCCAGAATTTGAACACGACTCTTGCGGTACCGGCTTTATAACCCATATTAACGGGCATAAAACCTACCAAATTATAGATGATGCGCTTAACATGTTAGCCAATATGGAGCATCGCGGCGCTTGTGGTTGCGACCCGGACTCTGGCGATGGCGCCGGTATATTGCTACAGTTACCTCATGAATTTTTCATGGAAGAATGCTCAGACCTGGAGATCAGCCTGCCCGAGGCTGGCGAATATGGTGTGGGTATGGTTTTTCTTCCAAAAGAGCCGGCTTTAAAGAAAGCTTGCCGTACTATAATTGATGGCGCGCTTGAAAAGCTTGGTTTAACGAAATTAGGCTACCGTAAGGTGCCAGTTGACTCGTCTGTTATTGGCGAGACAGCACGCAGCGCCGAGCCGGATATCGAGCAACTATTTGTTGCCAGACCCAATGGTGTTACTACCCCCGAGGATTTTGAACGTAAGCTTTATGTTTTACGCAGATATATTAATAAAACAGTTACCGAGTCGTTACCAGGCGCGCGTAATTCATTTTATTTCCCATCGTTTTCTTGCAAGGTTATTATTTATAAAGGCCAGTTAACTACATTCCAGGTGCGCCAATATTATGCTCATGATCTTAATGATCCACGCATGAAATCAGGCCTGGCTTTGGTTCACTCACGCTTTTCAACCAATACCTTCCCTTCATGGAAACTGGCTCAGCCTTTCCGCATGATTGCGCATAATGGCGAGATCAACACGCTTACAGGTAACCTAAACTGGTTTTACTCGGGCTTAAAATCATACGCCTCAAGCTATTTCAGCGCCGAGGAGATGGAAATGTTATTGCCCGTGATCGACAATAACCAGTCCGACTCTGCATGCCTTGACAATATCATCGAGATATTGCAGCATACCGGCCGTTCATTACCACACGTAATGATGATGCTGATCCCGGAAGCATGGGATGGCAACGAGCAGATGGACCCGATCAAAAAAGCGTTTTACGAGTTCCACGCTACTTTAATGGAGCCATGGGATGGGCCGGCTGCTATTAGTTTTACCGATGGTAAATTGGTAGGGGCGGTACTTGACCGTAATGGCCTGCGTCCGCTACGTTATACTATCACCAGCGATGGTCGCGTAATTGCAGCTTCTGAAACCGGCGCCGTAAAGATCGATCCAAAGATCATTGTTCAAAATGGCCGTTTACAACCGGGTAAAATGTTGCTGATTGATACCGAAAAAGGTATGATCATTACCGACGAAGAAATAAAGCAACAAATTGCTTCCCGCCAACCTTATGAGCGTTGGTTAGAGAACTACAAAATAAGACTAGAAGACCTGCGCGAGCCACGTTTAGCATTTGCTAACCTGAGCGCTGACGCGGTTTTCCGTTACCAGCAGGTTTTTGGTTACTCCCGCGAGGATATCGAAACCATCATCAAACCAATGGCGCTTGATGGTAAAGAACCAATTGGCTCTATGGGTACCGACGTTCCGTTGGCGATTTTGTCCGACAAACCTCAGCACCTGTCAAGCTACTTTAAACAGTTTTTTGCACAGGTAACTAACCCGCCGATAGATCCTATCCGCGAGCGTTTGGTAATGAGCCTTGCTACGTTTATAGGTAACAACGGTAATTTGTTAGACGAGGATAAAATGCATTGCCATTGTGTAACGCTTAAACATCCAATCCTTAAAAATCACCAGTTAGAAAAACTGCGCAGTATTGATACCGGTATGTTCCATGCCAAAACGCTCCAAACTTATTTTAATGCTGATGGCAACCCCGGATCGTTACAAAGAGGCATTGAGCGTATATGCCGTTATGCCGAAGATGCAGTTGCAGATGGCTTTGAAGTATTAATCCTTTCGGATCGTGCTTTAGATTCTGAGCACGCGCCTATACCATCATTATTAGCTATATCTGCAGTACACCATCACTTGATTAAAAAAGGTTTGCGTGGCGCCGTAGGTATTGTTGCCGAGGCTGGCGACGTTTGGGAAGTACATCACTTTGCTACGTTATTGGCGTTTGGTGCTACTGCCATTAACCCATACCTGGCACAAGCTACCATAGAGAACTTAAAAGATGCCGGTGTACTTGACACTAAGCTGGACAAAAAATACTTGTTGAAAAACTATGTGAAGTCTATCAATGACGGATTGTTAAAGATTTTCTCGAAAATGGGAATCTCGACCTTACAATCGTACCATGGCTCACAAGTGTTTGAAATATTAGGTTTAAACAAAGCCGTAGTTGATAAATATTTTAGCGGCGCGGTTACCCGTATAGGTGGTTTAGGCTTAGATGAGATTGCACGCGAAGCACTTTGTAAACACCGTATTGGCTTTGGTGCCCAAGCCGGCGAAAGTAAATTGCTGCCGGAAGGTGGTTTATATCAATGGAAACGACGTGGCGAAGAGCATTTGTTTAACCCAACTACCGTACACTTATTACAACACGCTACAAAAAGCGGTAGCTATGACGTTTATAAAAACTACGCTAAAGCCATAAACGAGCAAACAGAGAAGCATTATACCATTCGTGGCTTGTTAGACTTCGTTCATCACCGCGAGGCGATCTCTATTGATGAGGTTGAACCGGCGGAAGGCATCATGAAGCGTTTTGCTACAGGTGCTATGTCATTTGGTTCAATATCGCACGAGGCTCACAGTACTTTAGCTATTGCGATGAACCGCATTGGTGGCCGTAGCAATACCGGCGAGGGTGGCGAGGATGAAGAGCGCTTTAAAACGCTTCCTAATGGCGACTCAATGCGCTCGTCTATCAAGCAGGTAGCGTCAGGTCGTTTTGGTGTAACATCAAATTACCTGACCAATGCTGATGAGTTACAAATTAAAATGGCGCAAGGTGCAAAACCGGGCGAAGGTGGTCAATTACCGGGCGATAAAGTTGATGACTGGATCGCACGTACCCGTCACTCAACACCGGGTGTAGGTTTGATATCTCCGCCGCCACACCACGATATTTACTCTATCGAGGATTTGGCACAGCTTATTTTCGACCTTAAAAATGCTAACCGCCAGGCACGTATCAACGTTAAGTTGGTATCAAAAGCAGGTGTAGGTACTATTGCCGCTGGTGTAGCTAAAGCACACGCCGATGTGATCCTTATAGCCGGTTATGATGGTGGTACTGGTGCATCGCCAATAAGCTCTATTAAGCACGCAGGTTTACCTTGGGAGCTTGGTTTGAGCGAAGCTCATCAAACCCTGGTACGCAACAAACTGCGTAGCCGTGTAGTTTTGCAGGCCGATGGTCAGTTAAAAACCGGTCGCGACTTAGTCATTGCTGCGCTGATGGGTGCAGAGGAGTGGGGTGTTGCAACTGCAGCGCTTGTTGCCGGTGGTTGTATCATGATGCGTAAATGTCACTTAAATACCTGCCCTGTGGGTGTGGCAACGCAAGACCCTGAATTGCGTAAACTATTCACCGGTAAACCAGAGCATGTTGTAAACCTGTTTAAGTTTATGGCGCAAGAGATGCGCGAGATCATGGCTGAGCTGGGTTTCCGTACCATTAACGAAATGGTTGGCCGTATCCAGTTTTTGAAAGTACGCGATAACCTTAAAAGCTGGAAAGCTAAAAAGATCGATCTTTCAGGAATGTTGCATCCGGTAACTAACGATAAAAACTTAACTTTATATAATAGTGAGTCGCAAGATCACGGCATGGATAACATTATCGACTGGAAATTGTGGGAAGATGCAAAACCTGCATTAGCAGACAAAACGCCTGTATTTGGTACTTATGATGTGGTTAACACAGACCGAACTATTGGCGCACTGTTATCTAACGAGATCTCTAAGATATACGGTTCTGCAGGTTTGCCAGACAATACCATCAACTACAAATTTAAAGGCCCTGCCGGACAAAGCTTTGGTGCATTCTCTACAAAAGGGGTATCGTTTGAGTTGGAAGGCGAGTCTAACGATTACGTAGGTAAAGGCTTATCAGGTGCGCAGTTGGCTATCTATCCTTATGCCGAAGCAACCTTTGTACCAGAGGATAACATCATTATTGGTAACGTTGCCCTTTACGGCGCTACATCAGGCGAGTTATTTGTTAGGGGTATGGCGGGCGAGCGTTTCGCGGTACGTAACTCTGGCGCTACAACAGTTGTTGAAGGTATTGGCGATCACGGTTGCGAGTACATGACCGGTGGCCGCGCGCTTATACTTGGTAAAACAGGCCGTAACTTTGCGGCAGGCATGAGTGGTGGTATTGCCTGGGTGTACAATGTTGACGGTAAGTTTGCCGAAAACTGTAACACCGAAATGGTGGACCTTGATCCGCTATCGACCAGAGACGAGGAAGAAATATTAACCTTATTGCGTAAGCATGTAAGCCTAACCGGCAGTAAGCTGGCGCAGGATATCATCAAAAACTGGAACGAAGTATCGGCTAAGTTTATCAAGGTATATCCAAGAGAGTACAAAAAGGTTATTGAAAAATTACAATTACAAACTACAAGCAAATAATTTTAGATGGGAAAGCCAACAGGATTTCAGGAATACGACAGGGTAATGCCTGATAAATTGCCACCTGCAGAACGTGTAAAAAACTATAAGGAATTTGAAAGCTTGTATTCTGACGATCAGTTAAACAAGCAATCGGCACGTTGCATGAATTGCGGTGTACCGTTTTGCCACTCGGGTTGCCCGCTGGGTAACATCATTCCGGAGTTTAACGACGCTGTTTATAAAGAGAAATGGGAAGACGCTTACGAGATACTATCGTCTACCAATAACTTCCCTGAGTTCACGGGCCGTATTTGCCCTGCACCTTGCGAGAGCGCCTGCGTATTGGGTATAAATAAACCGCCGGTTGCTATTGAAGAGATTGAGAAACACATTATTGAAATAGCTTACCAAAAAGGCCTGGTTAAACCAACGGCTCCATTGGTTAAAACCGGTAAAACGGTTGCTGTTGTAGGTTCTGGCCCTGCGGGGATGGCAGCTGCAGCACAACTGGCAAAAGCCGGCCACGAAGTTACCGTATTTGAGCGCGACGATAAGGTTGGCGGTTTACTACGCTACGGCATCCCTGACTTTAAGTTAGAGAAAACTGTTATTGACCGTCGTGTTGAAGTTATGGTGCAAGACGGTGTCGTATTTAAAACCAACACCGAAATAGGTAAAGACATTGCTGCTGACGAAATCACCCGTAATTTTGACGCGTTAGTGTTGGCCGGTGGTTCAACTATTCCGCGTGACCTACCTATCCCGGGCCGTGAGCTTAAAGGCGTTTACTTTGCCATGGAGTTTTTGAAACAGCAAAATAAACGCGTTGGCAATTCGCCAATCACTGTTGAAGAGATATTAGCTACGGGTAAGGATGTTGTTGTTATAGGGGGTGGCGATACCGGTTCTGACTGTGTTGGAACATCAAACCGCCAGGGTGCAAACTCTATTAAGCAGTTTGAAGTAATGTTTCAGCCGCCTCAGGCACGTACAGAACACATGCCTTGGCCAACCTACCCCATGTTACTAAAAACCACTACATCGCATGATGAAGGTGTTGAGCGCCATTGGGCTGTCAATACTAAAGAGTTTTTAGGCGACGAAAATGGTAACCTGCGTGCATTGCGCGTTTCGGATGTTGAATGGGAAATTGATTTCTTAGGTCGCCCGGTTAAGTTTCATGAAGTAGAAGGCTCGGAGCGCGAGATACCTTGCCAACGTGTATTTTTGGCAATGGGTTTCTTGAACCCGCAATACGTGGGTATGCTTGAAAGCCTTGGTGTAGAAGTTGACGGACGTAAGAACGTTGACGCTAAAGAAGGTGTTTATCGCACCAACGTAAGCAAAGTATTTGCAGCTGGCGATATGCGTCGCGGACAATCATTGGTTGTTTGGGCTATATCTGAAGGCCGCGAATGCGCCCGCAAGGTTGACGAGTTTTTGATGGGACATTCTGCTTTAGAGAGCAAGGATTCTATTAACCAATTTGAGCAGGTATTTAGCTAAACATTTTTATTAGGAATGAATAGAAAACTCCTCTTTCGCAATGCGGGAGAGGAGTTTTGTTTTTGCACAGCTTATTTTAATTGTTCAGTTCGTTGCCCGCAAGGGGAGATTACTTCTCCGACGGATTCTTTTTACCGGCATTTAATTTATCAACCATTCTCTCTAACCGTTCATCTCTCGTTTTATCCTGTTTGGCAGAAAGTATCCAAAGCACATACTCCTTTTTGTTTGAGTAGGAGAGGCTTTGGTAAAAGGCCATAGCAGCAGGTTGGTTTGCAAGGGCATCGGCGATAATTGGGGGGAGTTTTATCTGCTTGTTATCAACGTCAATATAAGCCGCATATTCGTTTTGGCGAATCTGCTCATTGCCACCCTGAGCTATTTTAGATTGACCCAAGGGGCGAAAACGCAGGGCAGTCCAGGTGTCATCAATAGCAGCAGATGCTACAACACGCAGGCCGTATTTCTCTACCTCTACCCAGCTTCCCATCATTTCCAGGTCACTTTTAATGCCAGAACTCTTTTTGGGGTAGGTGATCCAAAAGATAGTATCAGGTTTTAAAACGGGTGATATTGTTTTGAGGGATAATACAAGTTCGTCGGTATTCGTTACAAAGATCTGTACACCGTCAAAATCTCCCTCGGGTTGGTGGCGTATGGTCGCGCCCTCGGGCAAGGGCTCAAGTAAGCTGAGATAATTTTCAGGTGCCTTATAAAGTAACCAGCTTTTGCGTGCTTTTATAAAAAGTTTTTTTGCTAACGGAGTCATGCTGATATTGATTTATATGTCATCCTGAGCAGCCGTAAAGGATCTGCGGAACCAATACGCCGTCCCAAATTCCTTGTCCTCAGTATCAATAAAAAGTTATCCTATAACTCCAATTTAGCAAAAAAATCCCACAAAACAATACCTGCGGATACTACGATGTTAAAAGAATGCTTAGTGCCAAACTGCGGTATCTCAATGCATGTATCTATCAGCTGCATCACTTCATCGCTCACTCCATTAACCTCGTTGCCGAAGATAAGGGCGTATTTGGCGTTTTTATCGGGTGTAAAGGCGTTAAGCATCACGCTATCCTGTGCCTGCTCTATGGCAATGATCTTGTAACCATCCGCTCGTAATTGCTTTAAAGCGTGTGTGGTGTCAGCGTAGTAGGTCCAGTTTACAGATTGCGTAGCGCCGAGGGCTGTTTTTTCTATCTCGCGGTGCGGGGGCTGGGCCGTGATACCGCACAAACAGATCTGATCCACTGCAAAACCGTCGCTCGTACGAAAGATTGAACCGATATTGTGCATACTGCGCACATTGTCAAGCACCACAACTACAGGAAGTTTTTGCTGTGCCTTAAACTCCTCTATCGTGGCGCGGTTAAGCTCGTCTAATATTAGTTTACGCAATTGTCGGTGATTAGTTGATCAGATATTAGTTTCGGTACCACGTAATTTAAGTAGTTTGCAGCACGCCGACGCCATTGCCAATTAGTGATTGATAAACGGAGGGTGCGTAACCTATTTTGTTCGTATAAAACTCATTTAGTTCGGCCGCAAATTTATCAAACGCAGCTTCCTTTACCAGCGCTATCGCGCAACCGCCAAAGCCTGCCCCTGTCATACGCGCGCCTGCAACATCAGGGTTGGTTTTGGCATATTCAACAATGGCATCAAGCTCTTTACCGCTTACTTCGTAAAGGTCGCGCAAGGAGTCGTGCGAGGCATACATCAGCTTGCCGAAGTTGGCCAGGTCATTAGCAGCTAAAGTGTCGGCAGCCAGTTTAACCCGGTCATTTTCTTCAACTACATGTTGTGCGCGCTTGCGTACAGTTTCGTCGGCTATCAAATGCTTATGTTGAGCAAAGGTTGCCGAATCTATATCACATAAATAATTAATGTCCAATTTTTCACTAAGCGATTTAAGTGCTGCCTGGCATTCTTCAACCCGCTCGTTATATTTTGATTCAACCAGCTTGCGCGATTTATTAGTGTTGATAATAGCCAATACATGGTTACCTAAATTGCTGGGTACGATATCGTATTTCAAAGTATCGCAGTTTAGTACGATGGCTTTGTCCTTTTCGCCAAAGGCAACGGCAAACTGGTCCATTATCCCGCAGTTCAGTCCCATGAAATTGTTCTCGACAGACTTGGCTATCTTTACCAATTCAAGTTTGCTGTAACCGCTATTAAACAGCTCGTTTAACGCAAATGATGTCACTACTTCAATAGAAGCCGATGACGACAAACCCGCGCCAATGGGTATATCGCCAAAAAACAATATATCCAGGCCGGTGATCTTGTGGCCGTCTTTTGTAAAATGCGCTATCGCCCCCAAAGGGAAATTATACCAGCCATCACCATCTTTTTGGTAACTGCTGCTAACCGGTATCTCGGCCTGCTCTTCAAAATTCAGACTTTTAAAGCGAAACACGTTTTCGTCGTTAGGGCTCACCAGCATATAGGTGCCAAATGTGATAGCAGCAGGCATAACAAGGCCGCCATTGTAATCTATATGCTCGCCGATAAGGTTTACTCTGCCGGGCGAAAAAAAGGCGTGAGCGGCTTCTTTGCTGTAGGTGTCTTTGAATTTGGTAAGCAGATCGTATTTCATTTGCAGGCGTTATTTTTTGGTTTGGCAAATATTGCAAATAATAGCTTATAAGCCGCTTGGTTTAAGCAAATATTTAGCAGAAAATACCTACACTTGTTTAGCTAATACACAAAGTTTTACAGCATGAAACAGTTTTTGATAACCGCATACGATTACACCGACGATGGCGCTCTGGAACGCCGCATGAACATTCGCCCCCACCACCTTGACGGTGCACGCGCGCTAAAAGCCAGTGGCAACTTCATTATCGGCGGGGCGATGGTGGACGAAGAGGGCAAGATGATAGGATCGACTATGGTGTTGCAGTTTAATGATGAAGAAGAACTTTTGGCCTGGCAAAAGAGCGAGCCCTACATCACGCAAAAGATCTGGGAGTCGGTTGATATCAAACCTTTCAGGGTAGCCGACGTATAGAAACGAAAAAGCCGGAAGGAATCCGGCTTAGGCTTTCTCATAATGAGAGGTTTATTACCGCTTTGCAACGGCCCCTGTTGCCAGGTTAATGGTATAAGTTTCTTTGCTGATTACCAATGTCGCGTCGTTAAAGCCATTAAAGGTTAGCTTGCCTTCAAATAAGAAAGCGCCTTTAGGCGAGTTGCCGGTAACACTGGCTGTTGCCGTTCCGGCGGTTATTGTAGCCGGTACTGTGGCGGTAGACTTGGCTATCGTTAAGTTGGTTAAACCTATATTGATAGAGATAGTGCCTTTACGGGTAGTGTCAGCATTCATCTTAAATCCGCACATGTTTTTAAGCTGGCCATTTACGATAAACGCAGGTGCTGCATCGCCAAGGCCGGTAACGGTAGTGTTTGCACTGCCATTGCCCTGCGACGATAGTTTAAGGCCGTAATACTGCCCTTTAAAAGCTGCAGCGCTGCTAACACTCTGGTACTGGTTGTTAGTATTGCAGTTAACTGTACTTACTATTTTGCTTGTGAAATTGAATGTGGTGGCTGATCCGGGCGCACTTTGACGAGAGATGGAATCAGAAATGATAGCACCGCAGCCAACGCTATTTTTGTACAGTTTGAATGAACAGTTTGTAACATCGGTAGCCAGGGTGTTTAGTCCATTGGTGCTCGATGATAAAGCGCCGGCTATCATGTTTGCCGATTCTTCTATAGAAATTGCTGTATTAACTTCGGCTACCTGCATTTTCTTACAGCCAACGCATGCGGTTATAACAATAGCCATTATGAATATTAGGGGGGATTTCATAATTACGATATTCTTTTGATCAGTCATATAATCTTAACTCTTTAAAAGTAAGACTATAAATTGAATTATCATAATAATGTCACGAAATTATTTATACTTTAAATTAAAATTGCGTTAACGGTAATATTTAAGCTTACGGCGGGCGGTCAAAACAAACTTAGCATCGTTTAAAGTATACCTTTTTGTCCAGTTGCCGGGCTTATCAAACGTGGTGTATTTATAAGCAGCAGCGTTTACTCCAGCAAGCTTCAGTTTTCTCTCCCGATTATCGCGCGCATCGCGCCATATAGAATCTGTAAAACCTAACAGATTTTGTCTTTCATCGTACCGGTAAATTTTGTGACTTTCTTTTTGTCCATTTGAGTTATGAACTATTTCTGATACCCTCTGATGATTTTGATTGTAGGCTATTAATGAAGTATGTTCTAAAGGATTATCTTTTATAGAAAATAAGGTAGAGTCAGTTGAGATGGTGGCCAGAGCCAGGTAAAATGATATTTCCTCGTCATGAAACTTGTCAATGTGTCGCACAATTTTAAAAGGATTTAGTTTTCCCTCCCTGTAAAAGGTATCCCTTTGCTTTGCCCTATCATAAACGGTGTGGGATGTTTCTGCCTTACCTTCATCAACATAATAGGTCTCTACTAAATTATTCTGCCTGTTGTAGGTGTACGTAAATAAACTGTTAAGGGCTTTAGGTAGCTTTCTGATAATTTTTACGCGACGACCGCTATCATCGTATAGCGTCTGATCCCAGATAGAAAGAGTATCTGTTTTGCTCAACCGAAAAAAACCTTTCGAATCTATTTCTCGTCCCAGTGTATCATACAGTGTTGTGATTTTACCAAATAGTTTATGCTTGCCTTTTATAGGTTGGTACGAGTACTGTATGATTGATTTTACTCTCCCTCTTGGTTGGGGATCAGTTTGCGCAAATACAGTATCAGTTGGCAAAAATAATAGGAGTACGGAAAATAGTATCGAATTATAACTCATCACAAGGCGTTAGGTATCATCAAATATAATGATAAAGGCGATGCACTGGTGCATCGCCTTTATGTTTTTCAGTTGTAAAACTACTATTTTACCGTGTAACGATACATCGTACGGCCAATATTACCATCGGTATCAATTCCTTCAATAATAGCGCGATAGGTGCCGGTACCGTCAGCGTTTGTTACATCAAATGTAGCAGCGCCGGTAGCCTTATCTGTAATAACTTTTGGGTTCCAATAAATGGTGGTGCGTAAATCGCCCCCAAAAGATCCTGTTTTAGCCGCGTCGTATCGGGGTGAATAAAAGCTGCGCGCCATGTAATAACCTTTTGGCGTAAAGTTGCGGGCGCTGTATTGGGGGGTAAGCAATTCTGCCAGCAGCTCTTTATCTAATTTTCCTTTCACTCTCTTTTTTGACGTTACTACCAAAACGCCGCTGGTGTTATTAACTCGGTTTATGCCGCTTAACCCTTCGGTATTAAATACTTCAACCTGGTCAATATTGTCTGGCAATACTGTTAGTAAGTCGGTATAGTCTATAACCGCGCCATCCATATAGATAGACATCGGTATGTGCCTGCCGCTATTATACTCGCGGGCCAGGTATAGCATGTTTTGATTTTCAATAACGCCCGGCATCATACTGCGTATACATGCAAAAATATTGGGGCAGCCTTTTAAAGCGGAGCCATCAAGCGTATGGTCGGCCATCATGCTTAAGCCTACCAAATTGGGGTAATCCTGGTGACTTGCTTTCTTTTCAATCTTAACCTCTTTAATAACAACCTCTTTTATCACCCTGGAATTTTGAGCAATTTTTTTGTCGTTTTGCAAATAGGCGTTCAAGGCAGTATCAATGTTTACCAGTTCGGCCGCTGTGGTAAAACTTGGGGTTGCTGCCTGGGGCTGCGGATTGCTCAGCATAATCATCAAATTATTAGCGTTATTACTGCCGCGTGCATTAACCACTGCTTTAACAGAATCCGGAAAAAATAATTTAGGGATCTTAAATTCACCGTTTGCATCGGTATTTACTACCGACGAGATCTTCATATTTTTGATATAAAAGTTAATGGTACCGCGCGGTACAGCCATGCCTGTTGCGGTGCGCAACGATCCGCTTACCTCTATGCCCTCTTCGGGCAGATACTTAACTATCGGCGCTTTATTGGCTAGGATATCCTTGTAAACAAAACGACGATAGCCTTGGGTAAGCATTAAAATATCCAGATCAGCAGCTGTAGCGGCAGAGGGTTTGTTAAAATAGTAGTTCGGCTGTTCAACGTAGCCTTTCAAATCGGCCGTTAGCAGTTGATGGGTAAGAATAGTCACTTCGCTGTTCTCATCAAAAGGTACCTTTCTGTCATCAATAACTGTTACCGACAGGTTTGCCAATGCAGGTTGATTAGCCGGTGTTTTAGCACCCACCGTAAATGGTACTAAATCGCGCCCGGTATAACTAGTTTTTGGTGTGCTTAATGTTAGTTGTAATTGGTCTTTACGTTGTATAAATGCCAAACGCTCGGCCAATACATCGCCGTTTGACGCGAAGATGGTAAACTGCGCAACGCCCGAAGGAAACTTAGCTTTTGGGATGGTAGCGGTGTAAAGCTTGCTTAACAACGGTACCTGGCCGGCATAGCAAACCAACTGGCCTGATTTACCTACAATAGCAATAGTTTTGTTTTTGCCCGCTTGAATAAACGCGTCGTTGGCGGCGAATGTCAGGGTGATTTTTTCAGGGTCAGTGTTATTTACAGACAGCGTCATACCCACATCTTTTACTTGGGGCAGGTCGTAGGTGTTTTGCGTTCCGTCCGGAAAAGTTAGGTTTGCTTTATAAGTTTTTCCTGTTGCCGGTGTAAATTCAAAAAATCCCATACCCAAGTGTTGAGTTGCAATAGTCGCAACCGTAGCTCCGCCATTATCAGTAACTGTCCCCTTAAAGTCGGTACCCATTCCATCACCTTTAATGGCTTTAAAAGCTACTTTTGTTTTTATGCCAGTAATCATATCGCCACCTTCGGGGAAAAATTGAACATCAATAGGAGCCGCTACATTTTTTAGCGGATAAGAATTTACGGTAGTGTTATTGTTGATCTCGATACCGGTTATTAGCATAGCAGTGCTTAGCGCGGCTGTCTTGCTGGTGTTAAAGCTTACCGCAAGGTTGCCTCTACTATCTGTAGTGCCTTTACCTTTACTTAAATTATCTTCAAACTCGCTGTTCTGTACTTTCCAGCTTACTTTTCGGCCGGCATAGTCGCGCCCGTCGGCTGTGTAATAGTGTATAATGGCATCAACCTTAATTTTATCTTCATTAAACTTACCGGCAAGCGTAATGGTGCTAAACACGGTGCGGTCTACCAATGTACCAATAGGTATGGTTTTGTTAAAAAAGTATTCGGGGTCAAAATTGCGCATCCAGTTGGTATACGCCCTCACGTGATAATTACCTTGCTTGTAAACATTTTTAGGTAATAATATGTCGCCCGCAGCCACACCATCAGTTACGGGTAGCTTTAAAATTTGTATAACAGAGTCTTTGGCGGTAAGGATATCAACATAAACAATTTTGCTTATTTGCGACGGCAGGTGCTTGTTTTTGGTCATGTCTTCCGTAGCCAGCATATCGCTGGTTACATAGGCTTTAAACCAAATGGTGTCGCCTGCGGCGTAATAGGGTTTATCAAAATGTACGTATACTTTTTCAAGGGGGAAATCGGCATTGTATTTTATGGTTTTATCAACAATGCTTTTTACACCTACGGTGTCAGTTTGGGCAGATGCCGATAGGCAGATCAAAAATAATATAGATAGTACAGCAACAAACTTTCTGAAATTCATTTGTATGTATTAAGACATTTAAAAAGATGGATAAATATATCTATTTATGCAGTATGATGATAAAGCATAATAAACTTTAACATCTTTTTACATAATTGTAGTGTCAACAGGCGGTGAAAAAAGTAAATAGCCAACAGTGACTGCCTGTAAAAGTAAATAGCTATGGGGATTGAAATTGAACGCAAGTTTTTAGTAAAGCATGATATTTGGCAGCAGCAAGCTAAACCCGCCGGGACAGTAATGCGGCAAGGATACGTGGTAAATGAAACCGGTAAAACCATAAGGTTGCGTATAACCGATACTAAAGCTTATATAACCTTTAAAAGCGGAACACAGGGCATAAGCCGGGCAGAATTTGAATACGAAATTCCTGTCGCCGATGCAACTGAACTGTTTGACTTATTTGTAGAAAGCGGTATAGAAAAGACCAGGTATAATATCACCTACCAAGATAAAATTTGGGAGGTTGATGTTTTTAGCGGCGATAACCAGGGGCTTATAGTTGCCGAGATAGAATTGGATACCGAGAATGAGAAATTTGAATTGCCGCCATGGGCGGGGCCAGAGGTAAGTGATGATGAGCACTACTACAACTCCAGTTTATCTGTTACACCTTTTCAAAAGTGGTAAATAAATAAGGCCGGTGCTTATGTAAAGTACCGGCCTTATTTATACTATTGGCATGCGCCAACAGTGATGCTTACCAGCCGCTACCTTTTTTAGCTGCGCCGCTAGCGATGTGACCTTCTGCAGTAGCTTTGCTCATGATAGCAGCCATTTTGTTGCCTGCAGCATCAGCACCAGTAGCGATGTATCTACCTGATTTTACATCAATCGTAGGATCAACCATTGGTACATTTTTAGTTTTCGTTTTTACTGAATAAGCGGTAATGCCGCCACTTGTAGGTGTTGCCATGATAAGTTTTTAATTGTTTAATAAAAGTTAACCTGTGTTAGGTGTGAATTGTTTTCACAAACATAGTTTTACTTTTATTAAGTAGTATACGCATACGCGTATTTTTTGTAAGCTAAAATGTGGATAACCGCCCGTTTTAGGCCCTTTTCATCAAAATGTGGAAAACTTGTTTGCCCTACCAAACTTAATTTGGCAGTTTAAGTCTTGCAAATCATCTTTGATGGTTGAAATGGTCATAGCCAAATATAAATGGTAACTGTCTGCTTAAAGCTATACAGGCCCGGGCTGTCACAAAATTAAGCGTTAATTATTAAACCTTTTCAACCACTACGGCGGTGCCATAAGCTAATACTTCGGTGATGCCTTGCATTACTTCATTAGCGTCATAACGCATATTGATAATCGCATTCGCGCCGGTTTCCTGCGCATGTTGTATTAACAGTTGATAGGCTTCTTCGCGGGCCTTTTCGCAAAGCTCAACATAAATAGAAAGCCTGCCGCCAAACAACGACTGCAAACCGCCGACAAAGTTACCGCCAATACTCCGGCTACGCACGGTAATGCCTCGTACTACGCCTAAATGTTTAACAATGCGATAACCCTCAAGGCTGGTGCTGGTAGTTATTAATGATAAATCCATAATTGATAAATATTTTTATACCAAATATAACCTATAAGCAATAACTATTGGTAGGTACATAAATAAGAAGTTTGACCCTGGCATTTTACTTTAAAAGAAGTGTTTGCAGGTACTTCAAAATATTGGCCGTTGGTATAGCTTTTCCATTCTTGTTGGCCGGGCAGCAAAGCTACCAGTTCGCCCTCAATAACGGTCATGGTTTCATGGGTCGAGGTGCCAAACTCGTATTCGCCACTTTCAATAACGCCGATGGTGGATTTACCTTTTGCTGACGTGTAGGCCAGTGATTTTACCGCACCGTCAAAATATTCGTTTACGTTTATCATTGTTGTATGTTTTTGGGCCGAAGATGGTGAAAATTTTGGATTTAGGATATCAAATTTCGGATTTGTTGTCTGGTAACAATACCAATATTCAGTTCCAGATTTGGACAAAAATCCAATAACCAACGTTATTTGATCCCACCGAACGCCGCGAAGTAAGAGTTTTTGTGCAATAGTTCTACATGGGTAAAGCCAACTTTGGTTAACAATGCCATCTGGAAGTTTACAGATCTGGGGGTGTCCTCGTGGTCCACATAGTCTAATACTTTCCGGCGATACTCCGGTCCGCCCAGTGTATCAAGATAGTCGCTGTAACGTTGCTGAAATAGGCGGTTCAATGGCTCGGCATTATGGGCAATTAAATCAGAGATCCAAAAGCTACCGCCGGGTTTCAATGTGTTATACATTTTAGTAAACACGTTTTCCCAATCCGCCTCACTGCGCAGATGATGAAATGTTGCTGCCGCCAAAATAATGTCGAAATGGTTATCGGGCAAATCCAAATCACGCATATCCTGCTGAATGATGGTAACCTCGCCATTGGTTTCAGCGGATACTCGTTGCTTAGCTCGCTCTAACATGGGCATGCTTAAGTCATTCAGCGTACAATTTAGGTTACAGACCTTGCTTAGCATTTTCAAAGTATAGTTACCAGCGCCGCAGCCTATGTCCAAAAGGTGTGTGGCATGGGGGTTAACGTATTTGGCAGCTTCGGTGCAAAGGTCCATGGTTAGGGGCGCATCAATAGTGGTAGCCTGCCCGGTATCAAGGTTCGAAAAACGTTCTACATCATTATCAAACCGTGCACGTATCTCGTCGTTGGTGGCCTTGCCTGTATAATCTGTTGTCATAATTATAAATTGCATTTGGTATTTGCCAAAACTAGCAGCTTTTACGATATTCGAAAAATATCAATTTTATCAACTATTGATATTTTTTAGGTATCAAACATATGGAGTTAAGGCATCTTTGGTATTTTAAAACGGTTGCAGCACATTTGCATTTTCGTAAGGCTGCGTCCGTATTATTTATTTCGCAACCGCCGTTAAGCAGGCAAATTAAAGAGCTGGAAGAGGAGCTGGGGGTGCAGCTGTTTTTACGAAACAACAAACGTGTAGCCTTAACCGAAGCAGGTAAATACTTCGCGACATCCGTAGATAACATATTTGCGATACTTGAGGAGAGCACAAATATCGCCCGGCAAATACATAACGCTGCGGATAGCGGCGAATTGAAAATAGGTTACATCAGTTCTGTATATCAGCCGCATTTAGCCGGGGTTTTAAAATCTTTAAGGCAGCAGTTTCCATACATTAAAACAAGCTTGTACGAGCGGCCTACCATAAAACAGGTTGGAAGCCTTGAGCAAGGGCAGCTTGATGCCGGGATTTTACGCATGCCGGTAAATTCTGATAAGCTTGAAATTAAAACCCTGTTTTTTGATCCCTTTATGGTGGTAATGCCCAAAAGTGATAAAGGCCCTGAGAGGAAAAATATTGCTGACTACATACGCGACAAACCCTTCATATTTTTCAATAAAGAATATGCGCCCCATTACTACGATAAACTGATTGAAATATGTTACAGGTTAGGGTTCAAACCTGATATCACGCACGAAGCTAATAACGTGCATTCTATAGTTCAATTGGTGGAGGCGGGCTTGGGGGTATCTATACTGCCGCTGTCATTAAAACAGCAATATGCTGATTTACGGTTATCGTTTGTAAGCCTTGAAGATCTCCCGGTAAATACCGAGGTTGTGCTGGCTTATAAACCTACCAACACAGGCAAGGCGCTGGAGTGGTTTTTAAAAAATTATCCTCAAAGTTGAGGTGAGGTATGTATCTTGCTTTTTTACAACCATCCGTGCCGTTAGCACGTATAAATTTCACTTAAACTTGAAATTATGACTAGTGCGCCGATACCTGACAATGAGTTAGAAAGAATTATGAATCTGGCTGATTTTGACCTGGATTATACCAGCCAACAAGATAGTTTTAAAGACCTGGCTAAGTTAGCCGCCAAAGTTGCCGGGACAGAAATATCGCTGGTTAACCTTATAGATACTTACACACAGTGGACAATTTCTCACCATGGTTTAGAGATTGACCAAATGCCACGCGAGGATAGCGTTTGCCAGCATACTATTATGGGTGATGAGGGATTCGAGATTAAAGACTTGGCTCTTGATGATCGTTTTAAAGAGAAGTTTTATGTGGTAGATGATCCCAACCTGCGCTATTACTATGGTGTGCCTTTAAAGACAGATGGCATTAACCTGGGAGCGTTGTGCGTGCTAGACAACCAGGAACGCCAGATAACGCCCGAAAAGGCGGAACTTTTAAAGATTATAGCCGACGAGATTGTTAACCGCTTAAAAGGTATTAAAGTGATTAGCAACCTTAGAAGTAGATTGAAGGAGGCTAACGAGGATAAGAAAAAAGTAGCACATGATATACGTGGCCCCTTGGGTGGTATAGTTGGCCTAGCGCGCATTATATCTGAACAGGGGCATGATAACGAGATAGAGGAAGTGCTTGACTTTGTGAATATGATACATAAAAGCGGCCACTCTATTCTTGAACTGGCCGACGAGATTTTGAGTAACAACGAACCTAAACCTTTAAAAGGTGACGAGTTTAATCTTTCGCTGTTTAAAGATAAGTTAGAAAAGTTATATCAGCCCCAGGCACGCACTAAAAATATCAACTTTAGTGTAATTATAAGCCCGGATGAAGCGGGCACGCCATTTTCGAAAAATAAGCTTTTACAAATCATAGGTAACCTGATATCAAACGCCATGAAGTTTACCCCCGCCCAAGGTAAGGTGACGGTACACATGGACATAGCGCATCAGGAAGATGGAGAAATGCTTAAAATCAAGGTTTCTGACACAGGCATAGGTGTAAGCAAGGAGGGGATAGATAATATATTAAGCGGTAATAAAACGTCGACCAACGGAACCGGGGGCGAACAAGGCTATGGCTTTGGTTTAGCCCTGGTGAAGCACTTGGTTGGGAGCCTCAAAGGAACGATGTCCATAACCTCAGAAGAAGGCAAGGGTAGCGTCTTCCATTTAAGCATACCTGTAGACAACTGATATCTAGCGACGTATTGTACGGACGTACATAACAACTGCTATAAATAATACAGCCAGCCAAAATAATTTCATCATGCGGCTAATTAAGGTATAATTTATCATATCCGCATAAACAAAAATGCCCGGTGCTGCTTAGCATCGGGCATTTCTTATGTCTAGCGTGCCTGCCTTATTTTTGAAGCAATACATTAGCTTTTAAGCCGGCGTCATTTTTTCCTGAAAGGTAAATAGTGTAAATATGCCCCGCTTCTATAGTTGTTGGGATATTTAAAAGTACCGTGGTAGTTCCTGTTACATATGCTGCAAAAGTGGCTCCCGGAGCAACATCGTAATAGTCAGATGGTAACTTAGCTTCTAACGCCGAAACAAGTTTTGCACCGCCCGAAATTCCAAAATCATTTGAAATAGCAGCGGCCATGTTAAGGTTTATAAAACGTACCCTCGCTTTACCTGTGGCAGGGGCGCTAAAAGCATCGGGATAGGCAACCGCAGTACCCTCGCTTATATAAAATACGCTGTAATAGGTTGCATCCGCCGGGGTTACGTCAAAATTAAAAACGCTTGTGCCTGTTAAACTTACCTTTACGTTTGCCGGTTGTTTTTTAGCACTTAAAGCAAAGTAGCCGGTACTTTGCGTATAAGCTAAAGCATTGCTGTTCTTTTTAATGTCAGATACGTAAAAATCCACCGGAGATGATAACTCTGATGCGTTGGTAAATTGTATGTAACCGGTACCAATTTGTTCTTTTTTGCAAGAGGTAAAGCTTAATGCCAAAAGCACTATAGCCATTACAGATAGTATATTTCTTCTCATTCTAAATAATGTTATGGGTGTAATAATACAAATATGCTGATATAACGGGTCAAATGTAATAATCGCTACATAGCAATGCCCGCTATAAGGCTTCATAACGGGCATTGTAAGGATATAGTATTGACGGTATTATTAGTTTAGTAATTTATCAAGTTGCTCTTGTAGTTTAGGGTTAGAGGGGCGTTCAGCATCTTCGGACACGATTTTGCCATTAGGATCAAGTAGAATGAAACGTGGGATAAAGGGCACGTTGTACTTGGTTACAAAGTCAGAGTTTCGGCCCGCATAAACCTGTATGCCGCCCAATTGCTTGTCTTTAACAAAGCTTTTCCATTTTTCTTTGTCCTTATCGGCATCAATAGAAATACTTACAAATTTTATGGGTTTGTCATGATATTTCTCTTCCATTTTTTTCAGCGACGGAATTTCGGCAATACAAGGGCCGCACCAGGTAGCCCAAATGTCTATGTATACGTAATTGCCCTTTAGAATGTCTTTAAGCGCTATGGGTTTGTTATTAACGTCATCAAAAACAAACAATGGGGTTTGGCCGCCTTTGCCGTATAATTTAATGCTTTTATAAAGTGTTTCAACCTGCGTTTTGTAGTATTGATCTGTCGCCATCGCCATAAATTTGCTATAAATTGCATCTACACTGTCCCTGCTTGGCCTTAACAGTAAACGCATGGTTGGAAAGGTTAAGCGCTGTTTGATGTAAGGGTTACTAATTTCTTTTAAGGTAACATCAAAGGTCATTTCGTCAGCGCTTTTGTTACTGGCATATGATGTTTTCATCTTTTCGGCGGATACCATTTCAGCTATTTTACGATCAAGCATGTACCTGTAATTGCCTGATAATTTGAACAGGTCTGCATTATTGATATCAAAGTCGGCCCACGCTAGTTTGTTTATCATAAGGTGGTCCTTAGGCTCCATACGTTTGGCATACATTTTACCTACTAACTCCATCAATTTATTACGGCTGGCGTTCATGGCTTCTACGGTAGTAAAGGTGCGTATCAATTCGCGCTGCTGTTTTTCTACCAGGGGGTCTTTACCATACCTTGTTTTATAAGTGTCTGTCGCCCACCGGATAATGTAGTCTATATTTTGTTTTTGTGTTTTAACAAAATAAGGGCTTAAGCCTTTATTGTCTGTCAACAGTTTAGTGGCGTCGGCTTTATAGGCATCCATTTCTTTCAGAAAATCAGATGGCGGGGTATCAACCATTTTTTCAAACAGCGCAGCTTGCCCAAAAGGTACGTGCCATTTAATTGATCCGTTTATCTGCCTCATTATCGTGTTCTCTATACTGCCCTTGCCTGCAAAAACAAGCGCCGTATCCGGTTTATTGATAGTCAGGTCCATTCCGGGGGCCAGGTAAAGTACACCCGTTGTAAAAGCGTAGTAGGCACCGCTATCAAGTTTAAATGTCGATTTAAATGCCCCGTTTTTATCTACTGCAATTTTTATGGGATGATGATCGCCCGCGTCTAACACCAGGCTATCGCCAGCTGATTTAATTAATTTGCCGGACAGGGTGGCGCTTTTTGACTGGGCGAGGCTATTGATGCTTAAAGCAATAAGGGCACCCGCAAAGAGTTTTTTCATGATAAAAGGTTTGTCTGCCTAAATTTAGCTATTCTTTAACAAATTCCAATATATCGCCGGGTTGGCAATCTAATATATTGCAAATTGCTTCTAAAGTTTCCAGCCGCACGGCTTTGGCCTTGCCTGTTTTTAAGATAGACAGGTTGGCCATAGTGATGCCCACTCTTTCGCTCAGCTCGGTTAATGACATTTTACGTTTAGCCATCATCACATCTAAATTTACTATTATGGGCATGGCTATACGGTTAAGTCTTGTTCTTCCTGCAAATAGGTAGCTCGTGCAAAAGCACCATACAACAACGTTAATAAAATTCCCAGGCGAAACGTGCTCCATGAATCTTCCCATATAATACCTTTCAAAATAATCTGCGGGGTAAAGTACTCGCTAAATATCCATCGCATAGATAAGTTAATAAGCAGCACCACTGCGGGCCACGTTGTTACAGCTAGAGCTATAATCTTTAACCGGTTTACATTTTTGCGGGTAAATGGTTTACCTCTTGATGTATCATATACAAACCTTAGAAACAGGTATAGCAAAGTCAAAATGCCAATTACATAAATCGTCAGCATGATTTGAGACATTACCCTGAAAGTTTTTTCCTGCCCTTTAGTAATGGGTATTAGTAGTGATTGGTCTTTAATATCATACCTAAACTTAACGGGCTCGTCAACAACATTTATTTGGCGCGCTGCGAGGCCCGCTTTTGTTTTGTCTTTATAAGTAGTACGAAGATAGCCCTGTCCTTTCTCGGCGTAAAAAATACCGTCATCTTCCAATTGCGGATAGTTCTTTTTTATGGTAAAGGCATGTAGTTTAATGTAGTATTGGATCTGATCGCCATAAGGTTCAGGAACAGCATCCGGGCTCATCATCGAACCAAAAAATGCGCCCATAACTCTATCTTTTGCCCAGGTGTAGGTGCAGGTATCGCAGGCAAGGCTTACCTGTGTGCCCAGGTAGATAAATTGTCCCATGGGCAGGTCCAGCTCGCCGCTGCCGTTTTTTAAATGGCGAATGGTGCTTACACTATCTTTTAACTTGATGTATTTATTGTAAGGCAGCGTATCCGGATATTCAATATCATCAATGGGTTTCATCTTGTTTTGCGACCAGCTCAAGGGGTTGCCTTTAGGCCTGCTGGCCTTGGTGAAAAGCCAGTGCAGGTAGCCCGCAATAAATATTACCGATGCAGCAATGATAATGTACCCGGCAATTCTTGATTTAAAAGTAGTAGTCATAATAATGTGATAAGGTTTAGATTATACATCGCAAATAAATAAATAATTATTGATAATAACAAAATATTTATTGTAATTCAATAAATAATAGATTTTATTACTTAAAAAATTCATCTAAAACATTTAATGCCTTTTTAACATTTAACCCTATAAGTATGACTGGCTCAAAAAAATCTATTTACGCTGCACTTTTTGCTAACCTTATTATAGCCATTACCAAATTTTTAGCCGGAGGCATCAGTAACAGCTCGTCTATGATTGCCGAGGGCATTCACTCGGTGGTAGATACTGTTAACCAGTTACTGCTGTTAATGGGTATTACGCTGAGCAAAAAAAAGCCCGACCGCTACCACCCGTTGGGCTATGGTAAAGAGCTGTATTTCTGGTCTTTCGTAGTATCAATATTAATATTTGGTTTGGGCGGCGGCGTATCGGTTTACCAGGGCATTATCCACATTATCCATCCCGAAGAGCTGGGCGACCCGACCTGGAGCTATGCGGTATTGGCTGTGTCAATTTTATTCGAGGGTGCGTCGCTGGTAGTGGCAGCTATTGAGTTTAATAAGCTGCGCGATGGCCTGAGCTGGTGGGATGCTATCATAAAAAGCAAGGACCCATCTACCTTTTTGGTATTGTTTGAAGACACCGCGGCAGTTGCGGGCTTGTTTATAGTATTGATAGGCCTTTACCTTGGCCACGCGTTAGACGCCCCTTATCTGGATGGCGTAGCATCATTATTGGTAGGTATATTGCTGATTGCTGTATCATTGATATTGGCTCGCGAAAGCCGCAGCCTGCTAATGGGCGAGGGTATAAAATTGAGCACCAAAAAACGCATTCGCCAAATAGTAGAGGGCGACGCCGGTGTTTTAAAACTAATGCACCTAATGTCCAGCTATCAATCCCCCGAAGAGATTTTGCTGATGATCATTGTTGCCTTTAAACATGATCAAAACACACTGGAGATCAACGATTCGATAGACCGTATCCGCGGCCAAATAAAAGCAGAATATGCCCGTATCCGTTTTGTAATTATCCAGCCCGATGTGATAGAGGGTAGGATAGACCCCAACGTGCAGGCGTATATATAAATGATTGATATATTAGCGGGATGATCTTAGAAGCCGCAATACTCAACGTTATCCCCGGGCAGGAGACTCAATTTGAACATGATTTTGCCATCGCCGGGCAATACATCAGCGCCATAAAAGGTTATCTCAGACATTCGCTAAACAAATGTATTGAGCAACCTAATCAGTACCTGTTATTGGTAGAGTGGGAGACACTGGAAGATCATACCATAGGCTTTCGCCAGTCAGCGGAATATCTGGAGTGGAAAAAACTGCTGCACCAATATTATGAGCCGTTTCCGGTGGTGCAGCATTACCAAACCCTGGCATAGCATTAAAATCTCATTTAATAGTGTTAGTCAGCAGCAATTTTAAGTAAGTCTGCTTTTATGGTTTCGTTGCTGCCGCCTTTGTAACTATCATTAACAATCATTCCATTTTTGTCAACCAGCATATAGCGGGGTATACTACTAATGCTAAACTTACCTGCTATATAGTTCCACTCATCTTTGTTTAGCTTGTAATGTTCGCCGGGTATGCCCGGTACCATTTTTTTGTAGGTGTCCTCCGGCGATGACGGGTCCGTTATATAAACAAAGGCCACCTTATGGTTTTTCATGTCTTCCTTAAGCGGGGCAATTTCTTCAATACCAGCACGACAAGGGGCGCACCAGGTGGCCCAAAAATCAACGTATACTGCCTTACCTTTGTATTTGGTTAGTATGGCATTAAATACGCTGTCGGCAGTTGTTTTTGGCATTTTATTAAGTACAAATCCTGTTTTTATTTTGCTGTTGGCCTCAATTTTGTTTGCAATGCTTTGGTTATAATGGGCCAGCGCATTGTAAACACGCGGGTTAGTAATCTTGCTTTTTAGTTCAGCAAGTTCATTTTTGTTTTTTGGCTTCAGTTCTGCATTAATCATACCGGCTCTATCCTGGGCTTCAATAATATCGCGGGTAAAACTGATGTCGCTTTTTATCAGGTCTTTCACCGCGTCAGCCCGGGAGTTATCTTGTTTAGGAGGGTTAGCTTCGAAATAAGCTTTTCGTTTTTCAGACATCGAATTAAAGGCCTTAGTATTGTTTTTGTAGATACCGTACAGGGTGCCCTGGCCGCTTGTTAAGGCTGCATTAAAACTGGCCAATAGCTGTTTTTCTTCTTCATCAACAGGCGGTATGGCCTTAAACGCGTCCGCATAATATTGTATCATTTTAGCGTCCAGGTGGTCACGCACCTCGTCAATAAATTTTATGCGATTAATAAAGGTATCATAGTTCGCAGACAGTGCCGACAACTCGTCATTAAGGGGGTAGCCGGCAAAGATGCTTAAGTAGGCATCGTCAAGTTTTACGGGTTTGTACTCGGCAATGTCTTTTGCGTTCTTGCCCTCGCTAGCTTTTGCGTAAGCACCCTGTCTAAACCTATTATACTCTAATAAAAATACCGCCGCACGATATTTGATATTGTTTGTTACCAACTGGTAGCCTTTCAAGCTCATGCCATGTTCTGCACGATAGTTTTTGATTTTAGCAAGACTCTTGTTTTGTTGGTCAATAATATAATTTTGATACGGCATCGCCCCTAGTTCAACAGCTTTAGCTGTAGACCTATTGTAGTCAAAATCAATCATCGGGGATGTTTCCTTTAACTCGCGGTTTACTGTTGCATAATCGCCCATGTATAGGTATTTGTCTTCGCCCTTTAAAAAATCAATGTATACAAAGGTCTTTTTGCCTGGTGCCAAAAAAATAGTCTGATAAGAGTCGGCAATTGCTAAAAAACAACCTTCAGGGTAAACCATAGGGAACTTTACCGTAAAGCTACCATCGGCAGCGATGTATACGGCATAGCTGTTTTGTTGGCTCGATATAATATCGTCAACATAAATCATTCCCGTTTTAAACCCCAACTTTGGCGAGTAGCCGTTAATAAAACCGGTAAGCGTGGTGCTGTCGTTTTTTATCAGCGGTGCTTTAAAAGGTTGGTCATTTACTATCGCAAATTTCTGGTCCGCAGGTTTATTGGTAAGCAATTGTTTTGGCATTTTGTCTTCCCAAATGCTCAAGCCGTCCTCCGTCTTTTTTAAGTAGATGTATTTTAAGGCCTTGCCATTTTTAAGGCTTATTTTATAAGTGCCATTGGTGTTGTTAGCTATCTTATAATCCCAAGCGCGATTGTCATAAATCAACTTACGGTCGGTAATATTTAACACCCACTCTTTGCTTCCGTCAGTCTTAAACCAGGCGGCATAAGTATCCGGCGGTAATAAATTGCTTTTTTTGGGGGTGGTTAACGCAATGTCAATCACCCTGAAACAGTCTTCGCAATCGCCCTCATAATAATCAATACTGGTTGCCTTGGCGTTTATAGCTGGAAAAGACATACTGAATAACGACTGCCCGTTGATGGTGTACGATTCCTTATCGAACGATAACCCACTAATAGAAGTTGCAAATAGCTTGGTAGCACTACCCGCGGTAAGGTAGCTCTTAGACGACATACGGAACCATTGACTCCCCGGCGCCACATACTTGAAAAATACCTGTGTAGCGGTATCGCTCAAAGCAATCTTTTCTATAGTAAGTTTGGGGGCGTTAGTAGCGGTAAATTGCGGCTGAAATATTGTTTTTTGTGCGGATGCTGTAAACGAAATTAAGGTTACTAACAACAGCGCGATAGTTGTGATTGCTTTTTTCATAGCGGTTAAGGTTTGATCAAATATAGCAATCTATCACAGCTTAAATAAACAGCATAAAAAAAATTAAAATTTTAACACTCTTTAAAAATACCAGACTTTTATGCTTACTAAAGCTTTAAGGCCTTATAAGTCTTAGGGCACATTAACTTCCGCCAACTATAATCAAACGGTGGTTGAGTATTACGAGACGTTTTGTTAGTTAGCTAATTTTTAAATTTGATCGAACCAATGATGTCCGAACTTTTCAGCAAGTCGGCTATTAAACTCAACATGGTCGCTTCGCTTTCAAATAAATAAAATATATAAACATCTGCCAGGAAATCTTTATGCATCATGGCGTAAAAACCAAAGGTATATTTCTGGCCAAAAGTGGGCCCGACCGGTCCGGCAAACATAAATCCATCATCAGCACCCTGATCCTTGGGTTTCATAGGCTGTAGTTTTATTCGGTCGATGTATAACTTTCCCTCGGCAATTTTACAATAAATAATTGCAGGCAGTCGCTTATACAAGTTGTTAGGAAAAATTACGGTATCGTCGCCATGTAGGTTTATGCGCTTATCATAAGCGTCAAACAGATCTTTGGTCAAAGGCATAATCAAATACCTCACCTCTACATTTTTATTTGCAACTTTTAAAGCGTACTGGTAGGCCGGACTAGGCTTATCCATTATAGGCACCTCAACAGCGCCTTGCGGCTTTATAAATATCAGCTTACCATCATCAAGCTTTTTCTGGAAAGCAGCAGGCAAAGGCGGCTGGTTTGCTGATTGCGCGCTGGCTGTGGTTACCGAAAGCGCAAATAAAGCAATTGTAATTAATTTCATTTTGGTTTAGATTTATAACCAAACATAAACAAAGAAAGCCAAAGAATTGCAACAGCTCAGCTAGGCAAATAGACTGTTACTCGTCTTTTATCTGCACCCAAACCGGCGCATGGTCGCTTGACTTTTCCCAGCCGCGTACGTGTTTATCTACCCCCGCTGCCAGCAAACGGCCCTCAACTTCGGGGCTTAGCAAAAAATGATCTATGCGTAAACCGGCGTTGCGGCCGTACGCGTTGCGGAAATAATCCCAAAAGGTATAAATGGTTTCGTCAGGATATAGCTTACGGATGGCATCAGTCCAGCCTTGAGCCACCAGGCGGTGAAAAGCCTCACGTACTTCAGGGCGAAAAAGCGCGTCGTCCAGCCAGCGTTCGGGTTTGTAAACGTCTTGCTCAGTTGGCATTACATTGTAATCACCGGTTAATATTACCGGGATACCACGTGCTAACAGGCCCGATGCATGACTGATCAGGCGCTCAAACCATTGCAGCTTGTAGTCCAACTTTGGCCCTGGTGCCGGGTTACCGTTGGGCAGGTAAAGGCATCCTATCACTACGCCGTTTATAAAAGCTTCAATGTATCGGCTGTGCAGATCTTCAGGGTCGCCGGGCAGGCCGCGTTTAAGTTCCTGTATATCGCCTTTGGCTAAAATAGCTACACCGTTCCAGCTTTTTTGGCCGTGCCAAATAGCGTTATAGCCTGCATCAAGTATGGCTTGCTCCGGGAATTTCTCTTGCGGAGCTTTCAGTTCTTGCAGGCATACTACATCGGGCTGGGTTTCTTCAAGCCAGCGCAGCAAAACAGGTAATCGGCCATTAACGCCGTTTACATTATAGGTAGCTACTTTCATAGTTTAAACTTATAAAAATTAAAGAAATTTTGTGTGTAATTGTTCCAAAATAGGGCAGATAATCGCAAGAAAAAATACTAGTTTGTTTCATTTTTAATACATTTAGCTGTTTTTTAAAGGTCTAGTTATCAATTTGTTAAGTCAAAATCTTGTTTCATTTTGTTTCACTCTATTTTCACAAACAGCTTATTAGCAGTTAGTTAACCAAAAATCTTGTTTCACTTGTTTCATTTGTGTCACACACGCGTGAAACAAACACCATTGGCTATCCACATCTGTGCAAATTTTCAACAATCCTGCCAAACCCCACCTAATGCATTAACTTTACCGTTTACTTAAAAAGGATAACCCGCTTGGCTAAAGACGCAACCAAAGAAACCCCCTTAATGCAGCAGTACAATACCATTAAGGCCAAGTACCCCGGTGCCTTGTTGCTGTTTCGCGTAGGCGATTTTTACGAGACCTTTGGCGAGGATGCCATTAAAGCCGCCGGCATTTTGGGTATAACGCTTACCCGCAGGGGCAACGGTGCAGCCACCTTTATTGAGCTGGCCGGTTTCCCGCACCACTCGTTAGATACCTACCTGCCAAAGCTGGTGCGTGCGGGGCAACGTGTGGCCATTTGCGATCAGCTGGAGGACCCAAAGACAACCAAAACTATAGTAAAACGTGGCGTTACAGAGCTGGTTACTCCCGGTGTTGCCACTGATGATAGTATCCTTAATCAAAAAAGTAACAACTATCTCGCATCGCTGCATTTCGAAAAGAACAGCATCGGTATAGCCCTGATAGACATATCCACAGGCGAGTTCATCACCGCCCAGGGTAACCCCGAATATATAGACAAGCTGCTACAGGGCTTTAGCCCAAGCGAGGTGATATACCCTAAAAGCCGTAAAGCCGAGTTTAAAGACCATTACGGCGACCGCTATTACACCTACACCCTCGATGAGTGGCCATACAGCGGCGATTACGCGCAAGAGACGCTGTTAAAGCATTTCGGTGTTAAATCGCTCAAAGGGTTTGGTATCGATAAGCTAAACCTGGGCATTGTAGCCGCCGGCGTGGCGCTGCATTACCTGAACGAGACCGAGCACCGTAACCTGCAGCACATATCATCAGTAAGCCGGATAGAAGAGGACAGGCATTTATGGCTGGACAGGTTCAGCATACGTAATCTGGAGCTGATAGGATCATCCAATGAGAACGCGCGCACCTTGGTTGAGGTGTTGGATCATACCTGCTCGCCGATGGGGGCCAGGTTACTGCGCCGCTGGATAGTGATGCCGCTTAAAGAGCTTAAGCCAATCAACGACCGCCTTAACGTTGTTGAATACCTGATAGCCGAAGAAGAACTACGCCAGGATCTGCAGCAACAAATACGCCAGATAGGCGACCTGGAAAGGCTGATATCAAAGATAGGCTTACAAAAAGCTAACCCACGCGAGGTTTGCCAGCTAAAGAAGGCTTTGATTGCGATCGAGTCTATAAAGAAGCTGTGCGAGCAGTCAGTAAGCTTGCCGTTAAAAGCCATTGGCGAGCAGCTTAATTCATGCACACTGATCTGTGAAAAGATAACCCAGGAGCTGCATCCTGAACCGCCCGTAATGCTTGTTAAGGGTTCGGTAATGAATGATGGCATTAACGAGGAGCTTGACCGCCTGCGTAAGATCGCTTTTGGTGGCAAGGGCTACCTGTTAGAGATTCAAAAGCGCGAAGCGGAAGCTACGGGCATACCATCGTTAAAAGTATCTTTCAACAACGTATTTGGCTACTACCTTGAGGTTACCCACAGCCACCGCGAAAAGGTACCAACAGACTGGATCCGCAAGCAGACTTTAGTGAACGCCGAGCGGTATATCACCCCTGAACTTAAAGAATACGAAGAGCAGATACTTGGAGCAGAGGAGAAGATCTTTGCCCTTGAAACCAAACTATATAATGACCTGCTATACGCCCTTGCCGAGTATATCAAACCTATCCAGCTAAATGCGCAGTTAATAGCCCGTTTAGACGTGTTGCTGAACTTCGCAAGCATCGCCATAAAGAATTACTACGTCAAGCCACAGATGAACGATAGTAAGGTTATTGATATAAAAGGCGGCCGCCACCCGGTTATTGAGAAAACTTTACCGCAGGGCGAGGAGTACATTACTAATGACGTCTTCCTGGATTCTGAAACGCAACAGATCATCATCATCACCGGGCCAAACATGGCGGGTAAGTCGGCACTATTAAGGCAAACAGGTTTGATTGTGTTAATGGCGCAGATGGGTTGCTTTGTGCCTGCTAAGTCGGCGTCGCTGGGTTTGGTAGATAAGATCTTTACCAGGGTAGGGGCGTCAGATAACTTATCGTCGGGCGAGTCAACCTTTATGGTGGAAATGAACGAGACGGCAAGCATCCTGAACAATGTGTCAGACCGTAGTTTGATCCTGTTAGACGAAATTGGCCGCGGTACCTCAACCTATGATGGTATCTCTATTGCATGGTCAATCGCCGAGTATCTTCACAATCACCCGGTAGCTAAAGCCAAAACACTGTTCGCCACGCACTATCACGAGTTAAACGAACTAAGCAACAGCTTTAACCGTATCAAAAACTACAATGTCACGGTTAAAGAGATTGGTCACCAGATCATCTTTTTGCGTAAGCTGGTACCAGGAGGCAGCGAGCATAGCTTTGGTATCCACGTGGCTAAACTGGCCGGTATGCCGCCTAAGGTGCTATCGCGGGCTAATGAGATCTTGAAGAAACTGGAAAATGAGCGTACCGGCGGCGAGCACATTAAAGAGAGTATCCGTAAGGTGCAAAAGCAAGCCGTGCAGATGCAGATGTTCAGCATTGATGATCCCGTGCTGGTAAAGATCCGTGATAACCTGAACAATCTCGACGTAAACACCCTTACCCCGGTAGAAGCCTTAATGAAGCTGGATGAGATACAGCGGTTGATAAAAAGTTAAGAAATCCCATTTTAGGTGCAATTGCACTAAGCGTGCACAGGCAGTGCCATGTGCCTCACTGATGGGACAATGTTGATATGTTTAAAACATCCTTAACGCCCGGCCTATCATTGCTATTACTTTTATATTATGAAGCTGAACCATTACGTATTAGCACTTTGCGCGGCCATTATAGTTTTATCATCATGCCATAGCAAAAAAGCTGCGCTAAAAGGTAATCCCGGGGATGTCGTTGCACCCACAGCCAGCGTTGCCGACAAATACTGCGAAATAATGGCTGTCAAAAAACGCGACATCAAAAACGGCCGGTTGTACAGCTTTATAGATTTTTGGATGGGTACGCCTTACAAATTTGGTGGTCAAAACAAAGATGGTATAGACTGCTCTGGCCTTACACAGTTATTGCAGCAGCAAGTGTACGGCGTTAACCTGCCACGCATTACCTATCAGCAGGTAGCAGTCATCAAACGCAAATACGAAGACGAGTTAAAAGAAGGCGACCTGGTGTTTTTTGATTTTGATGGCAAGCCTTTTAGCCACGTAGGTGTTTATCTGCAAAACGGGTACATTGTGCATGCCAGTACCCGCAAAGGTGTAATGATTGTCAAGTTGCATGATATTGGGATGTACAAATACTTCTCGCGCGGTGGGTCGGTTATTGTTGAGCAAACCGTGGCAGCGCAGGTTGAGTAATATCAAGTATTCGTCATGACCCGATATTATTCTTAATTTTGCTTCATCATGGCAAAAAACGACTACAGCTTCTGGACCAAATACAAACGCTTTGCCGGTAACGAGATCTTACTTTATGTGATCATGATCGTTGGCATCCTGCTGGGGATCTGGATTTTTAGCTAAACTATTTCTTCTTAAATATCAATTCCTGTTTTTCTTGTTCAATTACCTTGTCATACAACTCCCTTAGCTGTTGATACTCATCGACCGTATAAGTTGATTTTTTTAACGACAGCGTACTTGTTAACGAGAGCGATGTGCTGTCAACCTGAGAGGTTACAGAATAACGCCCACCCTGGTCAGGTAACGACAGGGTGGCGCTCTGCGGAGCGTTGTCTATAACGTAGCTTGCAGGGTAGGTGATATTGATGATGAACTTTGCATCAGATGCCATACCAAGATCAACAGGATAATTGCGGTCTTCTGATTTGAACGGATTGGCTACAACACGGCTTATTAGGTACGGATTAAAGCTGATTTTATCATTTTGTGTGGCAGCATCTACCTCAATGTCAAACGTCTCTGTTAACGGATAATCAAGGCTATCAAGGTTGTTGATTTCTGAATGGGTGATTTTCAACTCTGGTAAGCGTTTGTCGAAACTATCAGCATAAGCTTTTGTGTCGGCAAAGGTTGTAATTTCTTTTCTTTTGTTATACGCCGAGTAACCGGTAAAACGGCTGGTTAAAGTTCCGGTTATTTTACCATTATCCTGTAGCTTTAAATTTAGCAGGTAGGTACTGTTCTGAGTCTGATTAGACGTCAGATCTATCCAGTGCGCAGCTTCGTCTACACTTAATACCCGTGCATTGTTATTTAAGCTCCTAAGTGGCAAAGTGCCAAAAGCCAGTAAGGGGTCTGTCGCATCAAGCAAATATTTTTTGTCATTTATTTTAGCTTCCGCAATCACATAATTAAATGCCGTCGGGCTTATGTTTTGTATATTGATCACGCCATGGTCACGCGTAGACAAAAGCACCGTCGAGGTTGGTATACCGGCCACATTTAAGGCAGCAACCAGTAGCAGGTTTATATCTCCTGCATCCCCGACATGTTTATCAAAGGCTTTGCGTAGGCTTGAGCTGCCCATTGCATAGCTACTATCCCATTTCATGTTTTGTTGAATGTAATAGTAAACTGCTTTAGCCTTAGCTACGGGGTCTGTAATGGCGGCAGTTACCGCGCCGACTTTTGATTTTAAAAAGTCCACTCGCTTAAACTGCGCTCCAAAATTTTCATCTTGCTGAAATTGAAGGTCCAGACCTTCCCATTCTTTAGCGATTTTTATAGGCTTGCCTGTATACAATTCTGTATGTTGCGAAAGCTCAAAATATAATCCGGCCATGAAGTTTTTTGGCGACGAAGCGTATTCTTCAGCAATAAACGCCGGGATATTGGTCATTTGATATAACGAATAAACACAATCTGCCTTTGTTGAACCCAGTACGAAACATTGGCGCCTAATTTCTGAAGTATTTCTGCTCAGCTTTAAATTTCCTCTCAAAACCGTGTTATATCTCCAAAACGAAGGAACGTAAGTTTCATAAGTCGAAATCTTTTTAGGTATTTCGGCCTGGAATTGCCATGGATGAAAATTCTGAAAAAAAGGCGTAACAAAGTGATAGGTATACTCAATAACGCAGCCTGCCTTAAGATCGGGTAACTCGAACCTAAGTATTTTGTTGTTCTTGTTCTTTTTTACTGTTATTGCAAAATAGGGTTCAAACTCTTTTGTTTGTACAGCCCCGTTGTCGTCTTTATAAGTAGTAATGCCCTGTAGCTGGTCTATCGTTTCTTCCATGCCCTGTACATCCGTATTATACAATGGAATTTCTATCCGCCCGTATTTTAGTCCCTCTTTATCTAATATTTTTATCTTAACGTGATAGTCGTGTGTAATAGTGGCGTGACCAATTTCTCCGGCAAAAAATCTCGACTCGCCGTATTCATTTAAAACAACGGCATGGGCCTTTTCGTCATTTGCATACGTTTTCATTGACAACGCATCAATATCAACCTGACCAAATGGAAAGTTTTGGGCGGTTGCTGTAAATGCAAGCACAACAACAAAGAGGTTAATAAGTATTAATTTTCTCATTCTGAAAAGGGGAATTGGTAAGATTAAGGTACTATTTTTGGTAAACAAATTTAATATCATTTTTAGTGTTTCTGGTGCTGATTTTTTTTAAGACTTTTGCAATTGCATATACTTATCCCGCAATAATGAATTTGAATTTAAAACGACCGTTGGCTTTTTTTGATATTGAAGCTACAGGTATGAGCATTGGGGTCGACAGGATCGTGGAGATATCTATTATCAAACTTCATCCGGACGGCACTGAAGATGTGAAAACCTGGCGCGTACATCCCGAAATGCCAATACCGTTAGAGACTTCATTGATACACGGTATTTACGACGAAGATATTGCCACCGCGCCTAAGTTTAACGAGATTGCACCACTGATAGCAGAGTTTTTAGACAATAGCGATCTGGCCGGTTACAACTCCAATAAATTTGATATCCCGATGCTGATGGAGGAATTTTTACGTGTAGGTGTTACCTTTGATATAGATAACCGTCATTTTGTCGACGTGCAAAATATTTTTCATCAAATGGAGCAGCGTACGCTAAAGGCTGCTTACCAGTTTTACTGCCAAAAACAAATTATAAACGCACACTCTGCCGAAGCGGATACCCGTGCCACTATGGAAGTTTTACTTGCGCAGATAGCGCGTTATGAAAACCAGGAGTGGGAAGATAAAAAAGGCAATAAAAGCACCCCGGTGGTAAATCATGTAGAAGGTTTGCACTTGTTTACCAATTTGCACCGCCCGGTTGATTTTGCAGGCCGTATGGCTTTTAACGATGCCGGCGAAGAAGTTTTAAATTTTGGCAAACACAAGGGCAGAAAGGTGGAAGATGTGTTTGATAGTGAGCCAAGTTATTATTCGTGGATGATGAATGGCGATTTCCCGCTGTATACCAAACGTAAGCTAACGGAGATATATAAACGCTGGAACAATAAAAAAATCACTGAACGCCAATCGCAACCTGCCGTAGTTTCGGCGACGATAGCGGTTCCAAAATCAGTTGATCAAAAGCCGTATAACAAGCCTTACGATAACAAATCTCATCAAAAGAAAGAAGAACCTTCTGCACCGGTTAACGACGATATGTTGAAGCTGCTGGCTGATAAGTTTAAGAAGGGGTAAACCCTTGTCGTTGCCAGGAATGAAGCAATCGCACGGAGAAAGCGGAACCATTCACTATGCGATTGCTTCGTCCCCGCAATGACAATATAGTTATCGCAAAAACTCAATATTCCTTTTCAACCCTTCAAACTTGGTACGCTTTACCGCCGAGTTTTTAAATACCTTTTGGAAAACGTCAGCCGTAATTTCTTTCAAATCGGCATGGTTAAGGCCCAGCAATTCCGGGTGCGGGTGAAAGGCCGGCTCACTGTGTAACACTGAAAATTTGTTCCACGGGCAAACGTCCTGACATATATCGCAGCCAAACATCCAGTTATCCATTTTGCCTTTAAACTCGGTTGGAAGTTCGTTTTTTAACTCAATGGTGAGGTATGATATGCAGCGGCTGCCATCTACCACATATGGGCCAACAATTGCGTCGGTAGGGCAGGCATCAATGCAACGGGTGCAGGTGCCGCAATGGTCGGCAGTCGGTTCAATCTCATAGTCAAGTTCAATATCAACTATCAGTTCTGCTAAGAAAAAGAATGAGCCTGTGCGTTGATTGATCAGGTTAGTATTTTTACCTATCCAACCCAGCCCCGCTTTTTTTGCCCAGGCTTTATCTAATACCGGCGCGGAGTCGACAAAGGCACGTCCGCCGACTTCACCTATGTTTTGGTTAATAAACTCCAACAGTAGTTTTAGCTTGTCTTTTATTACGGTATGATAATCCTGGCCATAAGCATACTTTGATATTTTAGGTGCCGACGGATCGGTTTGAATTTCGTCTGTGTAATAATTTAGCCCCATAGATATGACCGATTTAGCACCATCAACAAGCAATCGTGGGTCAAGGCGTTTGTCAAAATGATTTTCCATGTAACGCATTTCGCCGTGCATATTTTTATTTAGCCAGGTTTCAAGGCGGGGAGCTTCTTCTTCTAAAAATTCGGCTTTCGAGATACCGCAAAACAGGAAGCCCAGTTTTTTGGCTTCGTCTTTGATAAGTTTACTGTATGCGGCCTTGTTTTGCATTGGCGCAAAGATAACATAAATAAAAAACAGACTTTTTATTCATCGTATACACACTCTCAAATAATAAAGGCATGCTTCAATATATTAATAACTTACCAGATGACGTCCTTGGCATACATGCTATAGGCGAGATCACAAAACAAGATATGGAAACCGTTTTACTGCCGCGATTAGACGAACTTGCCAAACGGCAAGGCGAAATTAAATATCTGTTAGTTTTGGAAACCGATGTCTCAAACTTTACCCTCGCGGCTTGGTGGAAAGACCTGGTAGCAGGCATTAAACATTTTACCGAATGGAAACGCATAGCCGTAGTGAGCGATCAAAAAGGAGTGGAGTGGTTTACAGATGCTTTTACGCACTTCATCCCCGGTACAGCAAAAGGCTTTTCTTTAAGTGAACTTGATGAAGCAACCAAATGGATATCAGCAAACAATTAAATCTATATATATGGAAAATTTAGAAAACACAGACCCGATAGATGATCAGATAACAAATCAGGATGACTCTGTTACCAATAAAGACGGCGATAATGATCTAGAACAGGGCGAACAGCCCAACGTGCAAGACCAGCCTGGCGACGTGCGTGTACCAACGGTAACTCCGGCGCAAGAAAGCGGCGATCCAACGCCATCAAAAGGTGATGAAGACGGTGATAGCTCTAATAAAGACGGCGGGCCGGCAGAAGAGAATTTATAATGTCGTCAGCGCTTGTTTAGTCCCTGTCGTCATCCTTTACAACAGGTGACAGCAATAAAATGGAAAAGCCGCTTCAAAATTGAAGCGGCTTTTTTAATGTTGCCATATCACTTCCCCTTAGGGGCTGCCGGCTAAAAGCTATTCCTGATAGCGTTGCTCAGAGTCTTAGTGCTCCAGTAGCCGCTGTCCAAAATACGTCTCACACACATCAAGGGATCGTTCGGATCGCGTTTGTCTGCTAATCCGAACGCTATTTTAAAGCCGCGTTTGTGGAATTCTGGGAAGCCAGATTTGTTCCAGATACCAAAAGGGTAGGCGAAGTAGGTAATCTTTTTGCCGGTTATTTCTTCAAGTTTCTTTGTTGGTTTGTCAATCTGCACGGTCCAGTCGTCTTTCTTAGGGTCGGTATCATGTTTGTATTTGCTGGTCATGTGGTGGTCCCAGGTGTGGCTGCCTATCACGTTACCCGCGTCTGACAGGGCTTTTATCTGCTCCTTGGTCATGTAATTAGGGCGACCGATAGATACGGTCATCACAAAATAAACTGCTTTAAAACCGTACTTCTTAAGCTCAGGGGCAGCTATGGTGTATTGATCCAAGTCCGTATCATCGAAAGTTAGCATAATAGGCTTTTTAGGCAGTGCAGCGCCCTTAGTAAGGTAATCATACAACTGATCTGGCAGGATAGTGTGGTAACCGCTGTCGGCCAGCATTTTTATTTTGGCTTTAAAATCTGCTACCGGTACAATATAGTCCTTCGCATTTTTAGAGTCTTTAGCGCGCCAGTCGCGTATTTGGTGATAGCACAAAATAGGCACCTGTTTACGGGCAATTATCTCTGCGTTTGATGCTTTTGGGCCTTGCGCAGCAGGGGCAGTGGCCTCGGTTTCAACTGCTGTGCCATCTGTAGCGGCAACAGTATCGGCTTTGGTCGTCTTGCCGGGTTCAGATTGGCAGGCTACAGAAAATAACATAGCTACAGGTAGCAATAAAGCAATAGTAGGTTTTAACATGTGATATAAATTTGATATTAAAAATAGAGCTATGGACGATTGATCCATAGCTCCTATAAACAATTAATGTTGATTAAGTTTTTACGGATTTAAAACAATCCGTTTACCGGTTTGAATAGAGCGCTTTGCAGCATCTAATATCTCCATAGCTATCATATTGTATTTCAATGATGCCTGATCATCTGTGCCCGGGATCTCATTACGTAATACCGCGGTTAAATAAATCAAAGGGTCGTTGTTTGGCGACGGGATAGCTTTAGCCCGGTTAACCAAATTGTAACCGCCTTCTTTTAAACGGGTTTGAACGTTATTGCCATCAAAAGCGTGGATAACACCTTTTTCGCCCCAAACTTCCATGTCTTTAATGTTCAGCGCCCAGTTCCATGATGCTTCTATTGAAGCAGTGGCAGTAGGGTACTCAACCAAAATGGTAGCATCATCCTCAACCTTTGGATACACCGATGGTTTATAATGTTGCGCTACGGCCGTAACAGCAGTAGGGCGTTGGCCTTTCATCAACCAGGTAGCCAAATCGGCGCCATAGCAACCAAAGTCGTTTAAGGCGCCTGCACCATTAGCATTATCAGCAGGATCTGTCAGCCACGCTAAGAACTCGGGGCTGCAGCCAATTTCTTTAGGCCCGCGGTGACCGTCGCGGATGACCATGCGCCGAATTTTACCAATACTGTCCTGGTTAACCACGTCGTAAGTGTATTGAAATGATGGGTACCAGGTAGTTTCGTAATTAGTTAATACCCTAATGTTGTATTGCCTGGCCAACTGCTCAATGCGTTTTGCCTGGGTAAGCGTAGCCGCTAACGGTTTTTCAACCATTACAGGGATATGCAAAGGGGCGCACAACTCAACAATATCAACGTGTTTACCAACGGCGTTATAACCCAGCATAACCTGGGGCTTGCGTGCGGCTATCATTTTCTTTACATCGTCAAAGTAAAGCGAATCGGGCAGGTTAAAACGCTTCTTGTATTTTTCCCAAAGCGGGCGGCTGGGTTCGTAAACACCAACAACGTTGGCTTTACCCTGTTTCATCTGGCTAAAAAAGCCGCTGATGTGGTCATGGTTTAAACCATAGATACCTAAACGCAGGCGTGTATCCTGTGCACTTGCCGAAGCAAAAGCACAGGTGGCTAATGTTAGTACAATTAGCTTTTTATAAAAGCCCGATAGCTTATTTCTCATTTGAAAGGGAATAAGGAGCACTTGAATCTTTTGTACCACGCACCATGTTTGGTTTAGCCGACATAGTGAAGTTTAAAACAGCGCCTTTAGTAAGGTCAGTATGTTTCAAGTAGTTTAAGTCGTATGGCTTACCGTTTACTGTTAAGGCCTGAATGTATTTGTTAGCAGCACTGTTATTTGGCGCGTTGATAACAATCTTCTTCCCGTTATCTAACGTGACTGTCATGTTTTTAAACAAGGGGGTCCCAATTACGTACTCACCTGCTGTAGGACAAACGGGGTAGAAACCCATCGATGAGAAGATATACCAAGCCGAGGTTTGGCCATTATCCTCATCACCGCAATAGCCGTCCGGGGTAGCCGCGTATAGTTTCTCCATAGCCTCACGTACACGAGCTTGAGATTTCCAAGGCTGGCCGCCAAAGTTGTATAGGTAGGACATGTGCTGTATAGGCTGATTACCGTGTGCATATTGACCCATGTTCACTATCTGCATCTCGCGGATCTCATGGATAACGCCACCATAATAGCTATCGTCGAAAATCGGCGGAATGATATAGATGGAATCTAGCTTGTTAACAAATGCTTTCTTTCCACCCAATAGGTTGATCATGCCCTGCATGTCATGTAAAGCGCCCCAGCTGTAGTGCCATGAGTTGCCTTCGGTAAATGCATCACCCCATTTAAGCGGATTAAACGGTGTTACCCATGATCCGTCTTTGTTTTTGCCACGCATTAAGCCAATTCTGGTATCAAATAAGTTGCGGTAGTTTAAGCTGCGCTGTTTATAAATATCAATTTCGGCAGCTGGCTTGCCCAAAGCTTTACCCAATTTCCAGATAGCAAAATCGTCATAAGCATATTCAATTGTACGGGCGGCATTTTCGTTAATTTTAACATCATATGGTACATAACCTAAAGTGTTATAATATTCGACACCGCGACGTCCGGTAGCATTAGGACCTGTATTATTAGCGCCTTTAACTACAGCATCCCAAAGTGTGTTGATATCATAACCACGGATACCTTTTACATAAGCGTCAGAAACAACAGAAGCTGAGTTGTTGCCAATCATGATGTCTGAGTAACCAGGGCTTGACCACTCAGGCAGCCAGCCACCTTCTTTATAATCATTGATCAGGCCTTCCTGCATTTCTTTATCGATAGAAGGATAAACCAGGTTTAAGAATGGGTACAGCGCACGGAAAGTATCCCAAAAACCGGTACCGGCAAATTTGTAGCCAGGTAAAATTTCTCCGTTTTGGGCGCTGTAATGCATTACTTTATTCGCAGCATCTAACTCATACATTTTATGCGGGAAAAACAGCATACGATAAAGCGATGAGTAAAAAGTACGGGTTTGGTCAACAGTACCGCCAGACACCGCTAAGCGTCCCAGTGTTTTGTTCCAGATAGCACGCCCTTTTGAAGCTGTTGCATTAAAGCTATCGCCACCAACTTCTCTTTTCAGGTTAAGTTCTGCCTGCTCAAAGCTGATAAAAGATGAGGCAACGCGTAGGTTAACAGTTTCGCCGGCACGAGTTTTAAAGCCAATTGCGGCTAGTGCATGGGTAGTGGTAGTTTCTAATCCGCTGTTTAAGGCAGCAACTTCAATGCGGTTACGCGCGCCATTGCGGCCTGTTCTTTCCTCTTCGGTAAGGTTATACGTTTGCGACAGCGTAAATGGCTTGTCTACATAAATAACAAAGTAATTTTTGAAATTCTTTAAAGGACCGCGGGCTACACGTGTTGAATAACCTATGATCTTGTTTTCGCCCGGAATTACTTTGATATATGATCCTCTTTCAAAAGCATCGACAACAATAAATGAGCTATCGGTTTTAGGGAAAGTAAATCTAAATTGTACCGCACGTTCCGTAGGGGCTATCTCAGTAGTTACATCATGATCAGCCAAATAAGCATTATAGTAATACGGTTTTGCAACCTCGGCTTTATGAGAAAACCAACTTGCGCGCTCGTTTTGGGTAACTTTTAGGTGTTTGGTTACCGGCATGATAGAAAATTGGCCGTAATCGCCCATCCATGGCGACGGCTGGTGCGTTTGTTTAAAGCCAACTATTTTGTGTGCATCGTAAGTGTAGGCCCAACCATCACCGTTAACGCCGGTTTGTGGCGTCCAAAAATTCATACCCCATGGCAAAGCTATACACGGATAAGTGTTACCATTTGAAAGATCGGGTTGGGAGGCGGTACCCATCAACGGGTTTACATAATCAACCGGGTCGGTTATTTTGGTAACCGTTTGAGCAAAAGTGCTGCCTGATAACAACACGGTCGCAAAAAGTAATATTCGTTTCATAAAGGATTGTTTATAGCGGTAAACTATAGTATTTAATGGTTAAAATATTGAATATTATTGTACTTGTTTGAATAACAATAGTACTAATAAAAACTTAAAATAAGGAAGGATTTCCGCCCAGTTTTATCTTACCTAAATGCCGATAGGCTGCCTCAGTAGCTTCACGCCCTCTTGATGTACGCATCAGGAACCCTTCTTGTATCAAAAAGGGCTCGTAAACTTCTTCAATAGTGCCTTCGTCTTCACCAACAGCGGTTGCTATAGTCTTTAAACCAACAGGCCCCCCTTTAAATTTATCAATGATGGTTGTAAGGATCTTGTTGTCCATTTCATCAAGTCCATGTTCATCAACATTAAGGGCATTAAGGGCATATTTGGCTATTGCGGTGTCTATATTTCCATCACCTTTTATCTGGGCAAAATCACGCGTCCGTCGTAGCAAAGCATTGGCTATGCGGGGAGTGCCACGGCTGCGACGGGCAATTTCATAAGCACCTTCGTCGGTGATAGGCGTTTTTAATATTGATGATGAACGCAGTACAATGGTAGTCAGTAGCTTAGCATCATAATATTCAAGTCTCGAGTTTATCCCGAATCTTGCTCTTAAAGGCGCGGTAAGCAAACCAGAACGGGTTGTAGCACCTACTAAAGTAAAAGGATTTAGCGAAATTTGGACCGAGCGGGCATTAGGGCCGCTTTCCAGCATAATATCAATCTTAAAATCCTCCATAGCAGAATACAAATATTCTTCAACCAGGGGGCTCAAACGATGGATTTCGTCAATGAATAAAATATCGCCTGTTTCAAGGTTAGTTAGCAAACCTGCTAAATCGCCGGGTTTATCTAATACTGGGCCCGATGTTATTTTGATACCGACGCCCATCTCATTAGCGATAATGTGCGACAACGTGGTTTTGCCCAATCCGGGAGGGCCATGCAGTAAGACGTGGTCTAGCGCCTCGCCACGCTGGCGTGCCGCTTGAACAAATATTCTAAGGTTTTCTAATATTTTAAACTGACCGGTAAAATCTTCGAATGCCTGCGGGCGTAAAACTTTTTCAATATCACGCTCGGCAGGCGAAAGGCTCTCGCGCTCAGGATCAAGATTTTCATTCATTGAGGTAAAATTAGGATTTTTGAAAGATTAGTTATCAAAAAGATTAGAGTTTAAGATAAGAAGACTAGCTTTCAGTTGGATAGCAACTAATCTTTAATCTTTTATAGCCATTCTTCAATAAACCAATCGTTATCCTTCCGGATACTTGCGGAAAATACTGTTGATGCGCATAGTCAATACGCCTAATACCGCCTCTTTAAATATCCCTTTAGACATTTTTGACGCACCGGCTGTGCGGTCAGTAAATATGATAGGCACCTCGGTTACTTTAAAACCATGCTTTACCGCGGTATACTTCATTTCTATCTGGAAAGCGTAGCCCACAAACTTTACCTTCTTCAATTCGATAGTCTCTAAAACCTTACGGCTATAGCACATAAAGCCAGCCGTAAAATCCTGTATATCTACCCCCGTAATAAACCGTACATATACTGATGCAAAATAACTCATTAGCACGCGGCTCATTGGCCAGTTAACTACGTTTACTCCGGTAATATACCTCGACCCAACAGATACATCGGCACCTGCCACACAAGCATCACGCAGTTTTATCAAGTCATCCGGATTATGCGAGAAATCGGCATCCATTTCAAAAATGTAGTCATATTGGCGCTCAATAGCCCAATTAAAACCAGCGATGTAAGCGGTACCCAAACCTTGCTTACCCTCGCGGGCCAGTAAGAACAAATTTTCCGGGTAAACATTCATCAATGATTTGACAATTATTTGAGTACCGTCCGGCGAACCATCATCAACAATTAAAATATGAAAATCGAACGGAAGCGAAAATACCTTACGGATCATCCGTTCGATGTTTTCTTTCTCGTTATAAGTAGGTATAATGATTAAGCTATCAGGCACTTAAGATAATTTTAGCTTTAGACAAACAGTTTACTAAAGTAACAGATTTACCAGTTTAAAAAAATACAAAGAGCAGGAAAAGTAAATTCTCCTGCTCTTTGTATAACGATCAACGTGTATTATAAATTATTTGTTTCTGCTATTATCTCGCTATCATCTTCAGGCTCATCTATATAGCTGCGTTCTTTCAAACGCGGCGATATAATTATAAATGCTACTAAAAATACCGCACAAATGCCAACAAACATCCAGTAGAAATTGGCTCCTGTGAACTTGGAAAAGAAACCGCCGTTGGCAATGCTACCATTAATAAGAGCCACAAATAAGTTACCGGCTGCAACGGTTAATAACCAAATGGCAGACATGGTGCTTTTCATTGACTTAGGTGCCCGAGTATAAGCATACTCTAAGCCGGTTATCGATACTAATACTTCTGCTGCGGACAGTACTACATACGCCAGTATTTGCCACCATACTGATGGATGTTCGCCTAGATCTACACGCATCTGAATCAAAGCGATAATTACAAAAGATAGTGCGGTTAATGCTAAACCGGCACCAAAGCGGCGCAATGGGGTGGTTTTAATACCAATTTTGTCAAACCAAGGATAAACAAAATATGTAAATAGCGGGATGAACGACAATAAGAAAATAGGGTTAGCGGTTTGTACCTGGCCGGGTAATACAGTAAAGTCAATAAACCCAAGGCTGATGTGCCTGTCCAACTTTTCGGCCTGTAGAACCCATTCTGACAGGTTTTGATCCCACATGGCCCAAAATATAGGCGCGAAGATAAATACCGACATTACACGGTAAACCGCTTTTACCCCTTCTACTTTGGCTGGATTAAATTTGCCTTTAGAAACATCCAACCATGACTGGCCTTTTAGCTTTTTGCCAAGATTAAATAAGGCGTACACTGATATAAATACGAAGTTATTTTTGTTGATGCCACCCGGTGGTACTTTTACGTACTTTTTACGTCCCAAAAAGAATATTAGCGTAGCTAAAGCCATTAATATGCCTGGGATACCAAAGGCCCATTGCGCGCCATAATTAGCATATACCCAAGGGATCAATACGGTTGACACCACAGAGCCAGCATTTATACTAAAGTAAAACCAACCGTATACTTTTGACATCAATGCCTGGTTGGTTTTATCAAACTGATCGCCAACGTTGGCAGATACGCACGACTTTATGCCCCCGGCACCCACTGCTATCAATACTAAACCTATGGTAAAACCGTCTAAATTAGTATCAAATAAAGCAAGGCACAAGTGGCCAAAACAGTAAAGTATGGATATGTAAAGTATGATCTTGTATTTACCAGTAAACCAATCTGCAACTAAACCACCAATAAATGGCATGGTGTAAGCCAGGGTTACAAAAAAGTGTGTGCTCTGATTAGCTTTAGCCTCGGCAACAGCTTGCAAGGCCGGGCTAAGGCTGGGATTAAAAAATTGGGCAACCAGAAACGTAGCCAAAATTGAACGCATACCATAAAAGCTAAAGCGCTCTGCAGCTTCGTTGCCTATAATAAATGGAATACTGCGGGGGTACTTGGGTTCTGTAATAACAACGCTGTCGGTTGTTAGGGTTTTTGCAGACATATGATCAGTTAAATTTTGTCTAAAATACTATTATTCTGTTAAATGTAATAAAGCATATTTACAGGTCTGATTATTAAGAAATTGTATTTATTGCACACGTTTTTGCCTGGCTGGTTCGGCCTTTATTGGGCGAGTTTGTTGCTGCTGTACTCTTGGATCAACATAGCCCTCGTCCATCTCGTTAGGTATATTGCGCATGTCTATATTATCAACGTAGGTCCACTTACCGTTTTTAAGTTGGTATCCGTTATAAGTAAGGTCTGGGCCGTAAGTTTCCGGCTGGTCTTTATTCCGCTTATCTGGCGGAGCCAGATTATCAAATACAATTAAATTTTGAGCCGGGACATGTTTTAACAGCATAGAAGCCTGGCGTGCGTACTGAAACACTACACGGCTCCGCTTTTTGTTATTCCCTTCAAATATAGGCATCCCAAATACCGGTTTATCGTCCTTAAAAGATAGTACGTCTATCACCCTTTTGGTAGATTTATCTGTATAACCTTTCCACCCCAATAACACATAATAGGGTTTTATACTCATAACGGGCACGATGGTATAATACTGTGCGCCAAACCAGGTGCGATTATCAGCCACCGTATCTTCCGGGTTTTTAATTAACGGCGAGTAGTCTTCCAAACCGTATAATTTTAATGGGCCACTGGTGTTCATTTGTATAGCGCCATAAAAGCGATAGCTACCGTCGTTATTAGCGACATGCCAGCTGAATATTCTGAATTTATTGTCGGGCGACTGAGTAAGCGATATCGTTTTCAGCGAATCGAAAGGGTAGGTAAATGAGTTATTTGTTTTTAGCGCGGTAACCAATGTTTTTATAAAAGCATAATTAGCATTTTTACGTTCAAGGTCATTTTGATTATGAACAAACTCATTGCCAAGCTTTTTTAAGCTGTCCTGGTAAGTATTAAGTTGATTAATGTTATTGGCAACAACTGGCTGCTGCGCAAACACCCGCGACAGCAATAGTATTAAAATCAAAACTAAAAAGGATTTTTTTGGCACTATTAATCTCTTAATATAGGTAAGCAGTAAATATAACCGATTTTTATCCTTAACGTAAATTTTCAATAACAATTGCGCTGGCTCCGCCGCCGCCGTTACAAATGCCTGCTACACCAAACTTGCCGTTGTTTTGCTGTAATACATTAAGCAGGGTAACCACAATCCTCGCTCCGGATGCTCCCAAAGGATGCCCTAATGACACCGCGCCGCCATTTACGTTTACTTTGGCTCGATCGAGTTTAAGTAGCTGATTATTGGCGATAGCTACTACCGAAAACGCTTCATTAATTTCATAATAATCAATATCGTTGCCAGTTAATCCTGCGTGCTGTAAAGCAAAGGGTATCGCTTTGGCCGGGGCCGTAGTAAACCATTCTGGCGCTTGTTGAGCATCGGCATACGACAGTATACGTGCTAAGGGTTTAATGCCCAGCTCTTCGGCTTTATCACGGCTCATCAATATTACTGCCGCGGCACCATCATTAAGGGTTGAAGCATTAGCGGCTGTTATAGTACCATCTTTTTTGAATACTGGTTTTAGTGACGGGATCTTATCAAACTTGACGGTTGCCGGCTCCTCATCGTCACTAAATAAAGCTATCTCGCCTCTTTTATTTTTGATTTCGATTGGAGTTATCTCGTTTACAAACTTACCACCATTCTGAGCGTTAATGGCACGATTGTATGACTCAACAGCATAAGCGTCCTGTTCTTCGCGGCTAATATTACAGTCTGCCGCGCAAAGCTCAGCCGCAGATCCCATGTGGTAATCATTATATACATCCCACAGGCCGTCTTCAACCAAACCGTCAATCAATAAGTCGTTACCCAGTTTATAGCCTGTCCGGGCTTTAGATAGGTAGTAGGGCGCATTGCTCATGCTCTCCATGCCGCCGGCTAGTACAATTTCATTTTGACCCAGTTCTATGCTTTGCGCAGCCAGCATAATGGCTTTCATGCCCGATGCGCAAACTTTGTTTATGGTTGTAGCAGGTAAAGGCGGTAGCCCGGCAAACGTGGCCGCCTGGGTAGCGGGTGCCTGGCCTAAATTTGCCGACAGCACGTTGCCCATAAAAACTTCCTGGATATGGGTTGGTTCTAGACCTGATTGTTGAACGGCTGATTGGATAACGATAGCCCCTAATTGTGTGGCTGTAAAGCCTGACAGGCTGCCGCCAAAGCTGCCAATAGGCGTGCGGGTGGCCGATACAATGACTACTTCTTTCATTAGATAGTTATTTGGTGATACGAAATTATCTAATTATTCTTCCTTCTTTTTTTTTAAGGTTTTTTTTCTGACTTGTAAAGCTTGTTGCAGCAGGTATTCAACCTGGCCGTTGGTGCTTCTAAATTCTTCCCCGGCCCAAATTTCTATTTCCTTCAACATTTCAGGATTGATACGTAATATAAAAGCTTTTTTTTCGGCCATAAACTAGGTTATTACTGCTGCGGCCTGCGCTTGCTTTAGTAATATTATATTTGCGCCAACTAAGCTTAGTAACGCCAAAGGAATGGGCTTGTTGATTAGGTTTTGATCAAAAGTTATGGTAAAAGTTTTTGAAAAACCAGCGCAAGATTTCAAGGTCATAAAGTTACCCAATTGTTTGTTGCTCCAAACCATTTTTCTTGAAAAGATCCCACCTTCACGAAGCAGTTCGGCATTTAGACCGCTGGTGAGCGAAATGTAGTTCTTTGAGTCCCACATATTCCGAGTATAGGTGCCTAATACCTCGTTGCTACCGGCGTCGATAATTTGCGTTTGTTTTGCAAAAAAACCTACCGGTTTTATGATAAAGCTCCCCTCGGCCGTCTCGATTTTTTTATCGCGGCTAAAAATGCCGCCACCCGCACAGCCCAATGAACCATATTCAAACTGATTGTCTGTTAAAATATACCTCGATTTAAACCATCCCTGACGGATAACCATCAATTCAAGGATACGTGATGGGTCAAGTTGTTGAAAGTTATTCATTATTTTAGTGATAAAGTGTGCCGGTGTTAACAATAGGATTTACGCTTTTATCACCGCATAAAACAACTAAAAGGTTGTATAAAGGTTAAATAACCTGAGGGAGGGTTGATAATCTTTTCAGTATTCATTTCATTTTGATTTTAAAGTGATATCATAAAGATATCAAAATTGAAATGACAAAAGCAATAAAAAAATACATATCTATAAAATATGCTATTTTTGAGGCGCTTAATATTTTAAATGGCCACACTCTCCATTTCGCGCCAAAAGGCAGTACTACGCAAATACGCCCGCAACGTCAAGTTTATCATGATGGTGCTTAGTATTTGTTTGATAGTTTTTTCGTTGCCTAAACAGGCTAAGTTTAGTTATGAAATTGAGAAGGGGCGGATCTGGAATCAAAAAGATCTGGTATCGCCATATAACTTCGCAATACTAAAAACACAAACCGAAATCCAAAACGATCGTAAAAACGCTCTTGCCAGCACTACGCCGCTATTTCAGTTAAATACCGATGTCGCGACGCAGCAAATTGACGGGTTTAAAAACGATTTGGAGATAAAGTGGCATAATGCAGGTATTGATGATAAGCGTAAGCCCAATTACCTGAATGTTGGCGTGGCTTTACTGACCGATGTTTATACTAAAGGTGTTTTTAGCCCTAACGTAAAATACGATAAAAATCAAGGATATCCGGTAGTGATACTGCATAGAAATGTATCCACAGAAAAGAATTCATCGGACCTGTTTACCCGCGAAACGGCTTTAGTTTACTGTGGCGAGATCTTAAACGGGCACCCCGAAATTGACAGAAGTTTTATGCTTGACTTGTTGCAAAACAGGCTACAAGCTAACGTAGCGTTTGACGGTAAACTTACCACAAGGCTTGAAACCGAAGTGCTTGATGGCCTGTCGTCAACCCGTGGCATGGTTCAGCAAGGCGAGACTATTATCGCCAAAGGTTCTGTTGTTAATGATGATGTTTACCAAAAGCTTGAATCATACAAAAAAGCATTTGAAGATAATGCCCGGGTTAATGGTAATCCTAAACTGGTGCTGGGCGGGCAGTTGTTATTGGTGACGATAGCTATATCGTTGCTGATGATATTTCTATTTCTATTCCGTAAAGATATTTACGCTGATAACCGCCTTGTAAGCTTGATTCTATTGGTTATCACGGCCATGTTGGGTACACTGTCTATGGCTATTAAGCTGCAATTGCCAAATCTGTATTATATACCTTATTGTATAGTACCTATTATTATCCGCATTTTGTTTGATACCCGTTTGGCATTAAACATACATTTGCTCGTGGTAATGATTGCCGGTTTCTTTGTGCCTAATAGCTTTGAGTTTGCTTACTTTGAGATCACAGCCGGGATGGTATCTATTTATAGTATTAAAAACCTGGTGCGCCGCGAACAGTTTTTGATCTCGGCGCTTATCATCACCTTTACCTATTTTGTATCATTTTTAGGTATCTCCTTAATAAGAGAGGGTAGTCTGGTAGACATAGATTGGAGAAACTTTGTACCGTTTGTTATCAGCATGATATTAACGCTGCTAGCCTACCCGCTAATTTATCTGTTCGAGAAGATTTTCAATATTACCTCGGACATCACGCTGATTGAATTAACTAATACAAATGCGCCTTTGTTGCGTCAACTGGCTTTTACTGCTCCCGGGACGTTTCAGCACTCATTGCAGGTAGCCAACCTTGCCGAAAATGCTATTTATGAAATTGGCGGCAATGCCTTATTGGTTAGGGCCGGAGCTCTTTATCATGATATTGGTAAGATGGAAAACCCATTGTTTTTTATAGAAAATCAAAATTCAGGCTTTAACCCACATGATAAATTGCCGTACGAAGAAAGCGCGCAAATTATAATTCGGCACGTATTAAAAGGTATTGAGCTTGCCGAGAAAGGCAATATTCCGGATGTTGTTGTAAACTTTATCCGTACGCATCATGGTAATACGCGGGTAGATTATTTTTATCAGTCCTACTTGAAAAATTTTCCAGAAAAAATTATTGATGAAAATACTTTCAGATATCCGGGGCCTATCCCTTTTTCAAAAGAAACTGCAGTTTTAATGTTGGCCGATTCTGTTGAAGCCGCTTCGCGATCATTAAAGGAGCCCGATGAAAAATCAATCGGCGGGTTGGTTGATAGAATTATAAAATACAAATTAGATCAAAACCAACTGAATGACAGTAATATAACCCTTAAAGATCTGGAAACTATCAAAACTATATTTAAACGCATGTTGATGAGTATTTATCACGTGCGGATAGATTATTAACTGTTTGTTGACAGTTAAGTGGTTGATTAAGTGATTAGTCGTTGTTAACGGCTATTTATTTGCTCAAACTAACTGAAAATATTTTTTGTTGACTTAACCTAATTGCTATATTTGCAGTCCCTTGGAAAAAGGGGCTTTCTTTAAAATAAACGGTGAGGTGCCTGAGAGGCCGAAAGGATCAGTTTGCTAAACTGACGTACGGGAAACTGTACCGAGGGTTCGAATCCCTCCCTCACCGCTCCAGTGCATATCGACAGCTAAAAAAAACCTGTAAATTTTTGATTTACAGGTTTTTTGTTTTAATGCACACTCCGTAAAACAGTTACTCGAGGGAGTTGATTTTAAAAGTTTGGTGACTGTTCTGTCGCCCGCATTTCGCTAGCGATCCGTTATTCGTAAAACCCAACCTACACTCTTCAATATAGACCGAAGTTATTTTAAATCTGTTAAAACTAAATTGCCGTTGTTATGTAATTTAAAGGAAATATGTAAAACGGGGAACCAGTTTAAAAATAACTGCCCAATTAAATTAAATCGATGGAAATACGCCCACTTGAAGCTAATAATATAAAGGCTTGTGCAGAGATATTTATTCAAACTTACAATCAGGCACCCTGGAATTATGCTTGGACACCTGACGATAGTGTAAAATACTTGAAAGAATACGCTTCATCCCCACAATTTAAAGGTTTTGCTATTTATGAAGGTAGCGAAATTGCAGGTGCATTATTGGCCCACACAAAAACATGGTGGAACAGTACACAGTTGTTTATTGATGAATTATTCGTTTCGCCTCAATTTCAGAAAAGAGGTTGCGGCAAGCAGTTAATGAAATATGCTGAAGAATACGCGGAGGATAATAATTTACAGACAATAACATTAATGACTAATAAATTTATGCCGGCCATGAATTTTTATCTGGACAATGACTTTATTCATGCACAGCCATTTGTAATATTATTTAAAAACATACAACCTGAAATATAATTGGTAAAGTATTTGTTATCATATAAGCAAATGGCAAATCTTGCTTTTTTTACCCCTTAATGTTTGACTAATGCAAAAGCGAAAAATATTGATAATAGAAGACGATCAGGATATTTTAAAGGTTCTTGAAACTGTGCTTAATTTTAATAGTTTTGAGGTAATGGGGCTTGACCGGACAGATGATATTATTCAAAGCGTTGATATGTATAAGCCAGATTTGATCTTAACCGATTATTTATTGTCTGGAATGAATGGCGGCAAGATTTGCCAGTTTATAAAAAGCAACGAGAAAACATGCCACCTTCCAGTAGTGTTAATATCTGCTTATCATGAGTTGGTCATATCACTTGGTAACTTTGGTTTTGACGCGTTTATTCCCAAACCGTTTGATATCAATAAACTAGTAAGCACTATAAATAACTTATTACGTCAAAAACAATCCGCAATTAATTGATCCTGAGAGACAATTAAATTTAACATGATTTTTTTCAATAGTAGCAGCATTCTTAGTAGAAAGCGTTGGGTTTTTATTGACTCTGATAAAGGAATAAGTATTCTTTTAGTCGGTTTTGGACATTGTCTCGCCGTGTTAGATAACCATGGGTTGGCATTATACGATTATCCCACAGTTAAATATATTAGCGTTTTTTTATATGGATTTAGGATGCCCTTATTCTTTATTATCTCGGGCATATTTATATCTGCTGGCCTAAAAAAGAAGCAATTAAATGGTTATGTGATCAACCGGATGGATACAATATTATACCCATTAGCAGTTTGGGGTTTTATAGAGATTACTTTTCAGCTTATTACAGCGCGGTACACCAATAATGGTATTACCACCATGAACTATCTCAATTTGTTTATTGATGCGCGTAAAACCGGTCATTTTTGGTATCTAAATACGTTGTTCTTTATAGGCGTTGTCTACGCATTCTTAAAAGCAAAATTACAGATCAAACCATTTTATCAGGTTGCGCTCGGGCTAATTTTATACGCTATTTCAAGTTACATCCATCTTAACGATCTAAAGGCAGCTTTTCTAACGGACGTTTGTGAGTTTTACATCTTCTTTGCTATAGGTGACCTGCTATCAAGCCCGGTTTTAAAACAGGAAAATATTGATCGGTTTTCGTCTTTTAAAATATTTTTTCCGCTGTTAGCGGTTTTTTTGGTAATGCAATACCAGTTTGCAGAATATAATATGCAAGGTGGTAAAGAAGGGATTGATTTTGTAGAGCATAAGATGCCATTTTTCTTCTTGGTGGAGGCTTTAATTGGCTGCGCTATTTCTCTTAACGTATCTTTCTTATTGCAAAAGTATAACGCACTTAAATTTTTAAGAGTAATAGGATACCACTCCCTGTACATTTATTGCATGCAAATAATAGTGATGACTATAGGGCGGGTAATTATGGTTAATATATTAAAAATTACCTACGTTCCGGTTCTGATAATTACGATTTGGACTGCCGGGACGGTAATACCAATACTTTTTTATAATATTTGTATGAGGTATAATATATGGTGGCTTTTTACCTATAAAAAGCCTGCCAACCAGCGACCCGGGTATGTCCCACAAATGGAAGGCCGCCCGTTAAATTCATAAATGCAAAAAGCCATAACAATATTGTTATGGCTTTTTGCATTTATGAATTGCTGCTGTTAGCCGGCAGTATTGTCTGCAACTATTGCGAAGCCTAATTGGTAATAATATTCAGACACGATACCCATTAGCAAGTTTACACCTTTGTTGTTTTCTATGTGCGGTTTTGAATCGCCACCATTTTCACTTTGTATTTGCACTGCGTAATTTACTGTACGGTTTGTACCGGTTTTAGTGTCAGCAACTTTGTTGAAACCTACATATAACCCAGGAGTAGTGCCGTTTATTACAATTCCTGAAGCTTTTTTAGTAGTAGTACCAACGTTTGTAATTGTATTTGAAACAACCATTCCCGTAGTATTTAAAATAGAAATACCATCTGCTTGTGTACCCGTAATGGTATTCGCCTTAGCAGTAACGTTTTTATAATGGTTAAAGGCTATGCCATTACCAGGCATAGAAGAGTTAATTACGTTAGAAACAACATCGACATTCAGTAGTCCACTAGTATTACCATCCGGGTCGGCTACGTTAATTGCTGGCGCAGTGATCATGGAAACACCTGTTATGTTCTCGTAAGTATTAGTAAAGGTATTGTCACTGATATTTACATTTATATGGCCAAAACAGTCAATTTGACCTTGATAAATTTTGTTGCCATAAATTTTGTGCGATCCGCTACGCACATCAACACCGGCAGTATAGCCTGCATAGAAGAATCCCATTGCAACAGCTCTTCTGTACCTTACAGCAGGGCCACCTCGCTCGATTGGGCCATAACCATCTGTGAAGTTGAAAATATTGTTGTATACAGAAATATTTTGAACAGTTTCATTCAAGCTATGTCTTTCTATATCCACCCCAGCTACAAAATAGCCGTTACCATGCACATTATTGTTGTAAAAAGAACCGCCGTTTGTACAGCAGAACATAACACCCTCACGGTAGATATTATAAAATTCACTGTCGTGCACATTAACATTATAAGTTATACGCTGATTGATCGAACTTAAAAAAGTATCGCCAAATAAAAGGCCATCTCCGCGCAGATTTTGAAATTTGCAATCTCTTACCTCAATGTTTTGGCCATTATTAATACTTAAAGCGTGGCCATATTCGTAGCTTGCGTCATAAGTTTGTCCAAAGCTAGCACCATCAAAATCGATACCTTGTATTACAATATCGCTTACTGTAGGCTCATCCCACCAGGCCTGGTAAAATAGCGAAGTTGGATTGTGTCTGCCGGTTGATAGTTTAATATGGCAGGTTGCAGGGCTGTTACCTTGCAGACCCACGCCGTTTGCCAAAGCTATGACACCGCTGTTATTACCGGCAGTTTTTATTAAATAAGTTCCGTCCGGGAAATAAACAGTTGGCACCTTATTTGCTTTTGCTTGGGTAATAGCTTTAACTATTGCCTGGGTGTCGTCGGTAATTCCATCGCCTTTGGCACCACATGATTGTACGTTAACTATTGGCGTGGTAATTGTAGTATTAAAACTAGCTGTTGAATTTGAAATTTGAATAGTAGGAGTGTTTTGAGGTTGTAGCGTGTTTTCTTTTTTGCATGAAAATGCTAATAAAACAACTGCTGCAGTTAGGAGTCTTTTCATATCTTATTAGTTCGTATATAGGGGTTTTCGAATTTTCTTAAACATCTAACGTAATTGTAACTATAATGTTACTCGTTGATAAAAATTATCAGCTACTCTTCTTTTTAATTAATTGGCTTAATCAAACTACTGTTAACCAATCGATTATTTTTCTATATAACGTCAACTTTTAAAGGTTATTTCTTTAACCCCGATGTTTCTTTTATATTTTAACGAAAAATTATTTCTTGATGTTTCAAACATATTGACTTTTTTTCAAAAAAAGAAGCCGAATTTTAATTTTTGGCAACATTTTTTCCACAATATATTTATAATTAATTGTATGGTAAAAAAAACAGTATTTCGAAGACTGTAGTTTTTGCAGGATTTCTAAAAAAAAGTTGGAATATTTATATTTTCTAATAAACAAACCGCTATAAAGTCTGTTATTTAAAAATAAATGCAGATCCCCCCCTGATTGATCTGCGGTTAACGTATAATTGATTTTTTGACATTTGGATTGATTCATTGGAGTAACAAATTCAGATATTCGCAACAAGAACACCGACTAAAACAGCATGATTGATATCTACATTGAAGACGAATTAAAAAAGTCTATCAAATTATTAACCCACGAGATAAATTTAGACTTAAGTACCCTGTTTATATCGGTATTTAATATTTTATCACAACGCTATTCGGGCCAGGAAGAAATTAGCTTCGATCAATCGTTATTGATTCAACAAGAGCAACATAATATTGATAACACCCTCGAGGTAACCAACTTCAAAACCACTATTACAAGTAAAGCACTTTTTTATGATTTTGTAAAACTACAGGAGCAAAGTCTGCTACAAGCTACAAGCTTTATCAGCGCCAAGAATTTAAATAATGAAACCATAACGGTTTCTGAAGGCGTGCAAAATAACATTTTTAAAGCCCTTTTTGTTGTTCAAAAAGCCGCTTCGCCCGCGTTTGCCAGTAACGTTGAGGTAGACAACGTAGTTACCAAGGTTTTAAGTCAATTTGATTTGTTTCACATCGGATTGCTTTTAAAACAGAATGATTCCTTTTTTGATATTTCTTTTTTTCATAATCAAAACTCGGTTGACATAAATTTCGTTGAGCAATTCAAGAACCATTTTATCAATTTGTTATCGGCTGTGATTAGTGATCCCGGTAAAGAAATCGGCGCCTATAATATTCTCTCCGCTGCCGAATACAATTCCATTGTAGTCGAATTTAATAATACAATAGTCCCTTATAAAAAAAATTATACGCTTCACGCATTATTTGAAGAACAGGTTTTAAAAACACCGGATGGCGTCGCATTATCCAAAGGTGCCAACGCTCTCACTTATAAGGAACTTAATAGACTGGCTAACAACCTATCGCGTAAACTGATTGATAAAGGATTAAAACCGGCAGATAATGTTGGGCTAATTGTTACGCGAGATTTTGAAATGATCATTGGGATGCTGGGGATTTTAAAAGCAGGTGGGGCATACGTTCCAATAGATCATGATTATCCGGTTGAACGGCAGCATTATATTTTCAATCATTCAAAGTCAAAAATTATTGTCGCTGATGACACTTATCCTATTAAAGATATAGTGGGTGAGGAGAAATACACGCTGGTTGATCGTCAAGAAGCTATAAGTGGAGATGAATCAAACCCCGAAATTACGATAAGCAGTACACAACTCGCGTATACTATTTACACATCAGGCTCAACCGGGCAGCCCAAAGGCGTAATGATAGAACATCATTCGGCCGTCAACCTGGTATCTTGGGTAAATGAAACTTACGATGTTGATCAAACCGATAAACTGCTGTTTATCACCTCTATGTGTTTCGATCTTTCGGTTTATGACATATTTGGGATGCTTGCTGCCGGCGGTACACTGGTTATTGCCGAGAAAAAAGAAATTCAGGACGTTACTACACTACAAGATATGCTTGTTAGTAATAACATTACATTTTGGGATTCCGTTCCAACTACCATAGATTACCTGATTAAAAATCTGGAGAGAGAACGCCCCGCCTATAGCTATCCCGGCTTAAAGACAGTTTTTATGAGCGGTGACTGGATTCCCGTGGACTTGCCGGATGGTATAAAGAAGTATTTTCCTAAGGCGCGTGTTATTAGCCTCGGCGGAGCTACTGAAGGCACAGTATGGTCTAACTATTACCCAATTGATGTTGTGGGAAAGGACTGGGATAGTATCCCCTATGGTAAACCAATTGACAACAACTTTTTTTACATACTAAATGAGCATTTGCAACCGGTGCCAATTAATGTGGTGGGTGATCTATACATAGGAGGGGTAGGTGTTGCTCGGGGTTATGCCAATGACCCTGAAAAAACGAATGCTGCATTTATTCCGGACCCCTTTAACAAACAGGCAGGCGGCATGATGTACAAAACCGGTGACCTTGGTAAAATGATGCCCGACTTAAATATGAAGTTTATTGGCAGAAAAGATAACCAGGTAAAAATTAATGGTTTCAGAATAGAGCTGGGAGAAATTGAAAATGTTTTAAAAAGTAGCGAATTAGTAGCTAACGCCGTTGTGTTAGCCAAGAACGATACCAGCAACAATAAAGTTTTGATTTGTTATATAGTTTGGAAGGATGGCCGTTTTGAGCAAGAGCGAATAAATATTTTTCTAAAAAACAAGTTGCCTGGATATATGATTCCCGGCATTTGGATAGAACTCGAAAAATTACCCCTGACATCCAATGGTAAGATAGACCGAAAAAGTTTAATGGAGTTGGATGTCTCGATTTTATTAAAAGAAAAAGTGTTAGAGTGTCCGGGTACACCTACAGAACAAACGTTATTTGATATATGGAAAGACGCCTTAGGATTAAAAGTATCCGGAATCAATGATAACTTTTTTGAACTGGGCGGGCACTCGCTAATGGCTGTACAAATGTTAGCTCATTTTAAAAAGGCGACTAACATAACATTCCAGTTGGCTGTATTGTATCAATATCCTGATATAATATCATTGGCAAAATTTATTGATACTTCTCAAAATTCTTTTAATTATAAGTTCTTAGTTCCTATTAAAGGAAAAGGCAGTAAAACACCGCTCTACATTGTACAAGGCGATAGTGGTAATATTCTTAATTTTAGTAATATAATTAGATATATAGATAGAGACCAGCCAGTATATGGCCTTAAAGCAATAGGTTTGGATGGTATCCACGCCCCTTTCGAAGATTTAAAGGACATTGCAGCCCACTACATCACAGAGATCATTCAACACAATCCAGACGGCCCATATTTGGTTGCCGGATATTCGTCAGGAGCTTATGTCGCAGTAGAGATTCGCAAACAAATGATTGAAATGGGGAGGGATGTGCAGCCGTTGATAATTATTGATGCTGATGCCGGGATGACAGAATATAAGTTGAGGTATAAACTGATTCCAAAAAAAATAAAAAGGCATTATCCCAAAATCTTAAATTTTTTAAAATCGTCTTTAACGCAGCCCTCTTTACTAGTAAAAAATAACATTTTTTTTAAGTCTTTTAGCCATTCTAAAGAAAGTATCGACAGCGGTTTTTCTGTAGAGCAGCTCCGGGAAATAAAAAGTAAACGTGAGCGTGCATTTCGAAATTACATCATAGAACCATTTAATGATAAAGTTACTTTGCTCAAGGCAACAATAAGTGTGCACTATATAGACCAGGGAAATGTGTTAGGCTGGGAGCAATATGCTAAAAAAGGAGTGGATCTGTATAAAGTTACCGGAGATCACTTTTCAATCTTGCTGCCCCCGCATGTTGAGGAATTTACGACGACCTTACAAGGTTATTTAAACAAATCCGGCACTGAACTATATTAAAATAGCGATTCTCATACTATTAATAGGGAGGTGCGGTGGTATTGGGCGTTTATCATACTGAACGTGGCGGAAGCAGTATAACTGAAAAATTAACGGAGAGGTTTTGGATAGGTAGTCTATGGAGCTGCAATAAGTCTGCATTCTAATAGACATAAAAGGTAGTTAAAGCTAACTACTAACTGAGCTTTATAGTATATGGTGCGAGAATAATCCTTAACAGACTCCCATAGAGGCGTCTATTACTGTTAAACTTTGTTGTTGCTTATATTATCCACGCACCATAGTTCATTTTCTGCTAATTTGTAACAGTATAAGTAAACGTTACAAGGGATCCGCCGCTGGAAGTAGTTTGGCTATTTACAGGGCCTATTACTGAACCTTTATAAAGAGGATAAACATATACAGATCCCTTAGCGCTTTGTGCGGTAATTTCAATTTTGTCACCTAGATTTGGTGTAAATGGATACTCAAAAGAATTTCCTGTACTTTGATTCCCTTGCTGGATATCTTCAACCCCTGGACTAGCTGGATTAGTTCTTTTTATAGTTACCGTGTATGCCACGCCGGATGAAGAGACCTTCACTCGGAAGATTTTATTATTGATATCATAGTCGCTTGTTGACTGGCCGGTATTTACGGGCGTTACGGGTTCGGCCTTTTTGCAACTAAAAACAGAAAGTGCTAAGAAAAGCAAAGTGGGGGTTAAAAAATTTTTCATGGTGGTAGTTTAATTATTAATAGTCAGTTTATAATATTACAAATAGCTTAATTTAATGTTTTAAATAGAAATAATAATTTGCGCTGACCGAAGTATTTATGTAAAGTGTGTTTATCAGTATTTAATAAAATTATTTATTGAGCTAATTATTTCATTTGAGGCAACATCACTTATACTGTTGCGAGGCTTTAGGTTATCTGGCCACATTTGTTTGAACATGGTGACCAATTCGTCCTCGTCATAAGCGACGTTAACGTAGTTAAGACGATCCATTTGCCTGCTGGTGGCTAATTGATGCTCGTTTCTATGTTCGTTATATTTGACTAACCGCGGTATAACAATAATTGGCTTATGTTTAACTAAAGCGGATATGATAGTACCCATGCCGGCATGGCTAATAATTAGTTTAGAATTATCAACATAGCCATTAAATTCTGCAGGTGATATAAAGCCCAACACTTCAATGTTTTTGGCTTGGTAGGCAGAATTTACTGCTTGCGCAACAAACCGTACGCCCGGCAGTTCTGCAGCAATATTATCAATAGTTTTAATTAGCCTATCAAATGGCAATTGAGTGCCGGCTGTAACAAAAATCATATTAAATTACTTTGAATTACAATAAGTTCCCGCTATAAACTAGTTTTGGCTCAGTTGCCAAATGCTCCCATTGTGTATAAACCCTGTCGGCCAGCCACATGGCTATTGAGCCACTAAGAGATAGTTTCTCTGCATTAGCAATACTGTCTATCCATATTGTTTTAATACCCAATATTTTCCCTACTAATATTCCAAGTAATCCTGGGGCTGCGCCAGTAGTAATGATAACATGAGGTCTTAAAAACAAAATGTAACCGCATACTTTAACTACACACCTAATTAAATCTATTTTACTGTCTTTATTGGCATCTGGCACGGTGTAAAAAGCATGACCTTCTACTGTATCTTTAAGGGTCTTTTTATTCGAAATGAACGTAACGCTCTTTTCTTTAAACAGAGGCATAATCCTTAAAAGCTCTATCCAATGCCCGCCGACAGATGCTATCGCTAATATGTTAGCATTTCTATTTTCAAAATCTAATTTAATAAGTGGCATCAAAACGTAACATACTATACGACTAAACGCGAAACCGGAGATAACTATTAATGAGTAAATAAAAGCAAAGTGGATAACAACATGTACGCTTAAGATATATGCTGAAAATAATACAACATGAAAGGTAACACTTCGCCAGGTCGCTTTATATATATCACTCAATTTATAGATGGTATACTCACTATAAAGCCTGAACATACCAGTACTGATAACCCAAGATATCCACATAAAGGCTACGCCTGTATACATGTCTGGGTTAGTAAAAAAAATACCAAACTTAGTGGCAAAGTGAAATCCAGCAAATAGACAAACATTTAACAGAACAAAATCTGTAAGGGCTAGCATAGATCTAAGGAAGGTGAGTTGACGTGTTTGCATAAAATATAATTTCGTAAACGTTAACAAGGATAATGCCAACATCAGTCAACCTTGTATTTACAAAAAATATTTTAGCTAAATAGCTGTTAAATGACAAAAAAACAACCTCAAAGCTATCCTAGCAGGCAGCGTTCAAGAGTTCGTTTTAAACAGTGTATTTTATACACTACGAACAAAGTAGTCAGTAGTATTTTTAGTACAAAATATTAGTGGTTTGCGGGTACCTGCCAAATCAAAAAGCCAGACAAAGCAAATAAATAAGACCTCCAATAATTAAATTACCCAGTATCAAACCTACTAACATTGCTTTAGCAGATACCGTTCCTCTTGGCAGCACGCGGCCAGAAGAGACCTCTTCTGAGATTGAAAGATGTTTCACGTTGTTCATACCCTTTGAACGGAAGCGGAACTTAAAAGGTTGCATTATTTTTTGTTAAAGTGAATTTTTTAGACTAATAGATGATATTTTAATTGAAATACTATCTATTAATATAGTTAAAGTTAATTCCCACCTACTAAGTGTTTGGTAATGAGTATATTTAGTAGGTTAAAAATACTAAAATAATATTTATAAAAAAATAATACGGGTTTTATAACAAATAAATTTCGCTTACATATCTGGTTAAATTAAAAAAGCACCAATTCTTCAAAAGAATTAGTGCTTTTCTAAACGGTTTGGATCTGTTATTCTATAGCTGTATTGCCATAGTAAACGTTGTCATATTCGTAACCGTAACCGTACCGTTTATTGTTAACTCCATTAAATAAAATTTGCATTTGAGGAAGTTTATTTTCTTGGTTTAAATGCTTTATAAATTTTAATTCGGCCTTTTTTGTGAAACCTTGTCTCACAACATATAAGGTGGTCTGCGCATACCGAGCTAATATTAAGGTGTCTGTAACTAAATGCAACGGCGGGCTATCAACTATGATACTATCATACTGGGTTTTCAATTGCTCAATTAACTCACCCAAGCGCTCACTTTCCAATAGTTCAGAAGGGTTATTTACCGTTCCTCCACCGGTTATTATATCTAATGTGGGTGATATCCCGGACTTTGAAATTATTTTGTCCAGAGAGACGTTTTTTATAATATAGTCTGTAATTCCCGGCTGATTGGTTAATTGTTTAAAAAGGGTTTTCAATTTAGGCCTTCTTAAGTCAAGATCTATAAGCACAACCTTTTTACCAGTAGAAGCTAAGGCAATGGAAAGATTACTGCTAATAAAACTTTTACCTTCTGCTGCCACGCTGGATGTAATTAAAATAACGTTTGACAATTCTTTGTCCTTATTCAGATAAAATAACTCTGACCGAAGCGCCCTAAACTGCTCACTGATTAGGTTATTATTTTTATCTGTTAAGACAAATGGATTTTCGGATTTGTGGACGTTTATGTCGGTTAATATTGCAAGTCCGGTTTCGTTTTCTAAAGTTTCTGGGTCCACTATTACCCCATTCAACATATCTTTAACAAAGATGAATATTATTGGTAAAAGTAGTCCAAGCATCAATGCCACAAAGTATACAATGCTCTTAATTGGCCATTTAACCGGGCCGCTAAATGCATTATCAATAACACGATAGTTTTTTAGTGTTGTGGCATAATTTAATGACACTTCTTCTCGCTTTTGCAAAAGATACAGATACAGGTTTTCTTTGATAGATTGTTGTCTTTTTTTACCCAGTAATTCCCGTTCTTGAATAGGTATACTTGATATCTTTGATTCGACATTGGTGTTAACCGATTGTATTTTCTCAAGAGCATTGTTGAGCGAGGACTTAATGTTTTGAACGTTTTCTTTTATAGATGCCCTCGTTGTTTGTATTTGCCTGTTTAATTGTTCAAAATCCGGGTTAGTTTCTGGTGTTGTTGCCAGTAATTTTTGTCTTTCAAGTTCAAGTTGCGAAAGTTTTTCGACCGAACTTACTAAGGTAGGATCGGAAATGCCGATAACAGCGGGCACATTATTTCTGTTTTGAGGCGATTCGATGTATTTTTCTATTCCTTTAATTACACTTAATTGAACATTTATTTCATTTAAACGGGCGTCATTCACTTGTAAATTATCCAGGTTATATTTCGAGGTAGCATCGATATCCGTTATTTGGTTGCTGCTTTTAAAGTCTTGGATATTCCTTTCAGAACTACTTAATTCGCCGGTAAGAGAAGATAGTCGTTGGTCTATAAAAGCTATTGTGCTTTGAGTTTCCTTGTTTTTAGCCTGAACCTCTGAGTTATTATACACGTAAATCAAATGATTTAAGATATCCTTTCCTCTTTGTTTTATATGATCTGTTATCGTGAGGTCAACCGCCGAGGAAAGTTTGTCTTTTAAGCTTGCATCTATCGCTTTTTGATAATCTGTTGTGATTTTATCCGGATCAAGCATTGTTAACTTGATCTCCGCATTTTTGAAATTTACTATCTCTGATGTTGGCTTTAAAGTCCAGGTACCTAAATCTGATGAAATTGATGTATTAAACTTATGTTCTTCTGATTTTCCGTCAACGTCAATAGCAAAGGATTTCTGGTCTTTAATTCTTATTGTTAAGGTATGTTTGCCGTCAATCCCTTTATGAGGTGCCAACATTACGAATTTGAATGGCAGTGTTTCGTACAGATCATTGTATTTCCAGCCATCTTTGATTTTATAAGATGTGGCTAACTGCAAGTCCGAAACAACTTGGCCTATTAAATTAGTCGATTTTAATTTTGCTATCTCATTCTCCGTTATCTCAGACGAGTTAGGTAAATCAATTTTATTTAATACCGATTTGTCCTCTTGGGTGTTGTTCTCCTTATTTTCATTGATTAATAACGTTGCCTTGATTGTATATACCGGGGCGACATATTGAAGATAAACGAAGGCTATTACCAGACATATTAATACCGAGCCGAGAAAGATATACCAATGATGTTTATAGTTATTAATAATGTTTTTGAAATTTACTGGCTGTTTCTTTTCTTTTTCAATTGCAAAGGTTGATAGCTGTGTGTTGTTATTCATGGGTTTGAAATGAGAATTAATAACTTCGTGAAACTAAAATTGCAATTATAGACAGGGCTGAAAGCACTATGGTTGCATATCTGAAACCAGTATCGTTAACAGATGCAAATTTAGATTTGCCTGGTTGTACATAAATTTGGTCGTTGTTTTTTAAATAGAAATAAGGAGATTCCATTACATTCTTTGAGGTCAAATCAAAGTGAATGTATTTTCTTTCTCCGTCTTCCACTCTTATCAAGAGCACGTTTTTACGCATAGCGGTGATATTTAGGTCGCCTGCAAGTGTAAGGGCTTCTGTAACGGTTGTTTTCTCATTTTGCAATGTGTAAACATTTGGACGAGCAACATCACCATAAACCGCCACTTTAAAGTTAAGTATCCTGATATTCACAACCGGATCTTTATATAGCGTCAGTAGCTTTGTATTAAGTTGTTCTCTTATTTGGGACGTAGTTAAGCCTGCAGCTTGAAAATCTCCTAGTAAAGGCAAATGAATTAAGCCTTTTTCGTCGACGAGATAGCCGGAAACTGAATTTTCAGATGCTGCGTTGCCTTTGTCAGAATTGAAAATTGCAGATGATTCGGGGTTTCTACTGGTAACAGTTATGCCTAAGACATCTGCCGGCTGAACCGTTAATGATGAAGCATTGTTTACTTTTTCATTCGAATTTCCGTTTAAATCCTGAAAATAAGGTATATGCTTATATGGTTGGCACGATGAAAAAATTAATACTAATAATAAAGTAAATTGAAGTGCGCTGCGTTTTATCATAAAAATTGACTCTTATAGTTTTGTAGTGAATGATTTTAAATAACTTAAATGTAAGTAGATGTTTTGTTGTGTACAAAATACACTCGATTAACAGTCTGACTCATTATAAATTCATAATTCGGCGTTTTGTTTTATAAATTTTAAATTCATAAAATATTGGAAATCATAGCAATCGTATCCTGTAGTTATAAATTTTGTTTTGTGAGTAACCTAAATCTGTAAGTATTATTCTTAGCTAATAAGAATAACCCAACTGCTAACCATGCTAGGATAAACAGCAAATACGGGTTTGTTGCTGTACTTGCAATAGAATAAAAATAAACGAACCCGGCAGTTATTATATAAAAGCTTACTGCCGACATTACAGATGTCAGCTTGTTTTTTATCATAATTACATCTTGCGAGATATGAAAAATTAGAAATGATGCGAAGATAGAGTAGTTAACCATTGAAAGTGATTTCACATAAGTCAACCCCACAATACAGATAGTGAAATTTATGATCAATGCGAAAATGTTAAATAACATATCCAATTTTTCTAAATTGATCGTAATAAGCATATTAGCTTGTAACAGTACCGTTGGAAAAACCAGAATGGTTAAGAACATTTGCTGCGTATAGTGGGCATTACTTAAGTAGCTATTGCCAAATACCAAAGGGACTAGCAAGCCTGAAAACGAGTATATAAAGGTGTATGAAAATAAACCGAACAGCATATAGTATAAATGCATCTTTTTATAGAACATTTTAAACTTTTCGGGATCGTTGTCATTGTAAAGTTTAACCAACATCGGGAAAACTGATGTAGATACTACCACAGGCAATATTTGAGCGATGTTGAATATCTTGAATGATATTTCATAGTTAGCAACGTCAAATGGGGTCAGCATTTTGGAAATAACAATATTGGCAAGGCGCCAATTGATGATGGATACCCCACCAATAATGATAAAAGCCCAGTTTGAAACTATCAGCTTTTTCACATCAGCATATAAGATCTTATATTTTAGAAGCATCTTAATATTGACAACATTAGAAGAGCCAACTGTCAAAAATAAATTAAGCGTAATAAATCTTAACGCTATTAATATTATTGAAAGCGTGATAATGTCAAAAGGATAGATGTATAAAACGCACCCAGCAAGAAACTTTATAAAAGTTTCAATAGTTAATATTATAAAGGTCTTTTTCTGCTCGAACATAGCGACATTCAAGCTTTTTATAGCATTAATTATATTGTCAAATATCACGTTCGATCCTAGTAGTATAATCAGAATCCGCGTGTATTGATCATCATACAGTAAATAGGCCAACCCAATATTAAGCGCGAAAAATGATACGCCGAAGTAAGTTTGCATTTTTAAAAACTTACTGGTCAACTCAGGCTTGTTTTCGGCGCTAATAAATTCTCTAATAAACCACTGGCCGAGCCCCATGGTAGAGAATGCAGTTACTAATTGATAAATGGCATTAGCAACAATATATTTCGCAAAGATTGGAGTAGGGTACTTTCTAGCTAAAATCACAAAAAATAAACTGAGAAATACAGTTTGCGATAGTTGAGATAGGATGCCCCAACTGCTGTTTTTTACTAAATTACTATTAAATACGCCGCTAACATATTTCTTACTTCTATCAATGATCTTCATTTGACGTTTGTAATGATTTTAAGTGGCAATATTGTGTTTAAAGAAATGGGTTGCATTGTCTGTATGTAATATTAGATTAATTGGAAGCTATTTGTTTGATTTTCTCGATATACTGGGCCACCATTTTGTCGTATGTGAACATAGCATCATATCTCTCTCTACTCTGTTTACTCATGATTTGATAATCATCATTGCTAATTTTTACTAAATCATTTATTGTTCCGGGCAAATCGTCCCAATCGTCTTTCAATAAAATACCATTTTGCCCGGGTACTCCAATTTCAAGATTACCCCCCACGTTGTTTACTAAAAGCGGCTTTCCAAACATGGTACCCTCAATCAATGCAATAGGCAATCCTTCTTGTATTGAATAAAGCATTAAATAATCATAGCCACTTATAATTGATAAGGGATTTTCTACAAAACCCAAAGCTTTAAAGTTGATAGAACCGGAGCATTGCTCTAATAGCTTATCGTAGTCAGGCCCAGTGCCCGCAAAGTGAATTTCAATAAGAGGTGATATCTTTGCTTTTAAGCGTTCAACAATTTCAAGTTGACGTTTTACATTATTTACCCTGGCCGAGTAAAGAATTTTTATTTTTTCTTTAGGCGCATAGTAATGAGCTATAGGGGCGGGGCATTCATCTTTAATGCCGTTATATATCAACTGTATATTACGCCCTTTTAAACTGAAATAGTTCACTAGGTTTTCCGTGACTTTCCCTGAGATAGAAATGATATTATTCGGAAAAAACGATACTGATTTCAAAGAATCATAAACGTTATGATGTACGTAAAGGATTTTTGTGTTTAAAAAGAAAACCCGTTTAATTACCATTATAACTGCCATTATATTCCTGGCATGAACGATGAGTATTTTATTATTTAAAAAGAACGGATTGGCAAATTTTACATACTCTCTTTTATCAATTTTGTATTTAGGGTGTACCTTGTCAAAGTTTACTAAGCCAAGTACTTTGGCATTGTATTTACCCTTGATGCCATTATGTACATCCATCAATACTTTTTGCGCACCGCCAAAATGATCCATGTCTGTTGTGAGCGATAATATTTCTGGTTCCATGTATTTTAATGTTACTAATTCTTGTACCGACAATTACATTCTAACAATTTAATTGGGTAACTTTCTGTCGTCAGATTTTACTGCATTATAATTCGCTTATAAACCTATAGTGTATTGATACCATTAGCTTAGTTTCGATCAACGCACTCGTTAAGTTAACACGTGGCGCTTTAACGGCTATTTACTGTCGATATTTACAGTTTCAAAAAATTTAGCGTACTCCTGCGTTATGTCTTTTATGTTTATAGCCTTTGCTATGAATGTCTTTAAATTATCGACTAACGAATCGTACCCTACTTCGTCTAGATTTATGCAGATCTCCATTTTTTTGGCCAACTCGGCTGCATTCTCACTTTCAAATAAATAACCGGTTGAGCCATCCTCAATATATTCGGTAAACCATTCCAATTCCGAAGCAATTATCGGTATGTTATAATTGTATGATGTTAACAACACACCGCTTTGGGTAACGTCCCTATAGGGTAGGACTAGGAAATGCGTACCAGACAACAAGTCTGGTACTTCGTCTGTTTCTACGTTACCTATTTTTAACGTAAATTGTTCTGGACGCTCTATTTGCTTGTCGTACACCTCCCATTCGTCACATTTACCAGCTACAACTACATGGAAGTTATCATAACGTTTTCCCAATGTATTTGCTGCCTCAATTAAGAAATCTAAACCTTTATTGGGCCGGATAATGCCAAAAAATAGAAAGTAGGTTATCTTCTTATCTGTTATACGATTGTTTTCTTTTAATTCCCCAAAGTCTTTTAAGTACAAAGGAGTGCAAAACGTTTTTTTGTTTTTAAATTTCTCGTTGAAAATTTTAAGTTGATTTTCAGAAAAAATATGAAAGTTATCATACGTTTTCATCAAAAAATTATTGTAAAAAGTGCGTGCCATATAATTCTTCATTTTGTAGTGCTGCACCACATCATGTATAGCTATCACAAACTTTTCTTTACTCAAAAACAAAGGTCTTAAAAAGTGTAAAAAAGGCGTGCCGGCAAAACTGTCATAAATAACATCAGGATTTAATTTTTTTAAGATTTTTAGTACCTTGATGTGGAAAAATATACTTAGCGGGTTCTTCAACTTCCCTAATTGCTCAAGTAGTATCAAGTTTACATTATTTTGCTTGCAAAACGTATTTATTTCGTCCTCTTTAAACCAGCCGTAGCCTCTAAGGACCACCATCCAGGTAATATTAAATTGATTAGAGTTTGAAGCATTCATTTCCTTTACAATAGGCATATCTACATCCAGCATGTCTTCGCCGGTTAAAAAGATCACGTTTCTCATGCGTTATATTTTTTGAACTTAAATTCGGGGATTAAACCGAAATTATCTGTAATTGTTTGGTGAATTTTGAATATGATTTTATCTGCATTTATAATCAACGTTATAATCCAACACTGTATTTATTGTTAAAATAATTAAAAAGTAAAAATATTGGGAACGTAGAGTTTGAAAGCGGGGCCCAATCGGTAAATCCATATATAACAAATGTTATTATCAACCCTATTTGGGTTAAAGAGAAAATAACATTGTTGTTGATAGCCAAGTTCTTTTTAGCCTTAATTATTGAGGAAAATATAAAGTAAATCCAAGCTATAAAGCCAATAATACCCGTTTCTGCCATAATAATAATGTGCGTATTATGTATTGGGTTAGATGACAAGAATTTATTGTGAATTTCTTTTACAAAGCTTATTGAATGATTAATGTATTCAACGTGGGTATTTACTCCTACTCCGATAATTGGCGACCTTTTAAATATTTCTAAACCAATAAGCCAGTGATCTAATCGTGCCTGATACATGTCGTCAGCGTCTGTTTTCAAGAACACGTCACTTAACGGTGAGTAAAATATTAGCCAGTAAACTACCAGTAGTGCCGGCAATATCCCCAGGAAGACGGTTTTGATTGAAAAAAGTGCCTTATCAGAGTTTCTGTAGATAAAGAACACGATGAACAGCACAAACACCAATGTAATATATGACGTGCGTGAGAATGTTAATATAATCGTTGCTGCACTTGCGAAAAGTAAGATTAAACTTAGGGTTTTTCGGTAATTACTTAAATAGGTAGCGAAAAAGAAGGTAGAAGCTATAGTAGTATACAAGCCCAGGTTTGCGGGAGTTACAAAAACACCAATGGCGCCAGCTCTGGTACCCTCCCTTGTTGACCATTCTTCACCACCGGCCTGAAAAAGCGTTGTAACAAAAGACACGCCCATTAATGGATAAAGCAATGCGAGTATAAATTGCAATACACACAAAAACATAAAGCTGGCGAAAACCGCTTTTACCACTTCGGCCGGAGTAATATAATTACTTACGAGCTTGAAAAAGCACACGTAGGAAAGCATTGTAATCGCGAAAGCTATCGATGCTAATTTAGCAAAATTGTAAGGGTTACAGATTGAGATTACTACCAATGCTAAAATTGCATATATCCATCGTTCGTTTTTATAGTAAGTTATAATACTTTTATGTTTTTGTATAAACAACAAGGCTACTGAAGCCATTAACGGGATAGTGATGAATATCTTTGAGGTAAAAGTACCGGTACCATCGTAGCTAGTATAAAGAGGAGTAAATACCGGTATCGACATTTGAAATGGGATGCAGGTAATCACAAAACTCAATATTAAGTAGCGTGGGTTTTTGCTTTCAAATAAAGACCAGGCAAAATATATAAATATGAGTACTGCAAAAATTAATGCCTTTTGAGCCATGCTAATAATCGAAAAATTAAGTGCAGAAATATTTAGACTGCCTATCATTAACACTTTATAAGGATTTTAGATTTTAATAATTTAATTATTATTATAATTAAATTATATAACCATATAAGACGGAATAATTAAGGATTTTTTAATAAATATTCAATTTTTATCTATTTTTACTAAAATTTAAAATATTTAAAACAATTTATAATTGACGGGAAACATATTTTCAATTGCAGTCGTAAAAGTTAACATAACCCTATTAATGTTAATCTTAAAACTATTGATAATGAAAAAAATGTTACTTGCCGCAACTGTTTTCGCTTGTTCGTTAAATTTTGGATGCAAAAAAGATGGCCTTTCTCCCACATCCCAAATTGATGCGTTTTCTACAGCTTCAACCACCCTTACCCCGCAAGACACGCTCTTATCTCACATTTTGGCTAGTAAAATCATCGTGCCTGCAAATGCCGTAAGTGTTAAAAACTACGGTGCTATTGGCGACGGGGTTAAAGATGATACGCAGGCTATTATAAACGCAATGATTTATGCTAAGGCAAAGGGTTTAAATACGGTTTACTTCCCCGCCGGAACGTACGCTATCCAAGGTAAAGGAATTGGTACGGGCGTCATTCCGTTATTAAATGGTGTAGGTTTAATGGGAGAAGGAGCTACTAAAAGCCATATAAAACTATCTGGAGGTAGATTTAATCCGAATTCCATTTTTTACCAGGCATGGTGGGATGAGCCGGTAGTAAGTAATGTGATTATTCAGGGCCTTGACTTTGATGGCAATATGGCGAATCAAACATTTGACGCCGCTTACGAGTTTTGCCACGCCTTGAGCATTAACAACGGACAAAATATAGAAGTTAAAAACTGCAAATTCCAATCGTTTCGTGGTGATGGAGTCCTTTTTGGAGATACATTTTTATCTTCACCTAATTTACGTATGACATCAAACGTAAGTGTTCATGATAATGAATTTTATAAGATCTACCGCGAAGGAGCAATGTTTTGCGCTGTGAACGGAGGATCGTTTTACAGTAACTATCTACATGGTGATGGCTTTTTTGTAGGTGGGGTTGATATTGAAAGACATACTGTAAATGAAACTGTATTAAATGTATCAGTTTACAGTAACACTTTTGATTTTAGAGATGGGTTTGGATCACCTGAAAGAGGGGGCCCGGTTGTGAAATACCGTAGAGCCGTAACTATAGGATTTTTCTACACGGGTTATACTAATAATACAGTTGACGGGCGTGCTGCTGGGCATAAGGTTTACGGTAATACCATATATCAAGGTCAGATAGATTGCTGGGGACATACAAATGTTAGTATTACCAATAACACCATCACTAATACCTACGAAAATATTGAGGGAGTTCGTTGGGTAACTGCACCTGCTATCAACATCTCTGATCCTGGTTCAACAGCAGGCTTGTCAAACGTTATAGTTACGGGTAATAAAATAACTTCGGCTATGGATGGCAATGGTATATTGTTTAATAACTACACCGGGGTTACAGCTAGCTCAAATACAATAAACGCAACAAAACGCGATGGTATAAACATATACAATTCATCAGGTGTTTTTAACGCTAACATAATCCAAAATATCGGATCACCTTCATATAAAGTTTCAGGTATAGTAATAAACGGTAAATGTTCTGGCCTGGTAGTATCAAATAATAAAGTAAGTGATACCAATGTCGGAACCAGCCGCGGCATCAACTATGCGATTGCGATCCAAAGTAAACTTGAAGGGACTGTACCGCCTACCATTCAATCTAATACCGCTACCAATTTACTTAACGGTGTAGTTTCAGAATATTACGAACAACTAGGTTACGTATTGTTATCAGGTAATTTAAGTTTGTAATTTCAAGACATGTTAAAAGGCGTTTTCTTCGCCTTTTAACATGTTTATTACCGTCATAAAAAGAATTTTTATATCAAGCATTGATGACCAGTGTTCCATATACCAAATATCATGTTGCACACGTTTTTCCATCAAATGGGGTTCCTTCGTTTCGCCTCTGAAACCATTTACTTGCGCCCAGCCAGAAATACCTGGTTTTAAAAACTGGCGAACCATATATTTGTCAATTATAGCACGATATTGTTCTGTATGGTTCAACATGTGTGGCCTTGGCCCCATAACACTCATGTTACCAAGCAATACATTGAAAAATTGGGGCAGTTCATCTAAACTTGTGCGTCGCATAAATTTACCGATTTTGGTAACTCTATCGTCGTCCCGCGAAGCTTGTTGCTTATCGCTTGCAGTATTGCATTTCATACTTCTAAATTTATAGCACCAAAAAGGTACGTTATCTCTACCGCTCCTAAGCTGCTTAAATAATACAGGCCCCGGAGATTGGATTTTAATTATTGCCGCTAAAATGGGATATAACCAACTTAAAACAAAAACAATTACAAATGAGCTGAACAATACGTCAAACGCTCTTTTTTTGAATCGATTGTCAATGTCTTTTAACGGCTCTTTACGCATCGTTATAACAGAGAATTCGTCCATATGCTCAATATTAAATGGAGCAAACTGATAAGTTAAATCAGGTACAAATTTTAATCTGACACAGTACTTATCAGCCTCATCTACCAAATACTGTACATCCCTCATCCGATCTGGAGTTACCGAAACATAAACTTCGCTAATTCCTAATGTAGAAGCCTTTTGAAGTTGGACTGATGCTGCAGGAATTAACTGTCCACTGTCGTCAACATATAAACTTTCGTCGCCTAAAAAGCCTGTAAAATCAAAACTTGGTTGTTTTTCCAGATAACTGGCTAATTTAAGGGCACCCTCGCTTTTACCTAACACGGCAACAGTTTTCCCTATTTTAAAATTTTTTACTAATACAATTTGCAATGCAGTACCCATAAACCGGCTTAATAAAAAGCTCACTGTTACAAGAAAGTAAAATGCAACAAGGAAAGATCTGTGAAAATCTGACTGATTGGTGAAAATAATGTATAATAAAAACACGAATGAATGCAATATGACGCTCTTATAAGTAGCTCTATATATTCTTTCGAGTTTAAAAACTACATCATCTCCATATAGTCTAAACACACCCGTACTTAGCAACCAAATTATAGTGGATATAATAGCATAATGCCGATACGTTGAAAAGTCTAAAGGAATGGAGTATTTATTGCCTAAATGATAGGCAGCATATAAGCAAACGTTTATTAAAAACAAGTCGCTAATGGCTAAAACAAAACGGAGCAGGTATAAGTATCGTGTTTGCATTGCTTTGATATTAAAAATATTCTATTTATTTATTATTGTTACCATAATGGCAAACTTTGTGCCACCGATGAGATTCTCTGAATATTTGTTGATATCGTAATTATAGTAGTAGAAAGGACTTAGTGTTTATCAAACACTTAATAAAATGGCTTTGTATTTTGCCGGTTGTTTTATAATTCAGACAAGATTTAATACTCGTGTCCGAATTACACTACATCCCCTCTAATTTATGTAAGGATATTATATAAACGCTGTATATTTTCTATTCGGCGGGATATATCATTCGTGAGTAATAGAAAAAAAGCACCGAAAATATTTGTGAAAAGGGACAACATGACTAGTCATCTTAATACAACTAGATGACCGGTGGTGAGTTGGTAATGCTTTATTTGATTTTAGAAAATACAAATCATAAATAAAGCGTTTAATTCTGTAGATGGAAAAGCCTATGAAAAAATAAATTATCAGGGAAATATTTATTTTAAAGTATTTTAATATTTTAATTATAAGTTGTCAAATTTGGACAACAATGTATCCGTAAAAACTACACATTGTAATGAGACAGAATCCAATGGCTCTTTTGCAACGATATGTATTTTGTACCTGAGATCAATATCTATGTTTTTATAGCTCCATTTTTTATTTTCAATTAAGACATGATCATCAATTACAACAACATTTTTTAATTGCATAGATAATCCTTGCCCTTCGGCCTTAGAAGCAGCCTCTTTAATAGTCCAAAATGTATAAAATAAATTAAGCTCATCATCTGATGATTTTATTTGTCTCAACTCATCAGCTGCAAAAAGGTATTCAAAGCTTTCAATATCAATGTTCTTAATCAATTCGACATCGACACCAATTTCGCAGCTTTTTGAAAAAGCACAAACTACTAAACTGCCAGAATGAGAAATGTTAAAGTATGTAGAACCATTGATATAAGGTTTACCATTATTTGAATATCGGACATCATTAAGGGTATGATTAGATGCGTCATTTATAAAAAAATGGCTTAACAGTAGCTTTCCAAAAAGAGAAGCTTGCGCATCCTGCCAGTTTCTAAATTTCATGATTTCACACATCATCTCATGAGGTATATTTGATAAGTACTTATCAAATAGCGCCGGGCTTAATTGCTTATCATTATAACAATACAATAGGCTATACATTTTACTTGTTCGATGTATCAAACTGATGACAAATAATGGGGATATTAAAGATTATTAATGCTGTTAGTGCGCAAACGTACGTTGTTATTATTTACATTGCTTGCTATAGCTGAATGTCTAAAATTCAAAAATAACCCGCAAAGTTAGTATCGATATTTTCGTTTTATCAATTTAATGAGGAATTACTTTTATGCCTCACCGTTAAAATATACCCAGGAATTTTTTACGACTCTTCTTTTTTCGCACAACAGGTTTCTTTTTGCGGACAGTATTAGTCACCGCTGGCTTAATAACTGGCGGCGGCTGAAAACGCATAGGGAAGGGGATATATTTAGTCGTATCCGCTGGCACAGCTTGATAAACTACAGTTTTATGAAACATACCATACACACTGAAAAATAATAAAAATAAAACTGCTATAAGTGCACCTTTAAGTACTGATTTTGAAATATAAACGTTATTGACTTTTTGTGCTGATAGTTTTTGCTCAAGTTGGTCTAATGCTGCTTTCAGTTGTTCTTTTTCGGCTTGTAATACTAAGCTAGTATTGTTGGTATCTTCATGTGATAAGCTATTTTTGAAAATGGCTTCTTGCAAGTCCATGCCGTTGCCAAAGCGATTTTCAGGGGCCTTTTCCAGACACTTATTAACTACGTTGATTAACCAGGCAGGCACTTGCATTTCGTGCTCTTTTTTAGCGTCGGGCCAAGCTTGCGGTAAGTTTTGCCTCCGCAAAGTAAGAACGTCCATAACGGGTGACTCAAGGTGTGCTATCATGACGGTGTTGCGTGACGTTTCGCCATTGTCCCGAAGTGGAAACGGAACCTGTCCGCCAATTATCTCATAAAGTACCACGCCATAGCTATAAACATCCGTTTGGAATAGCATTTGACCCTCATTCTGCTCGGGAGCCATAAATTCTATAGCCCCGGCGTGACGCATACTACTACGGCGTGCCTCGTCTGACATTACCGACAAACCGAAGTCAAGTAACACATAATTGCCGGTATGCACGTTAAACTTAACGTTATTACTTTTTATATCGCCATGCTTAACGCCTACCCGATGGCAGTGCGCCAAGGCGCTTGCCAGTTGATCTGCCAGCTTGATGACGTCCTTTAATGCAAATATTTTATCATGCTGTTCAGAAATCAATTCGCAAACATCCGGCCCCTCAATATATTCCATCTCAATAAAAGGCAACGAGCCGCTTTCGGTAATCCCTGAGCTTAATATTTTAACCACGTTAGGATTAGCAAGCTCATTTACCTTTTTTAGTTTTTCAACCTCACTTACAAATTGCCTGTAGTTTTTATCTTCTGTAGACTCTTCAGCGATAGGGGTAGGTAACAACTTTACAGCGCTTAAAATAGGCCCGATGCGTCTGGCCTTATAAACTGAACCCTGGCCGCCAGTACGGATGGCGCCCATGTTCTCAAGTCCCTCTGCAATAGTAAATAGTTTGCTCATTGTTTATTTACCTTTTTTATAGCTAAATTCTATCACAGCGGTCTCGCCTAAAATAATTTGATCACCTTCTGACAATTCATGTCCGATCTCACTCGAATGCAGTTTGATCAGGGTGTCGGCATTTAGAGGTCGTATTTTCACTTTGTTTCCTGGTGGAATACCGCCCTCATCAGCAAAAATCATAAAACAGCCTTTATCATTGTTCCATGCTACATGAGCGTGCTGTCTGCTTATATATTTGTTAGGCTCATTACCAATGTCACCCGGAAATGCTATTTGATTAGTCCTGAAAAAGCCCCCGGTTACCTGCGCCTTTTTCTCCCGGCCAATGTTTATTCGGCCGTCTTCCGATTTGATTGAATAAACGGGCTTCTCAGCTTCGCCGTTTAGTATCCTGATGTAAGCCGAGCCTGATTTTCTAAGTATGTGATCTTTGGTGCGGATAAATAGCGCGGCCTGAACGCCCTCTAGTTTTATTGAGTCTGCCGGAAATTGCTCATCAAAGCATACTTCCAATTTCCAATCACTAGGTAGCCCTATATCATAATCATCAGCAATTCTTTGAACTTCATCTTTAAAACGTTCCGGTTCGTCTTGATATACCGCAGATTGATAGGTATGCTTGTCATTACCGTCAGCCGCAATAAAAAGATTTATACCCTTAATGTTATTACCCTCGCCTCCTTCTGATTTTTGAAGGTTGTCTTTAATACCACGCAACAGTGTATCACGTATTTCTTTAACATCGGTTGGGCCATCATTATCGCGGCTAAATAGTTTGAACATGCTTATTTTAATTTGATGATGTATCAGTTTTAGCAACAGTTTGAACAGTGCTTTTGATTTTGGCATCCTCAGTTTTTGCTGTTGTGGGGACAATATCTTTAATGTAGCCTTTTTTAAGCAAAAGCGGAATAACGTGCTTGGCTGCCAGGTGCACTGCATCAGACGAGCCCTTAGTAGATTCTATCCGCACACAAACAACAATGTTGCCTGTGCCTTTAGCTACGGGCGCAAAAAATACATACCACCCATCATTGATACCCTCTGCTTTCCAAATACGCTCAGGCGTACCCGTTTTACCTGCAACGCTTAAACCTAGTATTGGTACTTTCGGGGCACTCTGAGTAATCATATATTGTGTTATTAAAGCGGCATATTTAGGGTCATTAGCCAGCTTGATACTGGGTTTAACTGGTTGTACCGCGTCGCTCACCTTTAATACAAAGCGGTTTGCTACCAAATTGCCCTCATTTGCAACTCCCGAGATTAACCGGGCAATTGCTGCCGGGGTGGCTATTAGTTCGCCCTGACCCCAAGCCATGCCCGAAATACCTTTGGCACGAGTACGCCTGATGTTGGTAGGATTGTACCGGGGTTTGGTATTAAATTCGGTTTTTCGCCACAGGTCACGCCACTTTTCTTCCTCTTGGGCATTTGGAGCAGGCCTGCCGTAATAGTATCCGCCTACACCATGCAAAAACATGCCGGTTTTTAAGTATAATGTGCCCATATCTTCTTCCAGATGTTCCTGATTAGCCAACTTAATAAAGTACACATTATTTGATTTAGCCACGGCTCTTTCTAATGTAATTACACCCGTCTCATCCGGCTCCAAACCCTTGGTGCGAATACGTTCCCAGCTAGCTACAGGAAACGTCTTATTAGCGGCATCTAACCCAAGCTTGTTAAAAGAGGCCATGGTTGTTAATATTTTGGCAGTAGAGCCGGGTTGAGTTGCATGTGTGAAACCCAGATCGCTTGTAGTAATCCATTGCGCTAATTTGTTTTGCTCTTTTACAGGCATAGTTAGCTGGTCCCAGTTATGGATAGGAGGGAGCGGATAAACTGCAGACGCTAAAACATCCCCCGTTGAAGGGAGCATCACCACTACAGACACGCGGTTATCATACAATGATGTATCCGTGGTTATTGATTTTTGTATTTTAGTTTGCAGATCGGCATCTACTGTTAACCTAACATCGCGGTTGCGGTGTTTAAATTGAGCTACGTCATTACTATTAATGCCTGCTTTAAGTAAAGGTGCAAGGGCGCTGTAATCTTTTTTGCTTACAGACATCTCTTTTACGCCGCGCGGTAAAAATCGGTCCTCCTTAAATCTATGAGCATGTGTATTATAACTAGCCACAGGCATGTTAAAGCCACGCAGCTCGGCGGCGTGCTCATATTCCGCAAAGTAACCGTTGGTGCTGCCGTTAAATACGCCGGTGTTATTATCGCCCACCCAAAAAAACATTTGCTCTTCGAATGGATAAAAACGTTTTAATCGCTGATGCATGGCAGAGTCAAGGTTGTAATTCTGAATGCCCGATGAATCTAGCAACCTGCTCTGTTTTTTAATAAGCAGTGGGTCGCTGGTTGCAAGGATTCGCCCGGCGCGGTCATAAAGCGTGCCAGCCTCAAGCTTGTTCATCAGCACAGATATGCGCGGATTATAACTAAACATACGCGCACCACTTCTGTCGGCGACCAACGCTGGTTTTACTATCCAGTTGGTATTATTAAACAAATAGCGCGAGACACTTACAGTAAGTAAAAGGATACCTGCACAGGCCATTGCCAAAGCAGGCACCAAATTGCGGTCTTGCTGTTTGGTGATAAAACTCATTTGGACCGGGCTGCCCTTAATTCGGGAGGTGGAGAGTAAAAATCCGGCAGCGATAAAATTGGCTACTAATGAGGAACCACCATAACTTTCAAACGGAAGCGATACTCCTGACAATGGCAATGCACCTGTGGATCCCCCTGCAATGAGCAAAAATTGTACAAACGTACCTATACCAATACCAGCGCATAAATAGAACAAAAACGGCGTACCGGTTTGCCGGCCGATATTGATTGACCGGTGGAGATACATTAGAAAAATTAAAAAGATGCATACTATACCTGTCCAGCCAAACTCTTCGCCAAGCGATGGTAATATCATATCGGTATGCGCCTCGGGGATAGTTTTAGCAAAACCTTCGCCTACGCCCTGGCCCGTTACGCCGCCGCTGGCCATGGCCCATAGTCCATTAGCCACCTGGTCGCCACCATAAACTTCATTGTCCCATGGATTTTGCCATATTGCCTTACGGTCAACCAAACGCTGTACCGGGCCAGGGATTAATTTATCCAGGTGCGGTATCTGGTCAATAGTTAAAAAGCCCGCAATGATTACAAGCGCCATGATAGCCGACTCGCTAACCTGTTTTTTGTTTAGCGCCGATACTGCTACCAACATCACCACAGTGGCTAATGCAGATATCCATACATTACTAAATATCCAGCTTATAAGCACATAAAATATCACCGCGCCTGCCATAAACCAAAAGTCGCCCCGAGAAAATGAGAAGAGTACAATGAAAGTAAAGCAAATAACCATTGCAGGACCTAAATCGCCTAACATTAAGAAAAGGAATAAAGCGATCGCAATAGCGATTACCGCAAATGCAAAAAAGGAAAATCGTTTTTTAAAACTAGCATACTCGCTTATAAAGCGCTCATTAGCAGCAAAAAAACCGGCCAGAAAGATAATGACCATGTACTTTACAATTTCGCTGGGCTGAAAGCCAAACAAGTTGACCTTTACACCGCTGCCCTCGGGCCCACTGCCAAAACGTATAGTTAAAGCCAGTAGGGTTATTGCAATAACTATCCACGGCCAACCGTTTGCAGCTTTGCGGTTGTTTTTAAATATCAAAAGTCGGTAAAAATTCGAATCTGGCGTAAAACGGCGCAAATTGACTAACATCATGCCTATCATAGCCGCGAACCCAATTGCCAGGTACATCAAAGTATCTTTGGCCAAAAACCTGTCGCGTAATGGGTCCTGTAAACTTAACAGGGTCAGAAAAGACAGGCCCGTTAATATCATAATAAACGGTAATATTAACTGATCGGCAGTAGCAAATTTCCAACTAAGCAGTAGATGTGCGACAGCGAAGCATCCAAAAAAGCAACAAACTATAATCAGAAATGATGAATTAAATTCGTCTGGTGTACGAATGATTAACGATCTTTCTTTTTTCAGGATATTAAAGTCCCGTGTCGACAAAAGCTTAATGGTATGCGTCGTACGATTAAAGTTAAAAGTTTTATCCTCGTCCAACTTATCTGTACCTGCCGAAAAGCCGAATTGATATCCAGGTTGTAATGGTAATATCTCGAACGCCTTATCGGCTGGTAAGTTTTTAAATGTGTAACGGCCTTGTTCGTCGGTACGGGCAAAAACTACGAGCGACTGTAAGTGCAATAGCTTTTGATCATCAACAACAAACGTTTTTTTTACGCCGCCTGATTGCTGTGTTTTGAAATTAGTTAGTGCGGTTTCCTCGTCGCTAAAAGTACTATCTTGAGGTAATATTAACTGCAGACGTACCAAAACCCCTGCAACAGGCGCTTTTTTTTCAAGTACCAGACCTGATATCGAGTTGCCTGTCATACCTGCATCAGCAACAGTTTGTAAAACCGGTGGCTTTGTTCTTTCTTCAATAAAACGCAACGAATCTGCACCGGTATATCCTAATAAAGAACGCGATACCACCACTCTTTGTTGGAAAGATTTGCCGCCAAAACGCATTGCTGTATCGGCATTAACATCATATCGCCGTTTGTTAAGCTCACCAATATTTTCAAACCTACTACCGGCTTTTAGTCTTTCGCTAATAATGTCTACAATTAGGTCTATATCGCGCTTATCCTCAAAATAATATCCCCGGCGAAGTAACGTTCCAATGTTAGTTGCCGCGTTTTTTGCATTGAGGTTAACCATGGTGCCGTCCTGCAAGCGTTTGGCAACGTCTGTAAAATTACTCTGCTCTTTAAAATATAAACTGCCAAAAAGTACTGAGAGTACAACCGCTATTAATATCAGAAACAAGCGTTCTTTTTTACGGCCAGGGGGCGCTAAATTTATCTGATCCATTATTTGCTGTTTACAGGGATTGAGTCGGCTTTTAAAACCTGCATAGTGCCACTTATAAATTTATTAGCCGGTGGCATTAATAGATTTTGTACGGCAACAGCACAATTATCAAATCTTAAATTTTTTAGCAGCAATACATTATTGTGCGCTATAATGCCCGTTTTAAAGTTTTTCATGGTTAAACTATCCAGCATTACCATTCTGCACTGTTGGGATAAAGTTAACCCCGCACCACTGAAAGCACTATCAGCTACCAACTCTATTTTCCCCTTTGTCTTTATAAAAAGAGTATCCCGCATAACGTTAATGGTGCGGCTTATTTTTATCGGAGATGCATAATCAGTATCAGTTAGTAGTAATAAGTTGCCCTGTAAATTGGCTATGGCCTTTTCAAGTTTAATTTGAAGTGGTCCTACCGATAAAGTATCGGTTTTATAAACGGCCTGTGCAACTACAGTGCTAGTTTTACTGTTTTGAATATACTGCCAAACATTACCTGCCAAAAAAGCCAGCGTTAGTAACCCTAATGTCATTACCAACCAGGTATTGTTAGTTTGCGGCTTTAATGGTGGGACATCCCGGCTTTCTTCTTTTAGCGAAGACGGTGTAACGGTGTTAGCGGCGGCCGTCGGTTCACTTTTTTTTTGACTGGCCATGGGCATGGTAGCTTCAAATTTTAGGGGTTGCTTATTGTTAGCTGCCAAAACAACGGTAATATTATCCGCGCCGCCTTTGGCATTTGCTGCATCAATTAGTTGTTGGCATTTATTTTTCAGGGTTGACGCATCGGTAATAATGGCGTTAATCTCCGTCGCCCCAACCATATCGGTAAGCCCATCGCTGCAAAGCAATAACATATCGCCTGGTAAAAAAGGCGATTGCCCGGTCTCGATGTATCCATCATCCTTCGCGAAATTTACTTCAAACCCCAACGCTTTATTAATTTCGTTCCTTTTTGGATGTGCCATCGCTTCTTCTTCGCTAATGCGGTGCGAGTCCTCGAGATAGCCCACAAAAGATTGGTCGCGTGATATCTTGATAAGCGATCCGTCGCGCTGCAGGTATAAACGAGTATCGCCAACATGCGCGTAATAAAACTGGTTCTTTTCCAGGTCGATGAGTGCAAGCGTGGCCACACACGCCATGCTGTCGTGGTCTTTATTCGTTTGCTTTTCGTCCAGGATAGTTTTATTGGCCAGGCTAAAGCAATCTATCAAAATTGGGATAATTTCGCCCGTAGTCTTACTTAGTCGCTGTAATATGGCTTTGCGGGCCAAAGCCGCTGCAACTTCACCGCCCGAATAGCCGCCAACGCCATCAATAACGCAGGCGATGATAAATTTACTATCGGCGGTAAGCTGAACAATAAAAGTGTCTTCATTGTTGGTTCGTTGCTTCCCCGTATCTGTTAGTCCGTAAAACTGATCAGCCATTGTTTTTTGAGTTTTTGACATCCGAGAAATGCGTGATCAACAACATCACTACAATAACTAATAAAGCTGCAGATAGTATTTGTGATATCATAGCTCTATGATTTAAATATATTAACGCCGACTATTCCGTTAAGCAGTATCCGCGAATTAACCGCTAGTTCAACCCATAATGGGGAATTGATATCGCTCTGCTCAACTTCATTCTCATTTAAAATTGTGCGTTCACCAAAAGATGCCAGGTAAAATTTACCATCAGATTTATTGTATTTTATATGCAAATGTGGCGTGCTTACCCATTCGGTTGGAATTTTGAATATGTTTGATTCTTCGCGGGTTTCTTCGTCTCCGGATACTATGATCTCATCATCTTTCATAATAAATTCTACCTTTTTTCCTGCAAATTGCTTTTCAGGTAAGATGGTCTCAAACCGGGCAAATATTTTTTTTCGGTCATCAACCGGCGCATTTTCATCCGGTTCAAGGTCTTCAATATATGGCAACTCAAAGTATCCATCGCTATAGTAATTAAAACCTTGCAATACATCCTGGCTAATGTCAAATGTTTGTGCTATACCCGTTTGACGTGGTATAAAGGTCACCCTTAGGTTTTCTTCTTTCTTTGTTGTACCAGGTAATAATTTACCCATAAAACCAATATCTCCACGGGCATAATCCGGATGTGACACCAGCCTAAAAACCCATTTTGAACTTGAAGGCACTACGGTTTTTCCGGCAGCACGATACTGTTTTAATTGCTCATAAAACTTTTTTACCGTTTCATTTACAATTAAGCCAAACAGGCCCTGCTTATCGTTCATAAATTCACGATAGTCGTCGACATTAAAGCTGATGATATACTCATGATAAAATACAATGCGGCCTGCAAATGAAAGCTGACGGATAGAATCATTGAATTTTTCTATTACATAATTATAAACATCATCGGGGGTTAGCGCGTGTTGTTTGTTTTTTTTGCCGGCATTTTCACTGGTTAGTAACCAGTCTTGCAGACCGATACGTTGCCAGAATGATGGGTTTGAGTCCATTGGATAGGGGTAAAGTCAGGTAAATAAAATCAATAACACATTTAGCTAGTTGATGTTTTAAGTTGTTTTATAAAGCATCAACTTTCGGGCTCGTCTTCTGTCGTGTCAACCAAAGTTGTGTCGGGCTCATATGGATTTTGCTCTTTCGCTTTTTCGAGATCTTTCTTAATTGTTGATTTTATAATAGAGTCGGTCATCCTTTTTTTCTTATCATAAAAGTCATTGGCCGTGTTAACTGAGTTTTCATTCTCGACTTTTACCGCTGTATCTATTATTGGTACTACAGTTGTCTCACTTTTCATAACAGGTTTGTTAAATAAAGCGTATACACTGTAGCTCATACAACCTACAAGCAACAACATAAGCAAAGCAAACACGGGTTTAGACATGCTTATCATATTACTTTGATCAGGCTGATTTTCATTTTCGCCTGGTTGTACCGTAATTGCGTATGCTGGCTCTGCGCTAGTCTCAGTAGATACCGCTTCATTTTCGTGCATGTTACCCAGGCTTGATTGTAGGATAGCATCATGTAATTGAGTGCCGTCTGCAAATCGGTTTTCTGGTAATTTTTCCAGGCACTTATAGGTTATGTCAATTAACCACTGCGGAACACCCACTTCCTGAGCTTTTTGGCTAGCTGACCAGCTAGCAGGGATATTATTTTTTCGAAGTTCTAAAATGTCGGGCACGGGCGACTCCATATGCGCCACCATTACGGTGTTACGCGACGTTTCGCCACTGTCCTGTAAAGGAAAAGGAACGCTACCTGTCAATAATTCGAATAAAATGACGCCATAGCTGTAAATATCAGTTTGTGGCAGCATTTTGCCTTCATTTTGTTCGGGTGCCATAAACTCAATAGCGCCGGCATGCCTAATACTGGTACGACGTTGTTCATCAGACATGATAGACAAACCAAAATCAAGCAGCACATAGTTGCCCGTGTGTACATTGAATTTTACGTTATTGCTTTTCACATCACCATGGTTAACACCAAACTTATGGCAATGAGCCAACGCGCAAGCCAATTGGTCTGCCAGTTTAACGATTTGTTTAAGCGTAAAAATTTTGTCGTTGGGGGTCGAGATAAGCTCACAGAGGTCGGGGCCTTCAATAAATTCCATTTCAATAAATGGGAAGGAGCCACTGTCTGTAATACCCGAGTTTAGTATTTTTACTACGTTTGGATTGGGTTCTTCATTAACCTTTTTTAGCTTATTTACCTCATTCAGAAAGTTTCGGTAATTTTTATCTTTCTCGTTTTCTGATTGTATAGGCGTAGGCAGCAACTTAACCGCGGTAATTATAGGCCCAATGCGACGGCCTTTATAAACCGAGCCCTGACCACCCGTACGTAAAGCGCCCATGTTCTCCAGCCCTTCGGTTATTGTAAATATCTTACTCATGTATAACAGACTTTGTCTGTATCCCTAACAATTTTTTTTAAATTTAGTTTAGCAGTTTAAAACTAAAATCAGATTTAAAATGGTAAGTATATATACTATAAGGTTGGCCCTCGTTTTGCTGATCTAATCTCTAAACCACCAACGGTAACTTTATCGAGCGACAGATTATTCTTTTTTGTTGATCAACGTTTGGCTTTTAGCAACTCAAGTGTCCGTAAATCCCTCTCGCCGCCAAAAAATTTATCTAACACCCGGGCAAATATCGGAAAGGTTGCCGGTACGGCATCGAACAGTGTCATTGATGACTTAAGTTTTAAATCATCCGGGCTGCCAAAAATCTCGTGTGCATTATTATTGGGTAAATTTAAGAGCGCTTCGCATATACTGATGAGCCGTATCCCTAATGTTTTATCCGTTAAATAATCGCCTGCTTCCTGTAGACCTTTTATCGAATACAAACGTGCAGTATCCGACATTCCAAGCCCATCAATCTGTGGGAATATATACCACATCCAATGACTGCGTTTACGGCCGCTTTTTATTTCGGTTAAAGCAGTTTCATAATCATGTTGTTGCGCTTGCTTAAATCTTTGTAAGTCCATAATAATAATAAATTACGCTGGCTATTTCCCGGTTTTCATATGTGGCGCGTCGATAGGTTTTGATTCTGGTGAACCTTTTTGCCGTAGGTAAATACTCAGAAAAACGATAGCCACTATAGAAAGGAACTCGCTTTGCCAGTTTTGAAAAGTTTGAAACCAAAACGATGGGTCGGTTAAATAGGTGGCCAGTGAATCTGCCGGTTGATGCAAAAGTGTTTGTTCGTCGTTATGCTCAATCCAGCTCCCATACAGATGCAACGCCCAGCTTATCAGGAACAAAATTAAAAATGCTATAGATAGTGAATTACTATAAATCTTAACCCATAATCCACCCTTGTTAACTGCCCACGGGGCGTTTTTTGATGGCTTAGGCTCTTTGTCGACATCTTCGGCTTCGTCTAGACTTTTTGATTCTGCCGAACCGATTTGGCGTAAACCAACGGTGAGTAATACGTACATACCCATTTGTAAAAATTCGCTTTGAAAGTTTTCAAATGTTGCCGAGATGAAATGGCCGGAGTGCAGATAGGCACTTAATAAAATTGGGCTCCCCCCACGGTTTATAATTTCATTGTTATTGTCTTTCCAACCGAATATAACCTGCGCCACCAACGTTACTACAAAAAGGGCGAGGAAGAATAATGTTAAACCGTTACGATAACTAAAGCTGTATTTCGACATAAGTTAATATTATATATGTCTCTTGATAACAACTAAATTGGGCAGATGTTAAATAATGAATAACATTTAGTATTAATACGTATAGTGAGTGGTAAAATGGATTGTCTTTCGGTAAATACGGTTCCTATTGTAAATTAATACGGGATTTGACATGTTTGTAAGAAACTCCGTTTGAGATGTTTGCTATTTTAAACAATTCTACCTGTTTTTTAATTTTATATAAATGGAAACGAAAATAGCTGACTGCGCCAAAATGCTGGCTAAACATCAATTATCTGTAGCTTTTGTTGAAAGTGCTACAGCAGGCTGGCTTTGCTCAGAGTTTGCTTTGACAGAGCAATCTGGTAAAATTTTAAAGGGTGGTATTGTTTGTTATGATGCAGCGTTGAAAGAAAGTTTGCTGGGTGTACCCCATGATGTGATAGAGCGGTTTACACCCGAATCGCAGGAAGTTACAGACGAACTTGCACAGCGGCTTGGCCGCCTTATTGCGGCCGACATTTATGTGGCTGTAACCGGATTAACCACGCCCGGCGGTAGCGAAACCGCTGAGAAGCCGGTCGGTACGATGTTTGTGTCGGCGGTTATTAAAGGGCGGCTTGTGAGCAGGCGTTTCAATTTTGAAGGCCCGTGCGAGCAAGTTATCAAGTTAACAATAAAAGCGGCTGCCGAATTGTTAATGCAAGAGACAGCCGCTTTATCATGAGCAAATCAGCTAATTAATATCTTTCGGTTAACTCCAGGTTATAGATACTTGCTGGTCTCCATGCAGGACATATTCAAAACCTTCTTTATCCTGCTTGGCCGTATTTATCAATTCCTGATCATCGGCTTTATTTACTTTAACCTTTATCTTAGGCAGGCGTTTACTGCTTTGCTTGAGTATGCGCAGCTTGCAGGTAAGCCTGCTGTCGCCGGATATGTTGAAATTTAATGTCTTACCTTTGATTTTTTGATTTAAAATCGGATAATCAACAAACACCATAAATTCCTGATTCGGAATTTTAATATATTGTCTAGGCACGATACCAAAGGCTAATCCAGCGCCATAAACCTCCTGACCTACGCTGCCAGACTGTTCCCACCCATCGTGTATATCTTCCAGCGCGACCCAAATATTGGGGTCTAATTCTCCGGTTTTAACCTTGTCAACCATCATTTCGCGCGGTAACATTGGTGGATAATAGTAAATCATGCGTTGTACCGCATAACGCACAAATTCGGCCAGTAGCAGCCTTACTGATGGTAAAAGCTCCACGCCTTCGGCATAAGTTAAAAACTCATGAACACCGGCATAGGCTTCTTGCTCTTCATACACGGCGGTGTAGGGCGCATCGCTTAATGGGAAAAGTTCAAAGAATGACGGGAAGTACTTGCCGTAGCCATAATCGCATTCAAATAGTGCAACATTGGTAAATATATTCGCCATAAACAAATAACCCAGATCACGGTAAAGCTCCTTTTTTGTCTCGGTATACAGCAAAATTATTGCCTTTGCCGCAAACATGGTGTTGTTAGCCTGGTACAATACACTAAAGCCATGCTGTACCATAGATTGCGCGGCTTTTTCCGCCTCGTTAAAATATTTCTTCTCCTTGGTCAGCTCCCATACCTGGAGCATTACATGTGCATAAAAACCGGCTACGTCCTTTTCCCCACCCTTGCCTGGTTGGGTCTCAGCTTTAACTACCTCAAGCGTGTCCATTTTATAAAATACGGGCCACACATAGTTAAAGTGATGTGCCACCTTAATGGCATAGTCTACAGAATTGAGTAATAATTTCTTAGCCAGTTTGTCGCCAAATGATGCCAGGCGGGCAAGGTTAAGTAATGGGTGGTGCAGGTACCAGGAGTCCATTACCAGTGGCACTTTTTGTTCTTCAGATTCATCTAAGCGATCCTCCTCAGACGGGAGCCAGCGCATTATTGTACCCAATTTCTCATCGTAAAACGCTTCTAAACCATCTTTTATCTCTTGAGCTATTGTGCAAGTCTCGCCGCTCCACCGCATATAATCTTCAAGAGGCAATAAAACCGCAAGCTGCACCATAACCTCTGGCGGTGTCTCGTAATCACATAAATAAGCATTTAAATATGGATGACCGCTGCGATGTGACCAACAGCCTTTGTTAGTTTGCAGATCATGCAGGGCTTTAGGTAGTACTTCTAAATAGTTTTGGTAGGGCGATTCGGAGCGGGGCAATAGTAAATAGATGTTGCCGAGCGCTTCTAAAAACCCTTTTGCAATTTCAAACTGGTCGGCCGGCGTTTTATTGCTAAACGCAACAAAGGTGTCAGACACCACATAAGTTTTGCCCTGTTTTATGGGTTTGTCAGAAGTAGGAGGCAGGCTAAGACCCATTTCAGGCCATGTGCCACCGACTACATCGGCTGCCGATGTTTCTGTATCGGTATTATAATCGCTTAGTGCTGATAAGTTTTGAAAATACAAAAAAGAGCCCTCGCCGTATTTTTCAAACGATCCGTATAATAGGCCCGATCGGGTACCGGTTTGCGAGATATGTATTTCGCCGGCTGTTTCTTTTTTCCCGTAGGCGATGGTATCCCTCGGCCAATAGGGTACCGACAGGTTTCTCGAGGGTTTTAGTGAGGTAGTGTAGTGCAATATGGGCTGCTCCTGCTCTGTCCAATTAACGTCGACATGATGTGACCCTATTGCAGATTTAAGTTCGATAGTAAAAGCCTGGTCGCTGTCGCTGGTAACTTTAAAATCAGTAAAGCCATCCGGGGAGTATCCCGCCCTGAAAGCCATCTGATTATTTTTGCCAAAGGACGTCATCACCCATAACGAATCGCCCAGTAGCTTAATTTCGAAATCAAAGCCGGCAGCGCTTCTTTTAAATAAAGGGTCGTCTTGAGAATTTGATAGATGCTGAATGGCGGCTGTCGCCCAAAGTGATATTCCGTTGTTCATTATATATAGTTATCTAGTTAAGGTTTAATGTTTACTAAAATACCAGCAGCGGGCTCCTATAAGTGCTATTAAAGTAAGCCCTGCTAATAGCAAAATCAACACTCCGTTTTATTGTTTTGATCCATTGGTGCCAATTTGTACGTAGTATACAATGGTCATTGCACAAACGGTTTTAGGTTTATTTAAATTAGGTATTTTTCACATCTAGGGCGTATAAATCGGTTGTTATCGAAAAAGTACGTTAACTAAACGTGTAACCTTCGATTTTAAGAAAATGAATTTTTAGAAACTCCTTAATAAGATAAGCTGTTAGGTTGAATAAGGAGGTATATATGAAGTGGCATGTTGGTTGTTCAGGTTTCCATTATAAACATTGGAAGGGGCCGTTTTATCCGGCCGATATACCGCAGAGAAAGTGGTTTGAGTTTTATGCCCAGAACTTTTCAACCTTAGAGCTTAACGTTACCTTTTACCGGTTCCCCCAAGTTGCGTTTTTGAAAAAATGGTATGCCGATTCGCCTGCTGATTTTAGGTTCTCAGTTAAGGCGCCCAAAGCCATAACGCACTTTAAACAATTTCATAATACGGTGGATATGATCACTAGTTTTTATGAAATGATAAGGGAAGGTTTAGGAGATAAACTTGGGCCGGTTCTTTTTCAGTTTTCACCGCGATTTCGTTATGCCGAAGAAAGATTGCAGCGGATAATTGATCAACTGGACCCGGCATTTGAAAATGTATTGGAGTTTAGACATGATAGTTGGTGGCGAGCCGATGTTTATCAGCGGTTGGCCCAACATCGCATCACCTTTTGTGGCATGAGTCACCCTGAATTACCTAACGATTTAATAATAAATAACAAGGTATTATATTATCGTTTTCACGGTGTCCCTCAATTATACAGTTCAGCATATAGTAATGAACAACTGGCCGCCATCGTACAAACATTAAAGGCTGATAAAACGGTTGATGAGGCATGGTTTTACTTTAATAATGATGTGGCCGTGGCGGCTATACCCAATGCAAAAAGCATGATTGAATTAGTAAATGGTTGATTTAAATCAATTACTATCGTCAAAGCTTAAACCATATTTAAAACATACTAACCTGATCTGCCCCGTTGGCGTCTTGCTGGTAGGCTCTGATCAATTCAATAATATCGACCCCGTATTGAGCTGCCTTTTGTGGGCCTACACCTTTAATTATACCTAATGCCTTAAGCGTTGCGGGGAGCTTTTCGGCAATGGCGGCAGCTGTTTTTTCAGATAAAACCATATTAGGCATTATCCTATCCTCACCGGCGCGTATATCCCGCCATTTTAAAATCTGTTCATACAACGCTTCGTTAGGTAGGGCGTTCAACTCTTTTAAAAAGCCACTGCTATTGCTTTTCTGGCTTTGTAATCTTTCGTAATCCGCTGTAGAAAATTTCCCTTGCGTAAAATGCTTCAGTAACTGCAGTCGGCCCAGCAACCAATTTATCAGTTCATCGGCCTTGGCGGCGGTATCTTTTGAGTTGCCAATGTGCGATGGTAATTGCAAATGCAGGTGCCCAATCATAGCCGTAAGTTTGCCATGAAAGTAAAGAGCCGCCTTTTTTATCCTGTCAGAATCATAGTTTACTATTTGCCTGGCTGAGCGTTCTGCAATGTCTATAACAGTTGCTTGCAAGTCTGGTAGTAAATAAGCAAATCCTTTGGTTCGTTTTTCTAAGCCGTTAAAGTTGAAAAGTTCTGTCAATAAAAACAGCCTATAGCGTTCCCGGTCTTGCAAAAGCTGATCACTATCTGGTTGTAAGAGTTTAGCCTGCGCATTAAAACGCGTTACCGCCGGGTCGCCGATGATATTACTTGCCTTAATAGGGTTGCGCAATATCATTCCCGTAAGGCTTCTACAACGGCTTAACGCCACATATGCCTGCCCATGCGCAAAAGCTTCGCTAACATCAATTATTGCTTTATCAAAAGTTAAGCCCTGACTTTTATGTATGGTTATAGACCAAGCCAATTTTAAGGGTATTTGCGCAAAGCTGCCGGCGTTAGTTTCGTTGATATCCTCGCCGGTCAGCTGATATTTTACATTGCTCCACTCTAAGGCTTGTACATCGATTTCTAAACTGCCGCTTTGTACAGTAACCGTATCGGGGCTGAGTTTGGTTACGGTACCTATTTTGCCGTTGTAGTACCGCTTTTCGGCGGAGCTGTCATTTTTTACAAACATTACCTGCGCCCCGACTTTAAGTATTAACTCAGTGTCGGTAGGGTAGGCGTCTTTAGGGAACTCGCCTTTAATGGTCGCTTTAAATTCAATACTTTCTCCATCTAAAGCCTCAATAAACTCTTTATTTATTTTTTGGGTGATGGCATTGTGCGTTGTGAGGGTAATGTACGGATCGTCTGCTGTTGGTTTAAAACCGGGCACATAACGTTCATTTAATAAAGCCAAACTATACTCGCTGATGGTTTGGTTACGCACTTCGTTTAAAATATCTACAAAAGCCTGCTCTTTTTGGCGAAACACTTTATCAAGTTCAATGCGCACAAAAGCAGCTTTTTGCAGCACAACGCTGCTGAAAAAATACGGTGTAGCGTAGTAAGACCGAAGCATCGTCCACTCTTCATCGCGGATGATAGGGCTTAATTGCGACAAATCGCCTATCAAAAGTAATTGCACCCCACCAAATGGATGCGCGTTGTCTTTTATATTGCGAAGGATAAGATCTATCTGGTCAAGCACATCAGGCCTTACCATACTGATCTCGTCAATGATTAACAACTCTAAACTACCTAACAAAGCTTTCTTTTCGTCACTATAACTTGCTTCTGGCTTGTCATTATTGTTGGGGATAAGCGGGCCGAAAGGCAGCTGAAACAACGAGTGAATGGTCATACCGCCGGCATTGATAGCTGCTACACCGGTAGGGGCTACTACAGCTAGCTTCTTTTTTGATGTTTGCCGGAGGTTTTGTAAAAAGGTGGTTTTACCTGTGCCTGCTTTACCTGTCAAAAAAACAACGGTATTGGTGGTAGCCAGGTAGTCACTTGCCAATTCCATTACCGGGTTAGTCGTTTCCATTGGCGGTAAAAGTAATCATTAAACTAAAAACGTTAGTATTCCCAAACACTTTCATAGCCACCTAAGTTTTCCACATAGGCAATAAGCTCACTGTAAAATGGGGTTTTTGCCAAGGTGGCGCTATCGCCTACAATTACCAGCTTTAGCTTTGCACGGGTCATAGCCACATTCATCCGGCGATAATCTGATAAAAAGCCTATAACACCATCGCTATTACTACGGGTTAGCGATATATAGATCACATCGCGCTCCTGGCCCTGAAAGCCATCTACCGTGTTCACCTCAATCGGCGTTTCGGCTAATAGTTCCTTTATTAGGTCGACCTGTTTTTTATAGGGTGCTATAACGGCCACGCTTACTCCAACGTAATCCATAGCCCCAATATGTTTAACAATAAAGGCCGCTTCTTCGGCATTCACCGTACTGGTGCCTTCAGCTTGTTCTTCGTAACCTGCACCTGCGGTATCAATAAAGGTAAAAGGTTTATCCTCTGGTTTCCATAAACGGTTGGCCACCAAGGCGTGTGCGATGAGCCTGTTATTGTAAAACTTTAACGATGAAAAGCCCATGATAGCGGTATTCATACGGTACTGCTCTTCTAGCAAGGTCACTGACTGGGGGTGTAACGCAACAGCTTTTTCCAGTAAAGTGGTCGTTAAAGCGCTCTGGTGAGATTTAATAGTAGGAGGGAGCTGAAGGTGGTCCCCGGCTAGAACAACGCGTTGCGCCTTTAAAATCGGAATCCATGTGGCAGGTTCGAGCCCTTGGCCGGCCTCGTCAATAATAACTGTGTTAAACTTTAGTTTTTTGATAGTATAATGATCGGCGCCAACAAGTGTAGCGGTAATAACCTGCGCCTTGCTAATCACATCGTCGCTAACAAACTCTTCTATTTTGGCCACGTCGCGCATAATGCGGTGTGCTTCATCAAACAGGGCCTTGCGTTGCTCACGTTCGGCTTTTCCAAAACTGCGTTTGTACTTGTGCGCCATGTTTTTAAACTCGGCCGCCAGTTTCTTAAGTTTTTTAGCTTCCTTTAATTGTTCGTGTCCTGCCATACGTGCATCAAGCGTTAGCTTTTGCAGGCGTTCGGTAACACGCACAGGATTTCCTATCCGTAATACATTAATTCCTAGTTCTGATATCTTTTCGCTCAGCAGGTCTACAGCGGTGTTACTAGGTGCTACAACCAATATCTGCGGTTCGCCTTGGTCTGTCAGCGCACGGATAGCAGCTATCAGGGTAGTGGTTTTGCCGGTCCCCGGCGGGCCATGCACTATAGCCAGATCCTGCGCGGCTAATATATTTTTAACAGCATTTTGCTGCGATAGATTCAAATCGGAATTGCTATAAGTAGCCGTGGTAAATCTTGGAGCGCTGCTTCCGGTAAGCACCTGTACCAGGTGATTGTCAACCTTCTCTGCCGCTTTTAAGGCATTGCGCATCTCGTCATAGCTATAAGCGTCAAACAGCAGGTCTATACCAAGTTTGCCATCGCTTGCCCAGTCTGGTAACTCTTCAGTAAGCAGCGTCACCTTCATGCGGTCGCCACCCAAGTAAGTAACCGTACCGTTAATACGATCATTATTATCGTGATTAGAAAAAAGTGCTACCGAGCTGCCGAACCTAATCTGATGGCTTAACTCTTTATGTGTGGTGCGTTCCACTTCTACGTTGATATAATCACCGCGTACAGGTTCTGTATTGCGTATTGCTACAGGATACCAGGTAAGTCCTAAAGCTCGTCGCTGCGCTGCGCCGGTGCCTGCGGTAAGGCCGTTAAAAGCTGCTTCGTCGGCTGCGCGTTCTGCGGCCAGCAACTCGGCAAGGTGTTTAAAATATGTCATCAAAATGCGCTGCAAGTATAGGTAAAATCGGTCCCGGCATAATTATGAATTTCGTAATTTCTGACATTGATGGATCATAGGTAATTTATATTCAAAATGTTGAATATGTTTATTTAAAGTGATAGTTAAAATTGAATTAGTGGTTATCGCCCAGCAAAAAGCCCTTGCACAAAATGCAAAGGCTCTCTAATAAGTTAATAAATCAATGTTAATCCGCCACCCAAACCCATATCGCTATCATAATGGGTAGATAAAGAAAATGTCTTGTTTACAATATATCTAAACCCGGTGGTGTACTCTTTATCTGTATTGCCAACCAGGTTAAATCGTAGCCGGCTGGTGAGCGGTATATCCTCGCGCCCCAACTGGAAGCGGAATTTGCCATTACCGTCAACCCGCAAATCGGCAACAAACAACATGGGCAGGGTATAGGCAACACCGGCAACCAAGGTATGTCGGTTGTTCTTGTTACTTATTTGGCCAAACATGTTGGTTTCTATCTCGTCCGTACGTTTGTAATGATAGTCAAAACCGGCATAACCATACAGCCACTGCATACGCCCAAAAAAGCGGCCAACCATCGTTTCACTCTCAAACCCCTTGGTGTCTTTTAATCCTAAATGCCACATGGTGTTAAAACGCCAGCGCGTATTTGCAAAACCGATGTTTCCTTCGCTGCCGTTAGACTCTAATCCAACTTTGGCAGACGAGTAGAAGCGCCTATCGTCAGCCGCAATCATTTTAAAGGCTGCTACCGGATCGGGCACCTCTGGATTTACTGGCGAGTTCTCGTAGCTGAATATACGGCCCATACCACTCATCATGTGGTAAAGTATATGGCAGTGAAAAAACCAGTCGCCGCTTTCCGTCGCCCTAAACTCAATGGTGTCGCGCTCCATCGGCATAATATCCAATGTGTTTTTTAGCGGCGAATATTCCCCTTGTCCGTTCAAAACCCTAAAGTAGTGGCCGTGCAGGTGCATAGGGTGGCGCATCATAGTGTTATTGTATAAAACGATACGAACGTTCTCGCCCTTTTTGATCAGGATCTTATCCGTTTCGGATACAGTTTTGTTGTTGATGGTCCACACATAGCGGTTCATGTTACCGGTCAGCTCAAAGTCAAGCATTTTAGTAGGCCCGGCAGGCAGGGTAGTGGGCCTTACAGCTTTCAGCATGTTGTAGTTTAGCGTAACCATGCCGCGCTCTTCCATTAACTCGCTGTACATTACGGTGTTCATATCCATAACCTGGTTTGTCATTATCATGCCGTCCATTTCTTTCATATTGCCCTGCATGTCCATCATTTCGTTCATCATGTTCATGCCCTTAAAATATTGTAGCCGGGGTAGTTTCTTTGCAGGACGTTTGGTGCCGTTACCCAGCCAAAGCGAGGTGTACCTGGTCCGGTCCTCCGGCGTGGCTAAAAACTCATAGCTGCCGTCCTTAGGGATGGTGATCAGCACATCATAGGTCTCGGCTACGCCAACGATCATCCGGTCAACTTCTACGGGTTGTACATCTTCGCCATCGTTGGCTATCACCTTTATTTTTCCGCCGGCCCATTTTAGCCAGAAATAGGTAGATGAACTTCCATTGATTACCCGCAGCCTCACCTGGTCGCCAGCCTTAAAATTTGTGGCTTCGGCCTCCACTTTACCATTGCTGAAAAAGCGGTCGTAATACACATCGCTCACATCCATGGCAGTCATGCGTTTCCACTCGTTGGCAAGCTTTGTTTTTAGATGCCCGGTTTTTGCCGCTTCCAGATAGTTTTGAGTGCTTCCCTTGCGTATTGCATACCAATCGGTGGCATTATGCAACCTGCGTTCTACCTGGTCGGGGTTTTCGTCAGTCCAGTCGCTTAACAGCAAGGTGTGCTCCTTAATTGTTGGCGATGGTTTTTTTTCATGGATGATAAAAGCCCCATACAAACCGCTTTGCTGCTGTGTCATGGTGTGCGAATGATACCAATACGTACCATGCTGTACCAGTGCGAACTTGAACAGGTGTGTCTGCCCGGCCTCGATGGGTGTAGTGGTCAAGTATGAGACACCGTCGTAACGATTGGGCAATATTAGCCCATGCCAATGGATAGATGCCTCCATCATCATTTCGTTATGTACATATATCACGGCAGTGTCGCCTTCGGTGAATTCCAGTGTTGGCGCAGGGATTGTACCATTAATAGCCATTGCCGGGCGTTGCTTGCCGGTATAGTTTACCGTTGTATCATTAAGATAAATATGGTAGATAGTATGGTTGCCATGCTTGGTAAGCAGGGGCAGATGTTTGCTTCTCGGTATGGGAGCCGATGCCATTTTATGGTGCTGTGCAACCACATTAAAATATGACAGGGATAAAGCCAGGATTAAAACGAGCTTTTTCATTTTGTTGAGTATAATATAAATGATTTGTTCCGCTATGATGGGAAACGTTTAATTAAAAAGGATGGCTTAGCCTAGTGAAATACTAAGTAAAAGAAGGGTCAGATTAACAAAATGCAGTTACGCAGAAATACCGGTACGCCTGTATCTGTCGGTGGTTTTTGAATAGTCCAAAGTGGTGCAAGCAACTGCTTGTCATCGATAGATAAAAGCCATGTTGGACGAATAACAGGAATAGTTGATGCTGAAAGTTGATCAAGATGAAAGTGCGGAATTAGACCACTTTTTTCAGATTTTAGTTCCTGGTGTTTATCGGTACAGCAATCTTTGGTGGTTTGTGCTTTAAGCTCCATGCCGCAGTTATGGCATTTTTCAGCGTGATTGCGACCAATAGAGACTTTGAGCAACTTGCCCATGCAATACTGAAAATGCAATGTAGCGCCCGAAGATATACTTAGGTGCAGCACAGCTAAAACAGTAATAAGCAGTTTCTTAATCACGTTACAAATATCGGTTAATCAGATAAGTACACGTCATGAAATTTTCATTTTCTTTTATGTTATTTAAAGATTGAGCTTACTTTAAATCATCACTGGGCGATGTTTTTTTGAGTATGTAAGAAAGTAGTATGGAAAATACAACATAAGCCACAAAAAGGAAATACCCTGGTTGCATTGAAGTGCCATTAGCTGTAATTAGCTTAAGCCCGCCGCTATTAATATTAAGCATAGATAATTGGCTTTTTATGATTCCGTTAAGGCCAATGAAGGTCATCACCATACCAACTACCATAACGTCGGCCATGTCCCATTTTTCAAGTTCAAAAGTTAGGTAACGCACCACGGGATGCCTGGCAATTTTTTTAGTGCTTAACACGTAAATTCCTTTAGCTATCAGTCGCAGCAGGGGCAGAATTAGTACAAACAACATAATTAGGACACCAACTACCACAGCATCAGGCTTTGGCTGGCCAATCAGCGTAGTAACAATACCCAAAACGCTTTTGCTCTGATAAAATAGTACCTGGTTTAAAAATTGAACCTTACTGCCCATCACCACAATCTCTAACGATTTGATACGTGCATCAACCTCAATTACGGGTAGCAAACTGCCAGTAACCAGTAAAAGCAAAGCAAATGCTAATGAGAAAACAAATAAGGGCGTTTGTAAATTTACCTGTTTGCGCATAAGCCACCAGAGAATAAGCGCAACCAATACGCAGGCTAATAGCGCTGAAGTGTATTGGATTAACGCAGCTTTGATAGTATCCAGACGTTCAGTAATGCGTTTATTAAAAGTTTCAGGATCAGACACCCTGTATTTTTTATATACATATTTGGTGACCTCGTAATTGGCCACGCGGGTACTGTCATAAATCTGTGCTTCCAGTTGGTCTATCTTACTGGTGGCTATACGCTTTAAACGCCGTTCGCTTGCGGGGCTGCTAACTTTGGCAACTATTGTTTTAGCAAATGGCCTTACCTGCGCGTGTATTTCTTCGGCATCAACCATGGCGTTAAAGGCCAGTTTTTTTAGCTTGCCGCCGATACTTTTTTGAGGTTGATTAATCTCTGCAACAGTTTGGTTCACCAGCGAATGCAACTCTTTTTCGATAGCCTTTTGCATGTCTTTGCGTTGCTGTGTGGTAATGTGGTAACCTTCTATTTTTTTATCAAGCACCTCGGCTATACGGTCGCGCCATTGGTCCACCGAAAAGAGGCCAAAAGTAACACTGTTTGAAAGGCTGTAATCCTCTTTAACCTGTACGCGCTCTGCAGACAATGATTGTAAGCGATAACTGCAATACACAGCGCCAATAAGTAATAAGCTCAGCGCAGTAAGCAGTATAATGTGTGAGAATTTAATGCGCGTCATGAGGGGTAATGTATTTTAGGATAGTTGAAAGAATTAAACCATATAATACGAAGCTTATAAAAATGATATATCCCGGTTGTAAGGCGGTATTATTGGTTGCTATTATAGTCAGTTCTTCGCTGCGGATGCTTAAAGCGGCCAATTGTTTGTCAAGCAAACCATTTAGGCCAATATAAGTCATCAATATGGCTATCACGATCACGTCGGCCATACTCCATTTGCCTGATTGAAAGGCGAAGTATTTGATGATCCGGTTCTCGGCCAGCGCGCGATTAGCCAACAAATGAATCCCTGTTGAACTTAGCTTAGCCACGGGGAATAGGATACTAAAACATAAGATTAATATACCAACGGCGATTGAATCTGCAGCAGGTTGCTCTATCAACACTTTTACAACGCCTAAAATGCTCTTACTCTCATAAAACAATACCTGGTCTTTAAATATAACGTGCTCGCCCAGCAGCACAAAATCTAATGTTTTAATGCGGCAATCAACTTCAATCATTGACGCACTCAATCCAACAGCTAACAAAATGAAGGCAAATAGGAGTGACATGATGAACAGCGTAGCTCTTAACTCTGTTCGGGTACGTAATAACCACCAGAGCGATAGCACAACCAATATGCAGGCCAACATACCGAAGCAATAATTATACATATCGGCGCGGATGTCCTGTAGTAATGTGTCCAATTTTATATTGAGCGCACTTGTTGATCCTACCTGGTACTTGTGGTACATTTTGTTGAAAATCGCGCGGTTTAATTTGAGTGTACTATCTATGCTTTTGCTGTTTTGCAGGTCTTCAAACTTGTCCATCGCCAGGTCGCTCAACTTTTCCTTTTGGTCCGGATTGTCAATTTTAGCTATGATGGAGCGTGCAAACTTGGGTACCTGTGCTTTAACCTTGTCTGTTTTAACAAAAGTTTTTACTGCCAGCTTACGGATTTTGCCGATCAAACTTGTCGGTTTTTTGTCAACCAAAGCTTCTGCCTTATTAACCAGCGCATACAAAACCTGTTCTACCTCAATCTGCAGTTCTTGCTTTTGTTTAGGGGTAAGCTTCATGTGCTTAACCTGGTGGTTCACGATGCCTGCAACTTCATCCCGCCATTGTTCTACAGATAGTAATCCATAATAGATGTTGTTTACTTCAGAGTGATCGGCTTTGATAATTTCCTGCCTTTCAGAAAGTTGTTGTAGCCGATAACCAAAGAAAGCTTCGGCCAACAACAAAAAGCTCAAGCCAAAGATCAGCGTTAATTTTGGTACGATATTACGTTTAGTGGCCAAGTGTTTCAGGATTTTTTATGCAGTTTCTAATATCATGCCATTGGATTCGTAGCTTTAAAAGATATTTTTTAATGTTCAAAATTGTACGCAAAATACTACATCAACGGCTTGCAAAAAGTGATGAGCCACAATGTTTGCAAAACAGCGCGTCGCTTTCGTGGCCTTCTTTTCCGCAACTTGGACATGATTCCGGCAGTTCTTTTTTCAGTCGCGCTGCAAGGGCAATATCATGGGTTATAATACCCGTCGGTACGGCAATAATCGAATAACCAATCAACATTACTACCGATGCTACAAATTTACCCATTGGCGTTACCGGCGATATATCACCATAACCTACCGTAGTAATGGTCACAATCGCCCAATAAACACTTTAGGGGATGTTAGAGAACCCATTTTCGCGTTGCTCTACCAGGTACATGATCGAACCAAGTATGACCACCAGCATTAATACCGTTGACATAAAAATGCTAATCTTATGTAAGCTGTTTTTAAGAGCTGTGGTCAGATAATCTATCTCGGTCAAAAATTCGCCTAACTTAAAAATTCTGAACACCCTTAGTAGCCGCAGCGCGCGGAAAACTAAAAGCGATCCTGCACCGGCGACGAAAAATTCGAGATAGGTAGGTATAAGTGCTATTAAATCAATAAGGCCTAACAGGCTGACTACATAGCGCCAGGGTTTGCGGATGCTAATCAGCCTTAAAATATATTCAATAGTAAACAGTGCAGTGTAAAACCATTCTAACCTGGTAAACCAAACCCCATACTTGCTATTAAGGCTTTGCACGCTATCCAGCATCACCACAATAATGCTCGTAAAAATGGCGATTAGTAAACCCACATCAAATGCTTTGCCAGCCCGGGTGTTCGATTCGTAAATGATCTCATGCAGGCGAAAAGGCCAGTCGGTAGATTGTGGTTTAGCCATGTTGGGAAGTAACAGGACGAGACGTCTAATTGTTTAAAATGCTTGTCGACCTACAAATAATATTATTTGTAGGAACATATGTACAATATTTGTAAATTTACTATCGTTTAATTAAAAGTTAAACTTAAAGATGTCTATACAGGTGCGGTTAACTGGTTGACGAGATATAATTTTTGATCACTGAAAAATATTTGATTGTTAATAATTGCGCTTATATTAGACCACCCCAAATAAACCGAATAATTTTATTCCTGCAGCTAATTAACCATGAAGAAAGGGCCAAATCTTTTATTCATTTTTTGTGTCGGCTTTTTTTTAAGCGGAATGACTGCCTGTAAGCAAACTCCGGGTACTCAGCAAGCCGACGAGGTGATGCCTGATACGGTGAGTTACAACTTTAACATCAGGCCCATATTTTCTGATAAATGCTTTAAATGTCACGGCCCTGATGCTAACAAACGCGAGGCGGGCTTGCGTCTTGATTTGCCCGAAGAAGCTTTTAAAGCTTTGCGCGACAATCCAAAATCGCACGCCTTGATAGCCGGCAACCCATCATTATCTGAGGTTTATTTACGCGTAACTTCCGACGATTCGACCATGATGATGCCCCCGCCATCATCGAACCTGAAAAGGCTGACTGGTTTTGAAACTGATTTAATTAAAAAATGGATAAAGCAAGGCGCTAAATACGAAAAGCACTGGGCCTTTATTGCGCCTAAAAAAGCGCCTTTACCTAAGGTAAAAGAAACCGCCTGGCCAAAAAATGAGATAGACTATTTTGTATTGGGTAACCTGGAGAAAAAAGGCATTGCACCCAACGAAGAAGCTGATAAGGAGCGTTTACTAAAACGCGTTTCACTTGATTTAACGGGTTTGCCGCCAACTCTTGCGTTAATGGATAAGTTTTTGGCTGATAACAGCCCTAATGCCTACGAAAAAGTGGTTGATCAGCTGATGAAGCAACCTGCGTATGGTGAAAAGATGGCTTTGCATTGGCTGGATGTCGCCCGGTATGCAGATTCGCACGGATACCAGGATGATAACTACCGCAGCGCATGGCCATGGCGAGACTGGGTTATCCACGCATTTAATAATAATTATACCTACGATAAATTTATTACCTGGCAATTGGCGGGCGATTTAATGCCCAATTATAATAAAGAACAATTGCTTGCCACCGGCTTTAACCGTAACCATAAAATGACGGAAGAAGGTGGTGTAATAGATGAAGAATATCGCATTAGCTACGTAGCCGACCGTACAAATACTTTCGGCAAGGGGCTTATAGGCATGACATTGGAGTGCGCAACCTGCCATGACCATAAATACGATCCCCTTTCGCAAAAGGAGTACTACCAGATGTTTGCCTTTTTTAACCAGGTAAACGAAAAAGGTATAGTATCTGTAGTGGGCGGCCCCGAAACTTATGCTAAAAAGCCTATGATGGAGGTTACCAATGCCGACATTAAAGGCATACTGAATTTTGTTAATAAGCAAGATTCAAATAAACTCATCGTATCCATTATGGGCGATACCTCAAGAAAAACCTTTTTGCTAAAACGAGGGGTTTATGACGCTCATGGCGATGAAGTTGAAGCTGGTACGCCCAAAGCAATACTGCCTTACCCGGCCAGTTATCCTAAAAACAGGTTAGGTTTGGCGAAATGGCTGTTAGATAAACAAAACCCCTTAACCGCCCGTGTATTTGTAAATCAGCAATGGCAGGAGTTATTCGGCCGTGGCATAGTAAAAACAGCAGGCGACTTTGGTATGCAGGGCGATTTACCTAAAAACGCAGCTTTGTTAGATTGGCTGTCGGTTGACTTTCGCGACCATGGCTGGGACATAAAACGTTTGATAAAACAAATGGTGATGTCGGCTACTTATCGGCAATCGGCTGTGATATCGCCCGAAAAATTAAAGATGGATCCGGAGAATGAGCTGTTATCCTACAGTTCGCGTGCACGCTTAACAGCCGAATTGGTGCGGGACATGGTGCTAGCCACCAGCGGTTTATTAAATAAAAATATTGGCGGGCCGAGTGTCAACCCATACCAACCGCCGGGCCTTTGGGAAATGGCCAGTTCGGGCAGGGGGCAACTAGCTACTTATAAGCAAGTTCACGGGCCGGGGCTGTACCGTCGGGGTATGTATACGCTGATCAAGCGTACCGTTCCGCCGGCATCAATGGGCATATTTGACGCCAGTAACCGCGACCAGTGCGAAGTGCGTCGCCTGCGTACCAACACGCCATTGCAGGCTTTGGTAATGATGAATGATCCGACAGTGCTGGAGGCATCAAGAGTACTTGCTGCTAACCTTATGGCAGATAAAACGCCATTGAACAGCAAAATAACAAAAGCTTTCAGGATGGTAGTTTGCCGTAAACCAAATGAAAAAGAATTGAGTGTGTTGACAAGTTATTATCAGGACGAACTTAAGTCAACCAATAGCAAAACGGCCGATAAGCTATTGAGTGTTGGTGAGTTTCCGATGCCGGACAACCTGGACAAGATTAAACTGGCTGCAATGATGAAAGTGGTAGCCGCCCTTTATAATTTAGAAGAAACCATTGTAAAAACTTAAGGGACATGGAACAGAATATTTTAGAGCATCACCTTAATTTAAACCGCCGTAAGTTTTTATCAAAGCTTAGCCTTGGTTTAGGCAGCGTGGCATTGGGTTCGTTATTAATACCTGATTTGTTTAGCGGGACTAATAGTAGCGACGAGTTTATACCCGGTATGCCCAATTTTGCACCTAAAGCCAAAAGGGTAATTTACTTGTTCCAAAACGGTGCACCATCGCAACTGGAGTCGTTTGATTATAAGCCAAAGCTGCGTGAAATGTTAGGGCAGGAACTGCCACCATCAGTACGCGGTAATCAGATACTAACAGGTATGACCTCGGGCCAGTCCTCATTTCCTTTGGTTGGCTCTTATTATGATTTTAAGCAATATGGTCAAGCCGGCGCTTACATAAGTGATCTGTTCCCCTATACAGCTAAGATAGCCGACGACCTTTGTATTATACGGTCTATGCATACCGAAGCTATTAATCATGATCCTGCATTGACCTTTTTTCAGACCGGCGCGCAGCAGGGCAATCGCCCCAGCATGGGCTCGTGGGTTAGCTATGGTTTGGGCAGCGAGAATAAAAACCTGCCTGCCTTTACCGTTTTGCTTTCAAAAGGTAAAGGCGATGGACAGGGTGTTTACTCTAAACTATGGAGTAATGGCTTTTTAGATTCCATACACCAGGGCATCCAATTTAGCAGTAGCGAAGACCCTGTTTTATACTTGAAAGATCCTGAGGGTTTAAGCCGCGAAGAGCGACGTAAGATGCTGGATAAACTTGCCGAGCTTAACGATATGTCGTACAAAGAGTTTAACGACCCAGAGATAAGCGCTAAAGTGAAGCAATACGAAATGGCTTACCGCATGCAGACAGAAGTGCCGGACATTATGGACCTCTCGAAAGAGTCGGACTCAACCATAAAAATGTACGGGCCGGATTGTATGATCCCCGGCACTTATGCAGCTAACTGTTTGCTGGCGCGCAAGCTGTCAGAAAACGGGGTGCGCTTTGTTCAGTTATATCACCAGGGTTGGGATCAGCATGGTAACTTACCGCACGATATGGCCGGACAGGCTAAAGATGTAGACCAGGCATCGGCAGCATTGGTTACTGATTTAAAACAACGGGGCTTGCTCGACGAAACATTGGTTATCTGGGGTGGCGAATTTGGCCGCACCAATTACAGCCAAGGTAAAATGGACCCTAAAAATTATGGTCGCGATCATCACCCGCGTTGCTTTAGTATCTGGATGGCCGGCGGGGGTATTAAGCCGGGCGTTGTATATGGCGAAACCGATGAGTTTGGCTATAACATTGTTAAAAACGGCGTGCATGTAAATGATTTCCACGCCACGGTGCTTAACCAATTGGGTATCGATCATGAAAAACTAACCTTTAAAAGTCAGGGCCGCCGTTACCGCTTAACAGATGTTGCCGGTAAAGTGGTGCGCGATATTATAACCTAACACACCTAACAACATTATGGAGAGAAGATCATTTATTAAACAGGGCACCGTTTTTACGGCGAGTTTTTTTATAGCTAAAAATCTGTTAGCCAAAAACGACGGACCTATTTATGGTTTTAACGGCATGAAATATCGTATGGATAAAAGCTGGAGCAAAGCCAATCCGCAAGATCATCCGGTAAAAGATTGCCACGAAATGGTGCAGGACTCAAAGGGGCGCATTATTATGCTCACTAACGAGACCAAGAATAATATCCTGATTTATGACCGATCTGGAAAGTTGCTTGATTTCTGGGGACATGATTTTCCGGGCGGGCACGGCTTAACACTTGCTAAGGAAAATGGTACTGACTACCTGTTTATTACCGATACCAATAAACACCAGGTTTATAAAACCACCATGGACGGCAAAATATTAATGACCATTGACGTGCCGCTTGAAACCGGGGTTTATAAAAAAGCTGAGGAGTTTGTACCTACCGAAACTATTATAGATACCAATGGCGATATTTTTATTGCTGATGGTTACGGCGCGCAATACATTACCCACTTTGATAAAAATGGCAAGCTGTTAGGGTATTTTGGCGGCAAAGGGGAGGGAACGGAGCATTTAGATAACGCGCATGGTATTGTGATAGACCGTCGCCAAAAAACGCCAACACTGCTGGTTACAGACCGTACCCGCAATTGCTTTAAGCGATTTAGTTTGGACGGTAAATTGCGAGAGGTAATATCATTGCCGGGCGCTTGCGTTTGCAGGCCGGTAATAAAAGGCGATCATTTGTATGCTGCCGTTTTAAGATCAGGCGATATGAACAATGCCGGTTCGGGCTTTGTGACAATATTAGACAAGAACAATAAAGTAGTGTCAAATATAGGTGGTAACGAGCCCGTTTATAAAGACGGTGTGTTACAACCCATGGCTCAAACCGATAAGCTTTTTGTGCATCCGCATGATGTTTGCGTTGATAAGGACGATAACCTCTACGTTGCGCAATGGGCAGCGGGCAATGTTTATCCATATAAATTTACCAGGGTTTAATCTCTTAGCGGGCTGATGATCAAACAAAGTCACCAGGGTTTTGCAGAGACTTTACTGTTTATACTCAATGTTTTCCTGATATTTTTATTGGTATTTGGTGGCTATGTGGTTATACCACAATGGCTGCAGCCGGTTGGGCGCATGCATCCTTTAATGCTGCATTTCCCGATTGTGCTATTGACCATGGCTCTTTTGTTTGAGTATTTTCGTTTTCGCCCGGCTTTTAAAGAGGAGGCGCTTTATCAAAACTTCACAACTGTACTTTTATTAGGTGGTAGCTTATTAGCGGCTATCACCGCCATAATGGGCTTCTTTTTAGCTAAAGAGCCTGGCTATAGCGGCAATATATTACAATGGCATAAATGGACCGGTGCTTCTGTGGTTTGGCTAAGTTCTGCTATATATTGGTTTCGCGACAAACAGTGGTACCATACATCGTTAGCTAAAGCAATGTCATCGATCACCTTAATTAGTGTAATACTTGCAGGCCATTATGGCGCAGACCTTACCCATGGCGAAGATTTTATATTAGCCCCAATTAGAACTGCCACTGCGGCTGTACCTATTGATCAGGCCTTGGTTTATCAGGATGTTATACAACCTATTTTTAACGCCAAATGTATTAGTTGTCATAACGAAGACAAGGTAAAGGGTAGACTGATGTTGACCGACTCGGGAGCTGTTTTAAAAGGGGGTAAGTCGGGCAAATTATTTGTGCCTGGCGATGCTAAAATGAGCATGCTGTTAAAGCGCATACACTTACCAATAGAGGACGATAAACGTATGCCACCATCAGGTAAGCCGCAGCTTACAGATGATGAATTAACACTGCTTTATCTTTGGGTAAAAAACAAACCCAAATTCAAGCAAAAGGTTATCGATTTGCCTACAACTGATTCCTTGCGGATATTTGCGGCAAAGGTGTTGAGCCCGGCATCATCAACGACGGAAACTTACGATTTTTCGGCTGCTGACGAAAAGACTATTGCAGGATTGAATAACAATTACCGTATCGTTCGCACTATCGCTAAAGAGTCGCCCGCTTTGGCCGTAAATATCTACAATAAAAGTGTTTTTACACCCAAGGTTTTAGATGAGCTAAGCGCTGTCAAAGAGCAGGTAGTGTCTTTAAACCTCAACAAGATGCCGGTTAAAGATGCAGAATTGAAAACCATTGCTAGCTTCGAAAACCTACGCACCTTAAGCCTCAATTTTACCAATATAGACGGCAGTGGTTTAAAAGAACTTACCAAATTAAAGTATCTTAAAGTGCTATCGCTCGCAGGTACAAAGGTAAAATCGGAATATCTCAAACAAATAGCTGGCATAAAGAGCCTTACCGAGGTAGTGGTTTGGAATGTTGGTTTAAAACCTGACGATATTAAACAACTACGTAAAATAAACAACAAAATTAATTTTGTAGAGGGCTTTCAGGATGATGGTAAACCCATCAGGCTAAACATGCCCCAGATTAAAAGCAAGCAATATGTGTATACCAAGCCTTTTGAATTGCTGATAAGTCATCCTATTAATGGTGCGATTATAAGGTATACAATGGATGGTACTGATCCTGATAGCGTGAAATCTCCAATATATAAACCCGGAATCATTATCAATAGTGATGTAACTGTAAAAGCACGCGCTTACAAAGCCGGCTGGTACGGCAGCGATGTGAATATGGTAAATTACAATAAAGGGACTTATACTGCCGATACTGCTGTAATTGATAACAACGGCGGTGGCAAAATGCTGATAGATAAAGAGCTGGGATCTTTTGGACCCTATGATGGCAAATGGGTAGGGGTGCCTTTTGAGATGGTAATCCATGTAACCTTCATCAAACCGGTAAGTTTAAAAACCATTGGCTTGGGGTGTCTGCGCCTTAATGCGCAGCAAATACTTTTCCCGGGCGAGGTTGAGATCCGGGGTGGTACGGATAAACGTAAACTGACATTTATTGGCAAGACCAAACCGGCAAAACCTTCAAAGGAGGACCCGGACAAGCGAAGTGTGTTTGAAGCTGAGTTAAACACAGATAGACCGCTTAGCTATTTTGAAATTAGGGTGAAACCGGTTAAGCCGCAGTCGTGGTTTCCGCCGCAAAAACCAGCGAATGTTTGGGTAGATGAATTGTTTTTCAATTAGATTTGTTGGGTGGGTAAACCCCGCTTTAACACATCATTGTCTATATGATCAAAAAGCTTTCAGTCGCCGTATTAGTTGTGGCGATGTCATTAAATATACAGGCTCAAACTAGAAACAAAACGCTATACGTAATTGCCGACGGCATACCTGCCGACGTATTGGAGCGACTTGATCTACCCAATATAAAACGCATTGCCAAAGAGGGTAGTTACAGCCGTATGCACGTAGGGGGCGATAAAGGCACCTATAACCAAACACCAACTATATCTGCCGTTGGCTACAATAGTTTACTCACCGGTACCTGGGTAAATAAGCATAACGTGCCGGACAACGATATTAAGGAGCCTAACTATAACTACCCGACAATTTTTAAACTGCTGAAAGACCAATATCCGCAGAAGAAAACCGCCATATTCTCTAGCTGGACAGACAATCGCACAAAATTATTAGGCTATGATTTGCCGGCAACAGGTAACTTTAAAGTAAATAAGTACTTTGATGGTTATGAACTGGATACTGCCAGGTATAAGCACGACCGGGTGAAAAATTATATGCACCTGATAGACGAGCAGGTTATAAGCGACGCGGTAGTAACCTTAAAAACCGACGCGCCCGACCTGTCATGGGTTTACCTGGAGTACACCGATGATATGGGCCACATGTATGGCGACAGCCCACAAATGGAAGTCGCGGTAAAGATGCTGGACGAGCAAATAGGTAAACTTTATGCCGCTGTTGAACTGCGTAAAAAGCAGCACAAAGAAAACTGGCTGTTTATAATAACCACCGATCATGGCCGCGATGAAAAGACAGGCAAAGGCCATGGGGGCCAAAGCACCCGCCAGCGCACAACCTGGGTGGTGAGTAACCAAAAGTTAGCCAACAAATACGCAACCTATTATCAGCCGGCTATTGTAGATATTATGCCTACTATAGCCAGGTTTATGAATATTACCCTCCCGCTAAAAGTAGCGCAGGAGATTGACGGAATACCTATGATAGGGGCAGTATCTATTACCAATGCCAATGTTAATTACATTCAAGGCAATATTGACGTTAGCTGGACGGCGCTTGAAAATACAGGTAGCGTAAAAGTTTGGCTCACCACAACAAATAACTTTAAAGCAAGTAGCAAGGATGATTATAAATTGGTAGCCGAGGTCCCTTTAGCAGATGGTCACGCTTTAATTGGTGTGAAACACAGTCAATCATCATTCTACAAGATTGTACTGGAGGCGCCGAATAATATGCTAAACAGGTGGTTAGAAACGCCGAAGTAGCAATTTTTTAAATCAACGCTGTTCAAATGTTAATGGCCGTGGATGCTCCAGGTAATACTTTTCAAGCTCTTTAAGTTTTTCAATTTGGCTTGAGCGCGGGTTGATGAACGTACGGACACTTTTTACCAGCGCAAAGGCATCGTCAAAGGTAAGCCCGGTGCTGATGAGGTAAGCAATAGTCATTGTTGGCCCCCGGCCAAGGCCTTGGCGGCAGTGAATGTACGCTTTACCGCCGTTTATGATCTCCTTGTGTACAAAGTCTGCACCTTTTATTAAGATTTGTAAAGTTGGGGGTGTATTGTCTACCGTGGGCAGATGCAGGTAGCGTACGCCTTCAAACTGCGACTCGGCAAAGTCAGAATGTTCTCGCATATTAACAATGGCGGTAACGCCCAGTGCTTTCAACTTTTGCAGACCAATCAGGCTGTATTGACTTCCCAGAAAAAGGTTAGCTGTTATTTGGCTGTGCTTTAATGTGGGTATGCCCTTAAAAAAACGATAAATATTATCCCAGATCTTCTGCCAAAAGATGATGAGTAGGGTGGCAATGCTTTTTATTTTGATAATCATGCTTAACTGTTTAAAGGTACCGCTACCACTAAAGACGATGGCACAACTTTGATTGTTAACTTACTCGCCCTGGCTTCAGCATCATCGCAAAGGTAAACCTGCTCTTCAGGTAACGCAATCTCAACTTCTTTACAGGTCCAATGTCTTACTTCATCCACATCGTTTCCGAATAATGTGCTACTTGCTGCCTTAAGTAGTGACAGCACGCCAGCGTCCTTCAGTAAAATTATATTCAGTAATCCGTCGCTGACACTTATTCCGGAATGTAATTGCAAAGAGCCAACACCCACGCTGCCTGAATTAGTAACAGTCAGCGATACACCGGTCTCGTTAAATTGTTCGCCATCTATAACGATCTTGTAATTAATTGGTTGAGCTTCACTAATGCTTTTTAGGGTTGCTATACCGTATGCTAATTGACCAAGGTTATCCTTTAGTTCAGGATCTGTTTTAATGATCATATCCGCCATGATACCCAGGTTTACCCGCAGTAAAAAAGGACGCTCATTCACTACACCGGTATCAATAGTTTTTAATTCAAATTTACCGTCGCGAATAAGGATTAACGCTTCTTCAATATCCTGTGGTATATTGAGCTCTTTGGATAAGATATTGGCAGTGCCGCCAGGGATGATTGCCAAAGGTTTATTTGTGCCAATTAGCGCTGCTGCCGACTGTGTAACACTACCGTCGCCCCCATAAACGGCTATCAGATCGGTGTTTGGTAGAGCGGTCCGTATAATTTGTGCCAGGTCGTCGTGTTCTTTGGTCACATATATGGTAGGTGTCTGTTTGCTGCCGTTAAATACACGCTTTATTATATCTAACACCGGCTCGTCTTTTCCGGATGCCAAGTTGACCACTATAAAAATATTGTTGGTTTCCACTTTCTTTGCTTTGTCATGTCAACAATAAACCAGCAAAAAAGATTGCGTTCAAGTGGCTTTTAACAAGGATAGCGGTTTTTATAACATCGAATTTACTTTTAATTTATCTTAAGGCTGAAGTTTGGTTCAAAAACAAAAGCCTACTTAAATTTTAAACAAAATTTAAGTAGGCTTAATTATAAGGCTATTGCTGTCGTTATCCTACCGCTTGGTTTAAAGCGACGATAGCATTCTTAAATTCCTCGCGCGCTATAACAAACTGTATGTTGGTTTTACGGCGGGCCACACCTGCGCTAATGATATTTATATCGCTTTTAGCCAACGCAGTAGTAGCTTTAGCTAAAAGGCCGGGCTGATCCATATTGCTGCCTAAAAGGCAAACCATTGCCACCGGCTCAAAAGTTATCTTTTCAAATGATTTTTGCAAATCGTCAATCAACTGTTGTTTAAAATCATTTGCCCAGATAACAATAGTAATACTATTTGCGCTGGTAGTTTTAAATGTATAGCTAACACCGTGATTATAAAACAACTGCATAATTTGTAAATCGCTACCAACATTGCCAACCATCAATGGGTCGTAAATATCTACAAGCAACAACTTATCGGTGCCGGTTATAACTTCAACGCGTTTAACTTTTGACACATAGTCCTGGGTGATTAACGTACCAGGATGCGCCGGTTCAAAAGTGTTTTTAATACGCAGGTTAATGCCGCTTATCTCTAATGGTTTTGATGCTTTAGGATGGATTGCTTCCATACCCACATCAGCCAATTGGTCGGCGATATCATAGTTTGTATACCCTACGGGCTTTACGTTTTCGACACCTACCAAACCCGGGTCGGCGGTAGACAGGTGGTATTCTTTATGTATTACCGCTTCCTCTGGTTTTAAAATCTCGGCTATCTTGCTAAAGGTTACTTCAGAATATCCACGATCAAACTCGCGCATAATGCCCTCGGTGCCTTTCGTGTAGCCCGTGGTGATACAGATGCAGGTCTTTAAGTCGATAGGAGCAAAGGCGTCTTTAATGCGCTCGTTGATGGTCAAAGCGCGTTGGTCGTCTAAACCGCTCAGATCTATCAGTTTAGCATTTACACCTTTACTAACCAAAATATTGGCCAAAACATAAGCAGAATGGGTTTCACCAATCGACGCCAATATTTCGCGGGCGGCTAAAAGCACACCCTCATTCAAATAGCCCGATGCCAGCATAACAACAGCACTTTCTAAATAGGTACGTGCTTTAGCAACGTGGTCCGTAATAAAGGCATCGGCTGTAGCCAGATCAAGCCCTAGCGGCTCATATGTTTTATTAAGCTGTTTTAGTTGGGTTAGCACCTCCTCTAAGGGCTGGTGGAAATCTTCGTTTGACAATATATGGTGATAAACACCCGGAGCTTTAGTTTTCTTGTTTTCTAATAACCAATTAGTTACGCCCGAGAATGCTGATACCACCAGCACGCGATTATACAAAGCGTCGCCTTCGCGCTCAAACAGAACGATATTATCAATAACTTCATGAAGGGCACTCATTGAGGTGCCGCCTATCTTCTCAACTGTCAACATAATACGATATAAAAAAGGCCGAATCTATCAATTTTTAGCAACATGTGCCAAGTTTTTAATCATATCGATCTAAATAGGGTTTGTGAGGATGTAAATATTACACTTAGTTGTTTTTGTGGATCAATTTTGCTTATTTACAGTTGATTTATGTAGCGCCAATCTACCCATAAATGTTGCTGCATAATTAAAAACAAAGCCAATTTAATCAACGTATGGACTCAAAACAGCAGGAACCTCACAATCCGCGTAGAGATTTTATTAAAAAGTCGGCCATTGGTATTGCTGCCTTTACCATTGTACCCAGATTTGTGCTGGGAAAAGGTTACTTAGCCCCAAGCGATAAATTAACCAAAGGTGTGATAGGTGTAGGCGGCATGGGCCGCGGGCACCTGGTTTACGAGAATACACCGGTAGTTGCCATTTGCGATGTAGATAAAAAGCACCTGGAGCAAGCCGCAGGAATGGTGGGTAATGGGGTTAAAACCTTTGGCGACTACCGCGAACTAATACAGCTGCCCGAAGTTGACATTGTACACATAGCCACCCCGCCGCACTGGCATGGTATTATAGCTGTAGATGCTGCTAAAGCCGGTAAAGATATCTGGTGCGAAAAACCAATGACCCACACCCTTGGCGAAGGTAAACGCGTGGTAGAAGCTGTGCAGCAGCACGGGCGTATGTTTCGGTTAAATACCTGGTTTAGGTTTAAAGAAGTGTTTTATGGAATGGGTGTGCCGTCTAAGCCAATAAAAAAGCTGGTAGACAGTGGTATGCTGGGTTGGCCGCTTAAGGTTACGGTAGGTAAGGGTACCGGTTTCGACTGGAAGTTTTACTGGGTAGGTAAAGAGAACCTTGAACCGCAGGTCGTTCCGGCCGAATTAGATTACGATATGTGGCTCGGCCCTGCGCCTTACAAACCATACAATGCGCACCGCGTTCACCAAACTTTTCGTGGTTATTGGGATTATGATGGTGGCGGACTAAGCGATATGGGCCAGCATTATATGGACCCCGTACAATACTTTTTAGGTAAAGACGATACCAGCCCTGTATCGGTGGAGGTTGATGCCCCGCAACAACATACCGACGCCGTAGGTACCTGGCGCCGCATCACTTATACTTATGCTGATGGTTGCCAAATTGTTTTGGATGGAGAAGGTAAAGACAACGTGCCCTACATTGAAGGGCCTAAAGGGAAACTATACCCGGGCTTTAAGTCAGACATTCCGGATATGGAGCGTAAACTGGCAGCATTCCCTGAGCCTGCGCCGCAAATCACAACTTTTACAGAATCTGTTTTAACCCGCAAAAAATTTGCGTTGAATGAGGAGAATGGTTTCCGTTCATGCACGCTTGTTAATATGGGATTGATTGCGCTCCGTTTGGGCCGCTCATTAAAATTTGAACCGGTAAAACTGGAGTTTATTGATGATGAAGCCGCTAACAGGCTCATTAACCCTACTATGCGTGCACCCTTTAGTATATAATTAGCAGAAATAATGAAAAAAATATACCTGATATTGTCTGCGGCCATACTGTTACAGCATGTAGCTAACGGGCAAGACAATACAAAAATAATCAGCCTGCTGGCACAAATGCCTGCAAAAGATGCAGCGTCTTTCAAGAAAAACATGAGCGCGGTAGCCGCCCTTGGCGAAGATGGCTACGTAAGTCTTATCAGTGGCTTATCCGCCCCGGGAAAAGGCAATAATGCGTCAATTGAGTACGCTGTAGGGGGCTTTACCTCATATGTTACCCAACCCGGTAATGAGCAATTGCGCAAAATGAGTGTTAGTGCTTACAGCAAAGCTTTACAAAAACTGACCGACAAGCAAAATAAGTCGTTCATCATTAGTCAGTTTGATTTGGTAGGTAATAACGATGCCGTAAGTGCTTTGCAGCCATATTTAACAGACAACGAGTTGGCCGACCCGGCTGCCCGGGCTTTGTCGAAAATAAATACAGCGGCATCAAACGCGGCTTTACTAGCCGCGTTGACTAAAGCCAGCGGAACAGCCAGACTATTTATCATAGAAGCTTTAGGCGATGTAAGGCTGAAAGACGCCGCCAAGCCAATAAATGCGTTGGCTAACAATGGCGATGCCGCGTTGGCCAAAACAGCCATGTATGCGCTGGCTCAAATTGCTGATCCATCATCAGAGCCCGTACTTGCGGCCGCTGCCGCAAAAGCAGGATTTAAATATGAAAAAACGAATGCCACCGGCGCTTATCTTATCTATGCCGAACAGTTACTAAAAAATGGAAATAAGGTTTTAGTGCAAAAGATCGCCAATAACCTTATCGCGAAAGCAAAGTCAGCTGATTTAGTGAATGTGCGTACCAATGCGTTGCAGTTATTAGTGGCAACAAGTGTGGCCCGCCAGCAAGTATTATTGACCGCTGCAGGCGATGCCAATAAACAGTATCGTGATGCTGCTTTACGTTATGCGCTGCCTTATTTAACCCCGGCCACAACAGCGCTTTGGGTAAAAAAGATGGCTACCGTTAACGACAGTACCAAGACAGATATACTATACATGCTGGGGCAAAGTACCCAAACCAAAGCGGCTTTGCCGGCTATTTTAAATCTGGCCAAAAGCAAAGATCTTAATCTTAAAACTTATGCCATAAATGCAGCAGTAAACATAGGGCAGGAGCAGGTACTAGGCGATTTAATTAAACTGATGGCAACCGCTAATTCTGACGAAATGGAGCTCATCACCACATCAATATCCCGTATGAAAGGGGCCGGTGTAGCCACAAAAATAGCTGCTGCCATCCCAACGGCAAAAGAAAATGTACAGGTTGCTTTATTAGACATTTTAGACTCTCGTGCTGCTGTTATGCAATACAATACAGTTTATACACAGCTAAAAAGTAAAAACCCACGCACGCGCCATGCTGCTTACACAGCTTTAAGCCATGTATCGGCTCCAGACAATACGCCTGCTTTGTTTACCTTGTTAAATGAAGCTACCGAGGAAGAATCGGCAGTGCAGGATGCGCTTGTTTCGGTATTAAATATTTCTGGCGATGCAAATCAAAAAGTGGACATGGTGCTGCAACAAATGGCGGCGGCACCCGAGGCTAAGAAACCATTGTATTATAAAATGCTCAGTGCCATTGGCGGACCGAAAGCTTTGAAAGCGGTAACCGATGGTTATGCCGCCGGTAACGACCAAACCAAGGCAGCTGCGGTAAATGCCCTGGTAGTTTGGCCTAATGGCGGCGCGTCATCAGCGCTGATCAAAATAGCTAAAGAAACTAAAGATGCTGATCTGCAAAGTACCACGATAAGCGCTTACCTGGGGTCGGTGAAACAAAACACTACACAAACTGCTGAACAACGTTTATTGAAGCTGCGCGAGGCAATGTCTGCCGCGCAAGCGGTAGATCAGAAGAAACAGATATTGCGGGATATTGAACAGGCCAAATGCTACAATTCAATCTTGTTTGCAGGCCGGTATTTAGACGATGCAGACCTACAGGCAACTGCTGCCAATACAGTGATCAATATCGCGATAGCCGGTACTTATGACGGCGAAATAGTTAAAGGGCTGCTGAGCAAAGCCAGCCAATATGTTGCCGGCTCAAAAGCTGCTGTACAAAAAGCGGCTGTTACCAAATATATCGCTGCCATGAAAGCCGGCGAAGGCTTTGTAAAAGTGTTTAACGGTACGGATTTAACGGGTTGGAAAGGCTTGGTAGCAGACCCGTTAAAACGTGGCAAAATGGACGCTAAAACATTGGGGGAGGCACAGGCTAAAGCCGACGCAGCCGCAAAAGAAAGCTGGAAGGTAGTTAACGGCGAATTGGTTTTTCAAAGCCACGGCGATAATCTTGCTACTATAAAGAAATACCGCGATATTGAAATGCTGGTTGACTGGAAGATCATCGACGATAAAAAGGGCCAGGGCGACGCCGGTATTTATTTAAGGGGATCCCCGCAGGTACAGATCTGGGATTTGGCCCGTACAAATGTAGGCGCTCAGGTTGGATCGGGTGGTTTATATAATAATCAGACTAACCCAAGTAAGCCACTATTGGTTGCTGATAACAAGCTGGATGAGTGGAATACGTTCAGGATATTAATGAAAGGCGACCGCGTGACTGTTTGGCTAAACGGACAGTTGGTTACCGATAACGTAATGCTTGAAAACTATTGGGACAGAAAACAACCTATCTTCCCCGAAGAGCAGATCGAATTGCAGGCCCATGGTTCGCCGGTGGCTTACCGGGATATTTATATTAAAGAGTTACCTGCCGAGAAACCATTTGAGTTAAGTAAAGACGAAAAGAAAGAAGGCTACAAGGTGTTATTTGACGGTACAAATATGTTTAGCTGGACCGGAAATACAGTTGATTACATTATTGATAGTGCGGCAAACCTGGCTATTAATCCTAAACCGGGAAAAGGTTCTGGGGGTAACCTGTATACTAAAGAAGAGTTCAGCGATTTTGTATTCAGATTTGAATTTAAGCTTACCCCTGGTGCTAACAATGGCCTGGGTATACGCGCACCGTTAACCGGCGACGCTGCTTATACCGGCATGGAACTGCAGATTTTGGATAATGAGCATCCAATGCATAAAGACCTGCATGTTTATCAGTATCATGGTTCAATATACGGTACCGCGGCTGCAAAACGTGGTTACCTAAAACTAACGGGCGAGTGGAACTATGAAGAAGTGATTGTTAACGGCCCAAAAATAAAAGTGATACTGAACGGTACAACCATATTGGATGCCGACATAACAGATGCCCGCAAAAACGGTACGCTTGATAAAAAGGAACACCCGGGCCTGCAACGCGACAGTGGCCACATAGCCTTTTTAGGCCATGGTTCTGACGTGGAGTTCAGAAACATCAGGATAAAGGATTTGAGTAAGAAATAATTAATTAGGGTTGCAAGAGCCCATGGATATCATCCCGAGCTCGTCGAAGGATGGTTGGAGAGGCCATCGCACGCATGGTTCGACAGGCTCACAATGGCAGCGAATTATTATAAGAAATAATATATGTTTACAAAAAATATAAAAGTACTGGTTGTTGGATGTGGTAACATGGGCGCTTCGCACGCTACGGCGTACCATAATTTGGATGGATTTGAGATTTGCGGTATCGTATCAACCGGCAACAGTAAAGTAGTGCTTAACCAAAAGTTGGGCGGCGGTTACCCGCTATACAGCGACTTTTACGAAGCATTGAATGCTACAAAGCCGGACGCTGTTTGCATATCAACCTATCCGGATACGCACGAAGAATTTGCCATAAAGGCGTTTGAAGCAGGCTGCCATGTGTTTATAGAAAAACCACTGGCTGATACTGTGGAGGGTGCCAAGCGTGTTGCAGAAGCAGCCAAACAATCAGGTAAAAAATTGGTAGTTGGGTATATTTTACGATATCATCCTTCCTGGGTTAGGTTCATCGAGCTCTCCCAAGGCATGGGCAAACCACTGGTAATGCGCATGAACCTAAATCAGCAAAGCCATGGCTCAAAATGGACGGTGCACCGCAACCTGATGAAAAGCCTAAGCCCGATTGTAGATTGCGCCGTGCACTACATTGACGTAATGTGCCAGATGACTCGCAGTAAACCGGTACAGGTAAGTGCAATTGGAGCACGTCTAACAGATGATATACCCGATTGGAACTACAACTACGGTCAATTACAAATTAGGTTCGAAGACGGCTCGATAGGCTGGTACGAGGCTGGCTGGGGCCCAATGGTTAGCGATAACGCTTTCTTTATAAAAGATGTATTTGGCCCTAAAGGCGCAGTTTCCATTGTAGCTAAAACAGCGGCAGCAGTTGGAAATTCGGACAATATAGACGCGCATACTAAAACAGAGTCCATCAAAGTACACCACGCTGATTTGGACGAAAATGATGAGTTTGCCAAACCGGATGAGTTTATTGATCTAACCGACGAGCCGGATCATCAGGGCCTGTGCGACAGGGAGCAACTGTTCTTCCTGAAAGCTATCCACGAGGATTTAGATCTTACCCACCCAACCGAAGACGCAATAAACAGCTTACGCATCGCTTTTGCCTGCGACGAGTCTGTCAAAACGGGGCAGGTAGTCTTGTTATAAACTGTAAACTAGTGGCGGAGCGGAGGAAACGCGTTCTGCCATTAACTATTTTAGAACTACCGCCAACTGTGTATCGTTTTTTATTAGCCGCTGAAGTGTAACTTTACCGTCCTGAGCAACTGTGACTTGAAGCGTGTCTTTTACCCGTGTAATGTGAATATCAAAAGTGCGGTTAAACGCTTTAATATGCGTTATGTCGAAATAGCCCCAACTGGTGGGTAAATTAGGGCGCAAGTTAAATGAGTTAAAACTTGTAGGTTCAAAACCAAGCAATCCCTCAGTAAATATGCGGCAATACAAAGCACTTTCTGCCGATAAGTGTGCCATTCCGTTTTCTGGCCAGGCCTCAACTACATAAGGCACCCGGAAACCGGTTAATCTGGTGGTCGAGTAAGATATTAGCCGCTCTAAGGCCTTATCCGCGGCGCCCGCTTTAAATGCTCCTCTGAAAGCATATAGGGTGCCCCTGTCCCAAAACACTTTAGGAGCATCAGCATCATTCTTTAGTTCTGTAAGTACGCCATTGGGCGACCATAGTTTGTTAAACAGCGCATCCAATGTTCCTTCTTTTCGTTGGTTAAGGCCAACGGCTAAAGGCAGGCAGATCCAGCTTCGTAGGGTAGTATTTTCTTTATAGTACTTATAAGTGCTTAGCCCATCCATATTGGCGCCGAAGTATTTCTCGATAGCAGCCGATAGGTTTTTTGCACGCTTGTTATAATCAGCTACCAGCGTACCGGGTTTACCCATTGCTTTGGCTAACCGGGCGGCCTGTACAAGCGCGCCATAATATAATGATGATGTAGAAAGATTAGCAGCCCCTGTGGGGAAACGGCCCTCTAACTCGTCGCTTTCAGAAGCTACCACACCATCGGGAGTAACGCGTTTGCGGCAGTATTCAAGACACCAGTCAACGAGTGGCCATAGCTCTTCGGATTTCTTACGATCTCCCGAGGTCAGTAAAAAATGAGTGGCGCCAAAAGCGATCATTGCTGCGTCTCCACGATCATGTGCTCCAAAAGTAAACATCACATCCAGCTCAAACGATGCCCATATTTTACCGCCATTTTTAGGGATATTGTTCTGAAAGATGCGATAAGCGTTCATTGCAGCCTGCATGCCTTTTTGATAACCCAGGTAAGCGAAGAAAGGCCCGCTATATTCTGCCTGATCATTGGCCCAGATCCCTACATAATAACTACCACCCCCCGGGGAATATACCAACCCTAATCTTGATTTAAAAATACTTTCAGCTGCTCTTATTTTAGAAAAATAAAACAAAGTATTAATTACTTTATTGGGCGAGTTAACAACAAGGTTGTTTGCAAGGCTATCTAAAAATAAATTTCGGTTGTGCTCTAAAGCCGGTAGTTGTGTTGCCGGCGCTGCCTCATTGTTCAATTGCGCGGTGAAATAAACACCGAAATCGTATTTTTCGCCGGGCATTATTGTTACGTTGCTTGCGGCATCGCTGAAAATGTTGCGGTAATAAGTCCCAAGCCAGCCTTCTTCCTGCTGGTTAAAGGCTGTAGCGCCAATGGTCAATGTTTGGGCAGTTTTTCCGGTATTGATCAAACTCCACTTTTCTACAAAACAGCGGCTATCCATAGCCGGAAAAAATGATCGCACTAATCTGATGCCATTTCTTTCCTTAAAATAAAAACTGATTTTTCCGTTTATCCTTATAGAATCTAAAATGCCGGGCTCAAATTTCTTTTGTGAAACAGTAATTGTAGGCAAAACTTCATCGGCATATTCATTACGAAGATACGCCCGGTACATTGATTCGTTTGATTTGGTGTATTTGCGTAACTGCGGAAAGATAATATCCCGGCTAATTTGCACTTGTTTGTTTCTGCCTACTTTGTACCTGATTATCCCTGATACCAATGATCCCGACATCTCCATATATATCGTCATGTGGCAGCCTGTTTTCAGTAGTTAAATTCCAGGTGATACTTTTGTCAGTATTAGTATGCCAAAAAATCTCATTTTGTTGGCTAAGGTCCTGGCATGGGCCCTCAGCTACAATAGCGAATAATATAAATATCGTTAGGAAAATCTTGATTACCGAATTGCTGCGCGGCATAGCTTTTTATAAGTAGAGCGTTTTATAATTATTGTATAGATATGTGTTATTATTTACACCAGGGTAACCTTTACACCCATGGCTTCCAGCTGTTCAACCAAGTGGGGGGCAAGGCCATTATCAGTAATGATCTCGTCGATCTCGTCCATCCCGCAGATCTTGCCAAAGCCACGTTTGCCAAATTTGGTGGAATCGGCAATTACAATTGTTTTCTGCGATACTGCCATCATCTGGCGGTTTAGGTGTGCCTCCATGGCGCTGGTAGTAGTTAGGCCGAACTCAAGGTCTATACCGTCAATACCCAGGAAAAACTTGCTGCAAAAAAAGTCGGCTAATATGCGCTCGGCGTACGGGCCAATAACCGATGATGAACTTTTACGCAATATACCGCCCAACTGCAATACTTCTATATTTTGATGATTGATCAGCTCAAGGGCCACATTGAGTGCAGAGGTAATAACTATTAAATTGCCAATAGGCTGAATGCTCCGCGCCAATGACAGCACTGTGGTGCCTGACGCGATGAGTATCGAATCGTCCGGTTGTATCAGTTTGGCTGCGGCTGCGCCGATCTTTAATTTTTCTGCAGATTGCAGTTTTTCTTTCTCATTTACCGGCCTGTCTGTCGCGTAGGGGTTACTTTGTGTTGCGCCCCCATGCGTGCGGAAGAGGAAATTTTTGTCCTCCAAAAGTTTCAAATCTTTTCGGATAGTTACAGATGAAACCTCCAGCTCACTGCAAAGATCGAGCACGTTAACATTGCCCTTTTGCTGTATTTGGTTTAAAATATACTGGTGACGTTCTGTAGGGTTACTCATTTAGCTGTGTTTGTAAACGCAAATTAACACAAATCGGGCATTTTCCTAACAATCATTTTATATTTCAAATATTTCATATTATTGTTTAATATTTCGTTTTGCAACAATTCGAGGTATTTATAGGCATAAACGAAATGAATAGTAAGAAATTGGCATTTGACAGGGGCGAGTTTTCTGCAGCGTTAAATAACACTGATCTATGGGATCTTATTATCGTTGGCGGCGGCGCTACAGGTTTAGGTACCGCTGTAGATGCTGCGTCGCGCGGATACAAAACATTATTATTAGAACAAGCTGACTTTGCAAAAGGGACCTCAAGCCGCAGTACCAAATTGGTACATGGCGGCGTCCGTTATCTGGCTCAAGGCAATATAGGGTTGGTTTATGAAGCCCTGCATGAACGTGGTTTGCTTTTGCAAAACGCACCGCATTTAGTTAAACGTCAGTCGTTTATTATACCATGTTATAGCTTGTTTACAAAGCTGCAATATTTCATCGGACTAAAACTATATGACTGGCTGGCCGGAAAGTTTAGTTTCGGCAGATCTAAATTATTGAGCCGTGATAAAGTAATTGGCTATATCCCGGAAATAGAAATAAAAGGATTGCGCGGAGGTATAGAATATTGGGACGGTCAGTTTGACGATGCCCGCCTGGCTATAAACCTGGCCCAAACCGCCGCAGAACAAGGCGCCTCGCTACTTAATTACTTTAAAGTAACAGGTTTGATCAAAACTGATAACGGCAAAATTAATGGCGTAATAACAACAGATATCGAAAGTGGTAAAGCGTATCACCTAAAGGGTAAAGCGGTGGTTAACGCTACCGGCGTTTTTGTTGACGAGATTTTACAAATGGATACCGCTTCAAGCAAACCATTGGTGCGCTCAAGTCAGGGTGTACATTTGGTGCTCGACAAATCTTTTCTTGCAGGCGATAAAGCGTTGATGATTCCCAAGACTGCTGACGGCAGGGTGCTATTCGCCGTGCCATGGCATGAACACGTTTTAGTTGGAACAACAGATACCCCTTTGGATAGCCATAGTTTAGAGCCTGTTGCTTTAGACAAAGAAATAAGGTTCATTTTAGAAACCGCCGGTCAGTATCTTATAAAAGCGCCCCGCCGTAACGACGTTTTATCGGTCTTCGCAGGTCTGCGCCCTTTAGCCGCGCCTGATAAGGACACCGGGGCAACCAAAGAAATATCGCGCAGCCATAAATTAATCGTCAACCAGTCCGGCTTGATCACTATTACTGGCGGCAAGTGGACAACCTATCGCAAAATGGCCGAAGATGTGATCGATAAAGTTATCACGACAGTAGGCTTAGCGCCTCGTCCTTGTGTTACACGGAACTTACAGATACACGGGTGTGTCAATCAGCCTGTTGATGACCACCTATCTGTTTTTGGAGCTGATGCAGCGCTGATAAGGGCAATGATTATAGATAGGCCGGAATTGGACGAGAAACTCGACGAAGCTTTGCCTTATCTGCGTGCTGAAGTTGTTTGGGCCGTTAAAAACGAAATGGCCAGAACGGTAGAGGATGTGCTGGCAAGACGGCTGCGCATACTGTTTTTAGACGCCCGGGCGGCTATGAAGCTGGCCCCAAAGGTTGCCGAGTTGATGGCCGACGAACTTGGGTATGATATCAAATGGAGGGAAGACCAAACTGATTTTTTTATCGCGTTAGCAAACCAATATTTAATAGGCGATAAGTGCGAAGAAAAAATATATTTGTAAATAAACCAACCAATAACCAAACCAAAATATAATTAAATGGAGAAGTACATCTTGTCGTTAGACCAGGGGACTACCAGTTCGCGCGCTATTGTTTTTAACAAGGCGGGGGGCATAGTTGCCATGGCACAAAAAGAGTTTACTCAAATTTATCCCCAACCGGGGTGGGTGGAGCATGATGCCCGCGAAATATGGTCTACCCAGGCTGCTGTAGCTGCCGAGGCGGTGATAAAAGCTAACCTGAAATCGACAGACATAGCCGCCATAGGTATCACCAACCAGCGCGAAACAACAGTGGTTTGGGATCGTAAAACCGGCGACCCGATCTATCACGCCATAGTATGGCAAGACCGCCGCACCGCCGAAAACTGCGACGAGTTAAGAGCAACGGGCGCTGATAAAATTATTCAGCAAAAAACGGGGCTTATTTTGGATGCTTACTTTTCAGCTACTAAAATACAGTGGATACTAGCCAACGTGCCCGGTGCTATAGAGAAAGCTGCAGCCGGTGAGCTGGCTTTTGGCACCATTGATAGTTGGCTGATTTGGAATATGACTGCAGGCAAGGTACACGTTACCGATGTAAGCAACGCGTCGCGCACTATGCTATATAATATCAACACGCTGGAATGGGATAGCGAGTTGTTGGAAATGTTTGGCATACCGGCAAGCATGCTGCCACAAGTAAAATCAAGCAGCGAAGTTTACGGCGAAACAGCCGGTAATGTATTGGCTGCCAAAATTCCGATCGCAGGGATTGCAGGCGACCAGCAGGCCGCCCTGTTTGGCCAAATGTGTACCAAGGTGGGTATGGTAAAAAACACCTACGGCACAGGCTGTTTTATGCTGATGAACATCGGCGACAAGCCAATCATATCAAAAAATAACCTGATTACCACCATCGCCTGGAAGATTGGCGACAAAGTGCAGTATGCGCTAGAGGGTAGCATATTTATTGCCGGCGCCGTTGTACAATGGCTGCGCGATGAACTGAAGATCATAGCCACATCTGCCGAAGTAGAAGCTTTGGCGGCTAAAGTGCCCGACAGTGGCGGCGTTTATTTAGTGCCTGCATTCGCAGGCCTTGGCGCCCCGCATTGGAACCAGTATGCCCGTGGTACTATATTCGGTATAACGCGCGGTACCAATAAATCGCACATTGCAAGGGCGGCTTTAGAGGGTATCGCTTACCAAACCTTAGAAGTTTTAAAAGCCATGGAGGCCGACTCGGGCGCGCAGATCCAACAGCTTAGGGTTGATGGTGGCGCTACAGCTAATAATTTGCTCATGCAGTTTCAGGCCGATATTTTAAAGACCGATGTGGTACGCCCCCAGGTAACTGAGGTTACTGCCATAGGCGCGGCCTACCTGGCCGGACTGGCTATCGGTTTTTGGAGCGATATTGACGAGATACAGCAGCAATGGCAGATAAACCGCAGTTTTGAACCTGATGCCGACCTTAATAGCGACGAAATGGTAAAAGGCTGGAACAAAGCGGTAGCTGCTTTAAAAGTATGGACCGAGTTATAAATAATATTAAGATAACCTTAAATTAAAAGATATGTCAGAATTTACGGCCGAATTGATCGGCACTATGTTCGTTATTTTGCTGGGTAACGGGGTAGTAGCAAATGTTGTTTTAACAGGCACCAAAGGCCATAATTCGGGCTGGATGGTTATAACTACCGGTTGGGCGCTTGGCGTTTTTGCCGGGGTAGTTATAGCAGGCCCTTACAGCGGCGCTCACTTAAACCCGGCGGTAACTATCGCGTTAGCAATTGCCGGGCAATTTGCCTGGGTTAAAGTACCAATGTTTATAGCTGCTCAGTTTGCCGGCGCAATGCTGGGTGCGGTGTTGGTTTACCTGATGTATAAAGACCATTTTAACACTACAAAAGATCCCGGATTGAAAGCAGCTGTGTTCTGCACATCCCCGGCTATAAAAAATCCGGTATCAAATATCATCAGCGAAGTAATAGGCACTTTTGTGCTGCTGTTTGTGATATTTTACTTTACCAAAGGCGAGTTGGGGGTAGACAAAACACCGATCGGCTTAGGTTCGCTAGGTGCTTTGCCTGTAACTTTGCTGGTGTGGGCCATTGGCCTGTCGCTGGGCGGCACAACTGGTTACGCCATTAATCCCGCAAGAGATTTGGGTCCGCGGATAGTGCATGCCATTTTACCCATCCCAGAAAAGGGCAGCACTGGGTGGGCATATGCCTGGGTACCGGTTGTAGGGCCAATAATAGGCTCGGGCCTGGCGGCGGGTTTGTACTTGTTTTTAAAAGCTTAAAAAATATATAGACCTACATTTATACATGAAAAATCAAACAAAGGCGCTGGTGATTGCAGTAATTGGCGCATGCGCATTATTTGCCTGTAAGACCACAAAAATGGCTGCTGAAAAAAAGACATATCCATCATTTTTTAAAATCGGGCATCGTGGTACCCGCGGGCTAATGCCCGAGAACACAATACCGGCTATGGAAGTTGGTTTGGCCGAAGGCGCTAATACGGTAGAGATAGATGTGCATATTACCAAAGACGGTAAAGTAATTGTTTATCATGATGAATCATTTAATCCTGATTATACGCTGATGCCGGACGGCGGTCCAATCCCGGTGGGCGACCGTAAAAAGTATACTTTTTATCAGAACAACTACGATGTGTTAAGATCATTTGATATCGGCACTAAACCATACCCGGCCTATCCTAAACAAAAACGCACGAAAACCTATGCGCCTTTAATGGGCGAGTTGGTGGACGCGGTAGATGCCTATACAAAAGCTAATAAAATGGCTCCGGCTTACTTCCTAATCGAGGTTAAATCGGCAGAAAAAACAGACGGTATTGATCAACCCGCGCCGGAGGAATTTATGAAGATAGTAATGGCCGAACTGGATACCAAAAAGTTGGGCAGCCGTTTAATTATGCAGTCGTTTGATATGCGCCCGTTACAGGTATTGCACCGTACGCACCCTAATGTCGCCCTGGGCTATTTAACGTCAGACAAAACAACAACCTTTGAGGGCGATATTGCCAAGCTTGGCTTTAACCCAACGTTTTACAACCCAACCTATAAATTGGTAACTGCCGATATGGTGAAAAAATGCCACGATAAGGGCATCCTGATAACACCGTGGACAGTAAATACCGTTGCCGACATGAAAGCGGTTAAAGCGTTGGGTGTGGATGGAATTATTACAGATTATCCGAACTTTTTCAGAGCGTTGTAATAAAAGCTAATATGCCCGGCAGGGGCTACCTCTTTGTAGAAGATATCATTACCTATAAAAAAGGCGCCAGAGGTGCAACCCAACTGTAGATAAGGGTAGCACCTCCGGCGCATTTTATTTTGTATTACTAATGGCTACAAAGCGGTAGCCCTGCTGGGGCATAACTTTAAAATTTGTCACACGGTTACTGCTTCGCTTTCAAGGCCGCCGCTATAGCCGTTTGGGCTAATGGCTCCATGATTTTATAACCGGTAAGATTAGGGTGTATACCATCGCCTGATAGTGATTTAGGCAGGCCCCTGTTTTCGTCGGCCATTGGGGTAAAATAGTCTAAGTATACAAAGTTGTTTTTACCGGCATAACTTTTAATCATCTCGTTAAGTGCTTTTACTTTTTCTTTGGGATCAATAGTTAGTTTCCATGGAAAAGCCGCCGCAGGTAGTATTGCAGATAGCACCACTTTGATTTTATTAGCGCGTGCCAATTCGGCCATGGATATAATGTTGCCCATTACATCTTCCAGTTTTGATGGGCCGTTGTTTTCTGCAATATCATTAATGCCGGCCAAAATTACCACTACATCAGGTTTAAGGTTGATTACATCCGGGCGAAAACGGATCAGCATTTGCCCGGTGGTTTGGCCGCTTATGCCACGGTCAACGTAATTATTGCTTTTAAAAAAAGTCGAATCGTTATTGATCCAGGCATCGGTGATCGAGTCGCCCATGTAAACCACGCGTACCTTGCCTTTGGTAGGTGGCGGCGTGTTGGTATTAGCTTTCTCATATCGGCCTATGCCCGGCCAATCTTTGTTTTGTGCGCCCGCCGTTGCGGCTACTAATAGCAGTGAGGTTATAATTAGTCTTGTTTTCATGCAGGCAATTTAATTAATAATTGATTAAAAATGCAAGTTGATGGTGAGCGTTAATCTAGTTTGAGCTTCATCATTAAATCAGTCTGATTATCGTTGCCTATCTTAAACTCATGCTTGTCAAATATCGCGAAGCCATTGTGTTGATAAAAACGGATGGCGTCAGCATTTCTCTCCCACACACCCAGCCAAACATAGGTTTTATCTTTTTGCCTGGCCATTTTAATAGCTTCTGCAATAAGCCGGTGTCCCAATTTTTTACCCTGATGATTTTTTAAAACATAGATGCGTTCAATTTCCAGACCATCATTATGCTTTAACTCGGTTTGCGCATCGCCGGTATTAACTTTTAAATAGGCTATTGGCCCGCTATCCTCCATCGCGAAATAAAACTCAGAATTTGGATCAGCCATTTCAATACTTAAACTCTCGTTGGTTAAATGATTCGTAAGAAAAGCCGTCAGATCATCCGGATTATTCATATGCGCAAATGCATCTAAAAAAGTTTTACGACTGATATAAGTTAGCTCAGCGAGTTGCGTACGGCTAACGCTCTGTACATTGATGTTGTTATTAATCACGCAGCAAAGCTAACACTTCACGGTCTTTTTCTTTTTGCCCAGGCTGCCACGATTTTGCAACTTTAAAATCTGGTCGGCTATGTTAGGTGTTTTGCAGGCCGTGCCATTCATGTCTATGGTTACCGCGCCTATTGTTTCGGATGCCACCTTTGCTTCTTCGGTTAACTCGCTCACGTAGCAGGCTAACGCAATTACAAAACCATTCATGGAGTATTTAACACGGTTGGGGGCCTGGTGTATGGTACTCACAATATTGCTCATCAGCTCGCGCAAAGTTGAAATAGGTAATTCGTTGCCGGCTTAAGCGATACCGTGTTTGATAGGGTAGACCATCCGGCAGCAGCGATATGTGGTTGATCTGAGTAGATCCATTCAAGCGCCATTTCAATGCCGTAATTACTTTCGGCAGCAATCCATGGTACAGTATATTCGCTAATATTGTTCGACAGTGCCTGTTCAACCCAGGTTTGCAAATCGGCTTTAGTCATTTGCTTATCGTCTGCTATCAATCCGGCAAGGTATTGGGCATCGGCGTTGCCGGTAGCGTACGGACCTTTGGCTAATTGATAATCTTTTTTGATATTGTTCTGAATGGATTTCAGGTACTCGATCTTGACACCAAAAAAAGGCTCTTTAACACCATGTTTCAGTAACAGGGTTTTAATCTTTTCGTCGCCGAAGCTTTGCAGTTCGGCCATGATATCGTTTACGGTCATCAATACTTTGTTTTCTAATAAAGATAGTGTATCAAGTTTATAGAAAGCCATGATTTTGCTAAACTTTAAGTGCCTATTTACCGAATTTTAGCTGATATGAAGTAGGAATCTGATCGATATATCGTAGGGAGATCCAAATAAAAAGCTTCGATTTGGTGAGTTTATGGGCTTCTGGAAATTTATAAAACCAAGCCACAGCAGCAAAGGTTACTTAAAACGCCATTTCATTTACTAAAAAACCTGACTTTTGTTTCAAAACTGCGCAATTTACCTGTTTTATATCTATTTGATTATCAGCATTTTGATCGAAAATCTTGTTTCATGTTGTTTCACTCCATTTTTGCAAATACCTAACTGTCAGTATTTTAATCTAAAATCTTGTTTCATCTGTTTCACTTGTGTCACACACACGTGAAACAAGCGGCTGCCTATTTGCACAATTACGTTAACCCTTATAAGATTATTAAGTAGTTTTAAGCCCTGATATGGAACTACGCACCGTAAACGTAACACGATATGTAACGCCCCTACGCGAGGGCGGGTCACTGCCCGCCATAGCCGAGGCCGACGATGAGTTTTTGTACGTCCTTAAGTTTCGCGGAGCGGGGCAAGGCGTAAAAGCGCTCATCGCCGAACTGATAGGTGGCGAACTGGCCCGGGTGTTAGGCTTTAAGATCCCTGAACTGGTATTTGCCAACCTTGATGCAGCGTTTGGCCGTACTGAACCGGACGAAGAGATACAGGACCTGCTTAAAGCGAGTGTGGGGCTTAACTTAGCGTTACATTACCTTTCGGGTGCTATCACGTTTGATCCGGCGGTTACGCCTGTAGATGCCAGGCTGGCATCGCAAATAGTATGGCTGGATTGTATGATCACCAACGTGGACCGTACCGCCCGCAATACCAATATGCTGATATGGCACAAAGAGTTATGGCTCATAGACCATGGTGCGGCGCTGTATTTCCATCACTCGTGGGATAACTGGAAAGAGCAGGCAGTTCGGCCATTTGGGATGATAAAAGACCATGTGCTGCTTACCCGTGCTACCGAACTTGAGCAGGTAAACGCGGAGTTTAAAGCCATCGTAGATGAAACCGTAATAAGAGACGTAGCCGCGCTAATACCCGACGAATGGCTGGCCGAAGACCCAAGTGAAGCCGCACAACGCAGGGAAGTATATGTTCAGTTTTTATTGCTGCGGATAGCGGCATCGGATAAAATCATAAAAGAAGCACAACATGCCGGGTAAACACGTTTTTGAGTACGCCGTAGTACGCGTTGTACCCAGGGTAGAGCGCGAAGAGTTTATGAATGTTGGGGTGGTACTGTTCTGCAAAAAGCTTAACTACCTCCAGGCTATCATTACCGTTAACGAGCAAAAGATCTGCTGTTTTACCAATCCGGATGAAGCCGAGCAAATCAAAGTCAACCTGCAAGCGTTTAAGCTGATTGCCCATGGCGGCAAGGATGGCGGCCCCATAGCTAGCATGGACGAAGCGTCGCGTTTCCGTTGGTTGACAGCTACGCGCAGTACGGTGGTACAGGCATCAAAAGTGCATCCCGGCCTATGTATAGACCCCCAGCAAATGCTTGAGAAGTTGCATGCGCAACTGGTGTTATAGGTTACTGCGCTACCCTGATCTTAAATACCAGTTTCTTAACTTTATCGTACGCATCAACATGGATACTTGGGCGGTGGGCATCCTGTGGAAAGAAGATAAGCAGCGTATTGGGATCGGCTACATAGTAGTTGCCTTTAGTATTTAGGTCGTAATTCGCTACGTCTTTGGCAGCATCATAAGCATTGGTAACAGTTGCCGTAGCTGTGTCCATCATGCCTATCCGCTCCTTACCCACAATCATCAAATGAATATCCAAATAGTTGCGGTGCGACTCCCAACTTGTTTTATCGTATTCCTTAGTAGGGCCTTCGCTTACAGAAACAAAAATATTCTCGCCATCAATAACATGTTTGCCAACAGACAGTGTATCAATATTGGTAGCAGCTAGAAAGGCCATCGCCTTATCCCAGTACACTTTGTTCACTTGTGTTTGTTTGGCAAACTCTGCTTTATTTAGCCCGGGGAAGAGGTTTAGCTTGCGCCCGCTGGTTGTCCAGTTGGAGGTTTGCGCTAGGGCTGTTGTAGTAAAAAAGCAGATTAATGCCAATAAAGCTATTGTAAAAATAGATGTTTTTTTCATGTCGGGATAGTTGGCGCCACTATTGGCATAATTGTTTCTATACTCAATGATACAAGTATTTGCTTGCAATCCGATATTCCCTGGTGTAAAAATGTCGGTACCTGCATCGTTTGCGTAAAAAATTAAAGGCAATGCTTTTTAATTAGCCGATAAGTTGTAGTATTGCCAATAGTAACCAAATCTAAATTGTCTTGAGATCTATTTATAGTGTACACCCGGAGGACTTCAAGTCTTACCAAACCCAAACTATACGCGAACGTTTTTTGCTTGACGGCCTTGCTCAACCCAACCAGATCAACTGTGCTTATACGCATTATGATAGGATGATTGTAGGTGTGGCTAATCCCATTGATCAGCAACTTGAACTTGAAAATCATCCAAATCTGCGTGCCGAGTACTTTCTGCAACGCCGCGAAATTGGTATTATCAACGTAGCAGGCGATGGTCTTGTTATTGTCGATGGTCAGACTTATAATGTCAACAAGCTGGATTGCTTATACATAGGCAAAGGTGTTAAAAGTGTCACATTCGCTAGTGCCTATAGCGACAATCCTGCCGTATTCTACCTTTTATCATGCCCGGCGCATGTTACTCATTCAACCACGCTATTGGCAAATGAGGATGCTATTAAAGTTAATGCAGGCGGCTCATCTACCGCTAATAAACGTGTTATTAATAAATATATTCACGCCGATGGAATACAAAGCTGTCAGTTGGTAATGGGGCTTACCATTTTAAGCGAGGGTAGTGTTTGGAACACCATGCCGGCTCACATACATGACCGCCGTATGGAAGCCTATTTTTATTTCGACGTCCCCGATGGCCAGCGTATATTTCATTATATGGGCCAGGGTGATGAAACACGGCACATCATTATAGCAAATTACGAAGCTGTTGTGTCACCGCCCTGGAGCATACATTCGGGCAGTGGTACGGCAAGCTATAGTTTTATATGGGGCATGGCGGGAGAAAATCTTGACTATACCGATATGGACCCGGTAAATATTGTTGATCTTAAATAATTATAAAATACATCAAAGTGGAAAATAACTTCTCATTAAAAGGTAAGGTAATTGTTGTAACCGGTGGCACGGGCATATTAGGTAAGGCGTTTATTGACGGTATAACTGCAGCAGGTGGTGCTGTGGGTATATTGGGCCGTAATCAGCAGGTTGCCGAAGAGCGCGCTGCAGCGATTAATGCTAATGGCGGCGAAGCGATTGCCCTTATTGCCGATGCCATGGACGAAGATGCTCTTAAAGCTGCAAAAGATAAAGTAATAGCTAAATGGGGCCGTATAGATGGTTTAGTAAACGGTGCGGGCGGTAACATGCCCGAAGGTGTGTTATTACCCGATCAGGATATATTTAATATGAATTTGGCAGGTATGAAAAAGGTTGCCGAATTAAACCTTTGGGGGACTATAGTACCCACACAAATATTTGGCGAAGCTATTGTTAAAACAACTGGTAAAGGCAGTATTGTAAACATATCATCTATGAACTCAAAAAGCGCGGTAACGCGTGTGTTGGGTTATAACATGGGTAAAGCAGCGGTTGATTGCTACAATCAATGGTTTGCTGTGGAACTGGCTAACCGTTATGGCGATGCTATCCGTATGAACGCCCTTGCGCCGGGGTTTTTCCTTACCGAACAAAACCGCAACCTGTTAACCAAGCCAGATGGGGGCTACACAGACAGGGGAGAGCGCGTAATAAGAAATACTCCGTTTAAGCGCTTTGGTCACCCGGATGAATTGATAGGTGCGTTAGTTTGGCTATTAAGTGACGCATCAGCTTTTGTTACAGGGTCAATGATCTGCGTTGATGGGGGATTTTCTGTATTTAGTGGTGTTTAATACCGCTGCATAGTGCTATATTGTGGCGGCTAAACGCCCATCTTTTATAAACCAATTATGACTGAAGCTAAAATAGGCAATTACCGTTGGGTGGTATGCGCCTTGTTGTTTTTTGCAACAACTATCAATTATCTTGACCGGGCAGTTATCAGCCTATTAAAATCAAACCTTACTACAGAGTTTAACTGGACTGATGGCGATTACGCTGATATCGAGATAGCCTTCAAAATAGCCTATGCGTTAGGTTTATTGGTTGCAGGCGGCATAATTGATAGGCTTGGTACTAAGGTTGGTTATTTTTTGGCTACTTTTTGGTGGAGTGTATCGGCCGTATGCCATGCTTTTGTAGGCAGCACATTTGGCTTTAGCGTAGTTAGGTCCGCTTTAGGTGTTAGTGAAGGCGGCAATTTCCCCGCAGCTATCAAAACAGTAGCAGAATGGTTCCCTAAAAAAGAGCGCGCCTTTGCAACAGGTATATTTAATGCGGGTACAAACGTCGGTGCTATCATAGCACCATTAAGCGTGCCCTTCATAGCTGCCGCATGGGGCTGGCGCATGGCGTTTATTATCACAGGTTCTAGCGGTTTTATATGGCTGATATTTTGGTATTTTATGTATCAAATGCCATCTAAACATAAAAAAGTGACTCAGGCCGAGGTTGACTACATCAATGCTGACCCTGAAGCCACAAAAGCTTCTGCGGAAGCAGAGACTCAAAAAATATCATGGGGTAGGCTTCTTAGTTTTAAGCAAACCTGGGCTTTTGTAGTAGGTAAATTCCTAACAGATCCTATATGGTGGTTTTATCTTTTCTGGTTGCCCGATTTCTTGCAAAGCGAGTATCAGCTAAAAGGTACCGACATTGCTTTACCCGTAGCTACGGTTTACATCATCGCTACATTTGGTAGTGTTGCCGGTGGTTGGCTGCCCATGGCGCTTATACGTAATAAATGGCCTACTTTTAAGGCCCGTAAAACATCAATGTTTATTTATGCGTTATTGGTTATCCCTATCGTTTTTGCGCAGTTATTGGGTAATATCAACATGTGGTATGCGGTATTGGTGATTGGTTTAGCAGCATCAGCACACCAAGCCTGGAGTGCAAACATATTTACTACGGTGTCTGATATGTTCCCTAAAAATGCTATTGGAACGGTTACCGGTATTGGTGGTATGTTCGGCTCTCTGGGTGGCGTGTTATTATCATGGGCAGTGCAAAAAAACTTATTTTTGTATTACCGTGGTATTGGTAAAATAGAGGTTGCCTACTATATTATGTTTGCAGTGTGTGGCAGTGCATACCTCTTGGCCTGGACTATCATGCATTTCCTGGTGCCACGTATGAAACCTATTGCGATTGCAAAATAAAATAGGTGTTTAAGAGGTTTTAATTACCTTTACTTATGATGCCAAGCATCATGGTCAATTAAAACCTCTTAAATAATTACATAACCTGTTCTATGGCAAATAGATATTTTGTTTGCGCGCTGATTTTTTTGTTAAAGATAACTCCGGCGGCTTTTGCGCAAACCGTAACGGTGGATACCTATTTCAATCATGAAACCCGTAAAACCAGAACAGGAGCAGAGCGTTTTCATTATTTGTGGACCGATAAGACAGACCCGGGTTTTAGCAAATGGGGCGAATGGTTTACCGATGCCGGCTTTAAGTTAGATACCTTAGGCGAGACCCCTACCGTCGCTAAACTTAAAAATACTGCTGTTTACATTATCGTAGATCCTGATACAAAAAAGGAAACTGCTAGCCCTAACTTAATTACTGCAGACGCTGCCGAGCAAATAGCCAAATGGGTAAAGGCCGGTGGAGTTTTAGTGATGATGGCTAATGATAGTGTAAACACCAATTTGCCTGTTTTTAATATTCTGGCCAATAAGTTCGGCTTGCATTTTAATAATGACATGCCTAACCATGTTATTGATGATAAGCATTTCTCAGATGGCGAAGCGTCTTTTATTGACGCCACAGTGTTCCCATCAAAACCCAAAGTATTTTTAAAAGATGTATGTAGCATAAGCCTAAATAACGCCGCTGCTAAAAGCGTTATCAAATCGGCTGATGATAGTGCTGTTATTGCCGCTACGGTAACGCACGGCAAGGGGGTTGTATTTGCAGTTGGCGACCCATGGTTGTACAACGAATATGTAAATGGAAGGCTACCCGCGATCTACCAAAATGATGTCGCCGCAAAAGACCTTATCAACTGGCTGAAAAAACAAACCAAAAACAAACCATAAATAACCTAAAAACAATGAAGCTAAAATTTATCGCTGGTGCTCTACCGGCCTGCATGCTGCTTTTGGCCGCATGTAACTCATCAACCAAAACAACAGATACTGACACCGTTAAAACAGATACTGTAGCATTTTCTGATACGCTTGATGGTAAAAAGACATCATTTTATATCATTAAAAATAAAAATAACGTAAGCGCGGTGTTTACCAATTATGGTGGCCGTATTGCCAGCCTTTTTATCCCTAATAAAGGTGATACGTTGACCGACGTCATAGTAGGTTTTAAAACTGCGCAAGAGTTTAAGAAATCAACCGAACCATATTTTGGCGCTACTATCGGCAGGTACGGTAATCGTATTGCTAAAGGCAAGTTTACTTTAGAGGGAAAAGAATATACATTGGTTGTAAACAATGGCCCTAACACCTTACATGGTGGTAAGCCAGGCTTCCAGGACGTTATATTCGATGCAGAACAAAAGGGAGACAATACTATTATATTCACCTATCTGTCGAAAGATATGGAAGGTGGTTTCCCCGGCAACGCTAAGATCAAAGTTACCTACTCATTAAATGACGATAATGAGCTCCACATGGATTACGAGGCAACTACCGATAAAACAACGGTGATGAATCTTACAAATCACGCGTTTTTTAACCTAAATGGCGAGGGTAGTGGCACCATTCTAAAGCATATGGTACAAATCAACGCCGATAAATATACTCCGGTTGATTCAACGCTTATTCCGCTTGGCCAGATAGTCGCTGTAGCTGGTACGCCATTTGATTTTAATAAACCAACCACTATTGGCGCACGTATTAATGATAAGAATGAGCAATTAAAAAACGGTACCGGTTATGATCATAACTATGTTTTAAGTGGTGCTAAATTAGGCGGCTTTATGCATGCAGCTAAAGTTGTGGGCGACAAAAGCGGCATTATTATGGACGTATATACTCAAGAGCCGGGCTTACAGTTTTACAGCGGTAACTTTATGCAAAGTAAAAACACCTTTAAAGGTGGCAGCAAAGATGATTTTAGAACTGCGTTCTGTATGGAAACGCAGCATTTTCCTGACTCGCCCAATCAGCCATCTTTCCCAACTACAACTTTAAAACCAGGTGAGGTTTACAAAACATCGTCTTATTATAATTTTTCAAAACTGAAATAATAGCCGATTAAAAAGCTATAAAGGCTGGATGATTTATTGTCATCCGGCCTTTTTTTGCGCTGTACTTAAACAACATTGTTGTGGTTTTTGATAACTTGACAGTTGAGAAGGCATTTATACCAACGTGGTCGCATCTTGGACGCGTTTGATTGCTCATGTTGCTTCTGTTGACATTTAGAAGGTGACTTTCCTTACATTATCACTATGCTAATATGTACTTGAATCACCCTCAAAAACAAAAGGCTCATCGCTATAAACGATGAGCCTTTTTATGTAATGAGAGAACGTTTAATTGTAGATAAAGCTACCGTCGCCTCTGCGCTGCATGTTTTTACCATTACGCTGCGGCCTGCCACTCCATTTTTGCAGGTTAAGGCGTATGCCAGCCATGAAATAACGGCTTAAAGTGCTCGATATGGTGCTTATTTGACCGCCCGTACTGGTAGGGTCTTGCCGAATAAAGTTGTTTTGGTTAAATACGTCATACACATCTAACGTAAATACCAGGTTGCGTTTTTTCAGGAACTCTTTCTGGAAACCCATATTAACTACAAATGGGTTTGTACTGTTTTGTATACCTTTAACAAAGTTTTTTGATGCGCTATAGTTAAATTGATAGGTTTGTTTAAAATACATTCTGCCGTCAATTGCAAACCTGAAAGTTTGATAAAGCGTTGAACGCCCACTTGGCAGCGTGGTAAACGTACGGGTTAGGTTATATCCGACATATGGGTTCACTTCGATATTATCATTCGGATTAATACGCGGGCCAAATCTTTCGTTGAAACGCCAGCTTGTAACATGATACAAGCGGTTGTTATCCAAAGCTGTATTAAAATCATAGTTAACACCACCGTTTAAAGAGATGTTATACCGTCTGTCGTCCAACTGTTTAGAGACACCGTAGTTACCGCCGTACGAATGCGACCCATCAAGGTTCAAGTAGTACGTTTCACGGATCAAGACTTTGTTAACTACTTTTATAAGGGTATTGTTCGTTATCCTATCGGGATAAAAATTAGCATAACCACTTAATGAAATATTAAATCTAGAATTGGCAATATAATTATTGTATGAGCCATTGATGGAATGATTAAACGCTGGATTTAGATTAGGATTACCTATAACAATGTTTAACGGGTTTGTACGATCCGTAAATGGCTGTATCTGTTGAAAGTCGGGCTGGCTGTTACCGGCATTGTAATTTAATTGAAGCCTTTGGGTACGTGTCCACATATATGAGAACCTGAATGACGGTACAACCTTGAAAGTAGACCTTGAACTGTTAGCGTATTGACCAGTGCTGTTGTTAATGCGGGCCCCTGTTAAATTATAAGCTATACCTGTTACTCCTAATGACATTTGAACTTTTTTACCATCATACCGGTAGCTGGCATTATAACGAGATTGCGTAACACTATAATTGAAAACGTTACTCAGATCTTGGCGTAGCGTTAGTACACCGCTTCCGTTGTCTTCATATTGTAATGATTGAACATCATTTTTATTACGGCTAAACTCTGATCTTAACTCTAACAATGATAATAAGCTTATAGGTTCAGTATAAGTAGCCGAGGCACCCATAGAGTTGCTGTTATTGTTGCGACGGGTAAGAATATTGATAGCAGAGTCTAATGATGTAAGTGGAATATTTTGAGTGCTATCTGCAAAATAGTTGTAGGTTTTATCTGATCCACCGCTAGACTCAGACTCGTTACGAGAAGCATTTACGTTGATGGAGATACTTCTTCTGGGTTTAAACGTATGTACAAACAAACCTCCAATACCAAAATTCTTATTGTCGTTTGAACTAAAGTTGGTACCTACACTTAACCGGTGCTGAAATAATGAATTACCGGCCGTATCGGTAAAGTCGTCAACCTGGTCACGTCTGTAAAAGCTATTGCTTGATGATGATGACTTGCCAAAATTTGGAGAGATTTGTATAAAGTTTGAGCTGTCGGCCTGGATTTCTATCTGGAAACTCCCATTCATGCCTTTACTTTTGCTTTCGTTGGTTCCGTTTTCCGAAAATGTTGTAGGGCCAAATCTGCCGTTATCAAAACCATATCGCATATTTTGCGATTCGTTATGGTTATAGTTACTGGAGAAGTTAGTATTAACCTGTACTTTTTTACTCCATTGATCGCGATAGCTGATAGACGGTGAGCCTGAATCAGTGGTACCCGGATTACCGCCGCCGATCCCTTCAACAGTGCTGCGTATATTACCAATAATATTAATTACCTGGTTGGCGTTTATGCGCTGCAATGATATATTAGCGTTATAGCGACCATGGCTACCTGCCTGTAAAGTTGTACGACCTGTAGTTCCTACTGACCTGTCAGGCTTCGTCGTGATATTTAAAATCTTATTAGGCATGCCGGTTTTAACCCCTGTACGTGCAGCCTGGTCTCCATAATCATCAACTATCTGTATTTTTTCAACAATATCAGCTGGTAGGTTCTTTATAGCCTGAGCAATACTACCGCCGCTAAAAACTTTACCGTTTAATTTAGCCTGTACTACGTTTTCCCCCTGGTGAACTAATGAACCATCAGTACCGACTTCCATACCCTCCATTTTCTTCAACAACTCGTCTACAGTAGAATTTTCGCGCACTTTATAATCAGAAGCGCGATATTCAACAGTATCTGTTTTATAAACAATACTTGGCGTACCGTTAATTTTAACCTCGTTTAACTGGTTACTAGAAGGCTTTAAAGTAATAGGGTCAAGAACCAGTTTTTTTGCAACGTCACTATTCAAATACTTCTTTAAAAAAGTTTCTGATCCCATGTTGGTTACGGTAAGGTTAAAAGCCGCTTTTTTTACATTTTTAAATACAAATATGCCATCCTCATTACTAGAGGTGTTAATGGTATCAGAAACCGATTTTAAAGTTATAGTGGCGCCCGGCACCGTTTCGCCTTTTTCGTCTTTAACCACGCCGCTTACTTCTCTAAAAGGTAGGGGTGGTGGCGGTACAGGTTGCTGTGCAAATAATTTGCCTGATAATGTAATGAATATTAAAGCGACTAAAAGTGTTCTCATATTTGGAGATCAGAGGGGTATGAAAAAGTATTACAATAATATATAGGTTATCTTATTTCTTTGCGAGAGCATATTTACCCCAAAAGTCTGTGGGAGCTGTCATTTCTGAAAAGCCGCCGCCACGACCACCACGGCCGCCGCCGCCCATACCACCGTTTGGTAGTTGCAGGCCGTTAAGTAATATCTGGTAAGCAAACTCTTTTGGAGCTGCTGCCGATAGCCCAAGAGCTTTCAATGGGATCGCCATTTCGCAAACCATGGCGCCGGTAGTATCATAGCCGACCATTGATTTGATACTGTATTCGTTATAGATAGATATTAGCGTATCAGTTATATCTTTAAACCCTAACACTTTAATTTCTTTAGCAGACGCGATAAAATTTTTGTGAGCCTCCTCTGTCATCGCTTTTTGTGCAGAGTCAGAAATAACTTCGCCGCGGTTACCGTTACCAAAACCTCCGTTACGGCCACGGCCTCCACCACCACCGCCACGACCACTCCTGCTAATAGAAGGAAACGTTACGCTGAAGGCGTCTTTATCACTCTTTTTGTTTAATGTATTTACATTAAGGGTGATACCGCCCAGTTCAATTTTTCTATTATTGACAAGGTCTGTCGACTTGGTTACCAGATATAGATATTTATCGTCGTTTGATAAACTGTAAAATAACTTAACTGATTTGTTATAGGCTTTGAAATCATTTTGCCACTCAGAAATATTACCGTCAATTTTGGCGTTAGCTACCGCTAAAACACTACCTTCCTGCACACTTTTGAGTTTTTCTTGCGCCGAAACCTGCGAGACACAGGCTGCCGCGAAAAGCGACATTAAAATATATTTTTTCATAATATGATTGTTTAAACTGATTGACCGTGAAATTACGTCGAAGTTTAGTTATTATTTCAATGTCATATAAATGTTGCTTAAATGTCTCACGATTGTTGCACAAGTCATGTTTTTTGGGTGCTTAGCAAGGTTTTTCCCGCCTACTTAAATTTTTACATCCACTAAATCAGGCAGATAAAAAATATCTTCAATTCTTTTTAAAAAACTTTTGCAAAGATGTTTTAAAATCCTACTTTTGCAATCCCAATCGGGATGTAGCGTAGCCCGGTATCGCGCCACATTTGGGATGTGGAGGCCGCAGGTTCGAATCCTGCCATCCCGACTGATAGCCAGTCAAATTGGTTTAAAAACCCGCAAATCACACTGATTTGCGGGTTTTTTGTTTTATTTCATACCAAGAAACCCCAATCAATATCAAAGAAGATGTGAGCAATTGCGTGAGTGATTTTAGTTATTTAAATTCGCTCACACAATTCGATATAAATAATTGATTATCAAATATTTATATCGTTTATTTTGATGTTTTTTGGTGCGTTTTAATCTCTGTTTATGTGAGCGAAATTCATCATCTGCATCATTGATTATCAAATTAACATAAAATAGATTGATATGAGAAGCAGCAACACATTTGGTATTCAGTTTGTGATCAGGCTACCCAAACAACAAAAAAACGATCAGGCAACCGTATTTGCGCGTATTTCCGTTAACGGCAGACGGTGTGAAATCTCCTTAAAAAAGAAAGTTAACCCGCAAAATTGGGACGATGCCAAAGGAAAGGCACGTGGAACTAAGGACGAAACCCGGAAACTTAATGAGCATATCGAAAGGATACGTACCTTAATTGCCGATGGTTATCACCAGTTAGTACAACAGAAAAAAGTGGTTACCGTTGATGCCGTAAAATCTCTATTCCTGGGCGCAGATGAAAATGAGATCACTTTGATTAAGCTTGGTGAATACCATAACACCGAAATGAAAGAAAAACTGGCGGATGGTACAATGAAAAACTACTATACCACGCAAAAGTACATCGCAAAGTTTTTAAAGGAAAAATATCATCGAAACGATATTGGCCTTGCCGAACTGAACTACAAATTTATCCTGGACTTTGAAACCTATTTAAGCAGGCATCAACCGAAAGACCATCAGAAACCATTACATAACAATGGTATTATGAAACATATTGAACACTTATGCAAGATGGTTAATATGGCGGTTACGATGGACTGGCTTGCAAAAGATCCCTTTGCAAACTATAAACAGCATTTTGATAAGGTGGAGCGCTTTTATCTTTCTAAGGAAGAGCTATCAGCCATTGAAAAGAAAATGTTCACTATTGAGCGTTTACAAGTCGTTAAAGACCTTTTCTTATTCAGTTGTTACACAGGATTGGCTTATATAGATACTATGAACCTTACCGCCGGGAATATCGTTAAAGGAATAGATGGGAACGACTGGCTAATCACCAGTAGACAGAAAACGGACATCGATGTGCGTATCCCGTTATTGCCGCAAGCCGAGGAATTGATAAAAAAGTATAAAGACCATCCTAAAGCGGCTAATCACGGCACGCTATTCCCAGTTATTTCCAATCAAAAGACAAACGCGTATCTCAAAGAAATAGCCGATCTATGTAATATCAATAAAACAATTACCTTTCACATAGCCCGGCATACGTTCGCCACAACCATAACTTTAAGCAACGGAGTTCCGATAGAATCAGTAAGTAAAATGCTTGGACATACTACGATACGCTCAACGCAAGTATATGCAAAGGTGGTAGAACAAAAACTTAGCGAGGATATGCAGAACCTAAAAAAGCGAATGGCTAACCAGTAGTGTCAATTCAAATAAGAGAGAGAATAATATCATAAATTATAAAGTTGCCATTTTAGGCAACTTTATTTATATTTGTATAAGTTATGAGCGCAACTATAAAATTTAGAACCATAACAATCTATAAGCAGTATTTCCCGGAATTCTTAGCAAAGCAACGACAGAAAGTTAAAGATAAGATCATTTGGACGTTTAAACTGATCGAGGAAGTACAGCAAGTTCCTGAGACCTATTTAAAACATTTGGAGGGTACAGCAGGATTGTTTGAAATAAGGGTTCAATCGGGCAATGATATTTTTAGGATATTTTGCTTTTTTGAGAAAGGAAAATTAATTGTACTGGCTAACGGATTTCAAAAAAAGACACAAAAGACACCCAAACAGGAAATTGAAACGGCATTGAAAATAAAAGAGTTATACCATGAAGAAAAACGATAATTTAATTACGCTGGACGACTTTATTGATAAAGAATATGGTCATAAAGGAACACCAAAACGGGAAAAATTTGAACAAGGCTTTGAAGAGTTTAAGTTAGGTGCATTAATTCACGAAGCCCGCAAGGCCAAAGGATTGACACAAACCGAACTGGCTGATAAATGCGGAACAACCAAAGCCTACATATCCAAAGTGGAAAATGATGTACAGGATGTACGGGTAGCCACTTTAAGGAAGATTATAGAAATAGGATTGGGCGGACATCTTGAGCTATCAATTAAATTGTAAGTTTAACTGATTAAAAACTTTTACAAGATTGTAGTCATATAGGTTTTTTTCCATGCAAAGATTTTTTTTATTTCTTACTTAACAGGTTAACAATTGCCGAAATTACCTTCTCTTAAAAATTATCAGTAAAGCCAACAAATACACTTCCAATTTTCCCTTCTTTGTCAATAAAATAAAAAGTGGGAAAGGTTGTGACATGATATGATTTTACGGATTCAGCGGCATTGATGTAACCTGGATACCTGATCTTGTACCGTTTCTCAAAGTCAAGAACAGCCTTTTGACTATCTCTTTCAGTTAGGCTTGCTATGATCAAATCTTTGTTTTTGTACTTTTCATAAATAGCGTTCAGTGGGTTTATAGAAGCCATGCAGCCCGAACACCCAATAAAATAAAAATCCAACACCATCATTGCGGTTAATTAAATTAGTTAGTGATATTAGTTACTATCTTCAGCCAAACTACGACGAATAGTTAAGCTATTAGTCGGATGCACAGCTATTTAACAAGATTTAACTATCCAATTATTGGAGGTTATATAGCCGCACTTGGCTTCCCACAATGATTCCTTAGATTTGTAATCTATCTACAATAATTATGAGACCACAATATTTCAAACATAGGGAGGTGTTCGACTTTAATAAGAATACCAATGACGTGGGTTTTCCCTTGCCTTGGACAAAAGATAACGAAGACAACCACTTTCTTTACCGGCTATACACCAAAAAGAGAGTGAATATCCGATTCTCTACCAGCATCAACTTAAATTCTTTTTAGCCAATTATCCCGATGCCAGTGAACAGGAATTTTTTACGCATGTTAAGCAAATTATCACTGACGCTACAAGCGAGCTGGTCAATAAAGATCGCTATACTTCCAAACACCCGCGGGAGCGGCGTAACCGCATGCAATTACAGGAGTTTTTAGGTTATCTCAATACAATTGACCAATGGTTCATTCAGTCTACGGATGCCGAAACAATTAAACGTCAATTAGAAGAGATCGCTAAACTTATCGCCCAAAATAAAAAGCTAAAGGAGGAAAACACAAAGCTTAGGGAATTGGAACCCAAAGACTTTATCGATGTTCGAGAAGGCAGGCACAAAACACTATATCACCTCATATTACAGATCAGGGATTTGAAAATGGAAGACAGCAAGCACCTTGCTACAGGTAGTACGTTGAATATTTGGTGCAAGATGATTGCAAGATACTTTCGCGTTGGCGGGAAAGAAATCAGTTTACAAAGCATAACTCCATTCTTCGGACTGAAAGAAAGTGCCGACAAAACGAAATACAGAGATATACCAGCTAAAGACCAGCTTTTCACCATCGTTCCTGCAAAAAAAAGAAGTTTGTAAAATTCAAGTCTATCAGACTTAAATCAATTCCCACCATTTAGCAACTAATTGTATTACAATACATTATTGTTAATCTATTTTTTAAAAAACCCCTCCAATCTGACCTTCAAATTTTTGAAGGTCAGCCATGCGCTGCTTTTCTGCTTTCATTTGCAGCATGGAAATAATTAATTACGAAGCCCTAAGCCATTGTATCAGGGATGCAGTCAGGGCAGAATTACAGGAACATTTTAAGAAAGGCGATAGCCCGCCCCGGCAGGAGGAAGAACGGCTATTGTCCAAAAAGGAACTGGCCGAAGAATTAAACGTGTCTTTGGTGACAGTAACGGACTGGATGAAAAAGGGGTTACCCTTTTTGCGCCTGCACAAACGGGTGTATTTCAAAAAGAGCGAGGTACTCGCAATCATGCAACAAAAAACTAAAAATTAACAAGGAGGGAAAGATGAACATCGAATTTATCACCAAAGAGGATTTACGGAGGATTGAGAATTTATTAGGCGAGATCAAGGGGCTTATAAAACCCGGTCAGGGACAAAGTAAACAATGGCTGAAAAGCTACGAGGTCAGGAAGCTATTAAACATTTCGCCAGGCACCTTGCAGAATTTGAGAGTTAATGGAACGCTCCGTTATACCAAGGTCGGTGGCATGGTGTATTACAAACTGGAAGATATCCAAAAATTACTGGAAGACGGCCAGCAATGATTAAAGATATGAGGGTTGCAGGGAGCGGCAATTGGCGAAGGCAATGCCAACCAGCGCGAAGCATCGGTAAGTACTCTGGGCAAAGCCCCGGAGTTTAAAGAACCAAAGCGCAAATGACAAGCCCGAACCAATACGAAGTATCGGTATAACACGAGGGGCTTTTAGCCCGGATGTGGGAGCCAGATACTATTATGAAAAGCAATTTTTTTTTGATTTTATTTTGAGGGAGGCCATCAGTAAGCGGCCTTCCTCAATCCAGGAATGGGGTTTTGCTATAGCGAAAAAGACTTGTTTTTTCAGGAATTGAAAAAAGCAAGCGGAAGTTGGGCGGAGCCCTACTTTGCTTGCCCTACGCTTCGCTACGGGGGTTTTGCGTATCCTCCGGGGATACTTTAGGACGTTTTTGCCTATGAAAGAAAAGAAAACAGGATACTCGGGGGTATCCTGCATATCGGAACAGCTGCACAGCTGTATGAACAACTAAGCGCGTTTAAAAAAAATTACAATGGAAGATATTAATGTAAGATCAGTGAGATACCCTATTATGGTTGACCAGAAGTTTGAAAAGATCGCTCTGAAATTGGGCCGCACGAAGCGTCAGGTCTTTATCCAGATGGTCGATTACTTTTACAAAAGCAAGAAAGATCCGCTTGACCTGAATGATGAGCTGTTAAAAAATACGCTGATGAAGAACCACCAGCAATACATCGGTTTTATCAAAAGCCAGGAAAATATGCTGCTCATACCGATCAAAACGGAGATGGACAGGGTGTCTGTATCGCAAGGCAAGATCATCGAACGCTTTAACACCCAAATACTAAAGGCCAATACTGATCTGCTGAATAATCAAAATACCCAGGACGGGAAGCTGAACGCTATCGGGATGATCATGGACACGATGCAAAAAGGAGTTAAAAGTAAGGAAGCCCTCAAGTCGCAGTTTATGTTCATTCTGGACAGTTATATTAAGTCGAGGGATGCTTTTGGAATGATGACATCTGGCAGGGAAAAAGAAGAGTTGATCGCCGTGACCAAAGCGCAGATCAGTTTATTGTAAGTAATAGATCAGTAATAGGAAGCTTGTATGTTTATCAATATTACCGACAACAAGGAAGCTGCCAATAAAGGCAGCAGCGGAGGCCTGGTGCACTATCTCGAAAAAGAAAACAGGCTCGATCACAAACAGGAGCCCGAATACTGGTTTACCGGCCAACAGATCAGGATCGAACCTTACGAGGTCAAAGCGAAGATAGACAGCAATATCGCCAAGCTGGGCAGGGACGATGCCAAATTCTTCCTGGTCAATATCAGCCCAAGCCAGAAAGAGATCGCGTTTCTAAAAGAGCAATATGGCGGGGATGGTGCCAGAGAACAAATGAAAGGGTTTGCCGTCCGCGTGATGGACGCCTATGCCCGAAACTTCAACCGGGATGGTGTGAACAGCCACGAAGACCTGGTATGGTTCGCCAAGCTGGAAAACCACCGTTACTACAGCCACAAAGACCCTGAGGTGAAACACGGCCTGAAACAACGGGGCGAGCGCAAAGAGGGTGAACAGATGCATGTACAGGTCATTGTCAGCCGCAAGGATGCCACCAATAAGATCAAGCTTAGCCCCATGAACACGTCCCGGGGAAAGAACACGGAGCACTCCAAAAAGATGGGCCAGTTTGACCGGGTGGCTTTCAAGCAGAGCGGCGAAACACTGTTTGACAGTTTGTTTTCATTTGACAGGCAGCTTAAAGACACATTGGCTTACGCCAATGTCCAGAAGAACGGCAAGCTCTCCCAGCGTGAGCAGTTGGGCGTACTGACCGAAGGCGCTTCGCAGAATTACCAAAGCAGGTCGGTGGCGAACGAACTTGCCCAGGGTATTGCGGAAGGTTTGTTTCAGACTACTGCCGGTATGCTCGCCGCAGCAGGTAAGACAGCGGCGGGTTTTCTGGAAGTCATGCTGGAACCTTTGTATATGCCTGGTGCTAATATCGTCCCGGAGAGTGATTCCGAGCAAAAGAAAAAAAGGAAGAAAAGATCACAGGGCCAGCAGATCACGCGCTGAACCAAGCTGTATTATAAAAACAGAATAATACTTATCTTTACAGCATAGAGGTTATGACCTACCATTAGGGCAAAGACCATCTACTATAGCCCGCTCTGCGGCCTATTCCTTTTAAAAAAGGCAGTCCCAGATCTTACGTTACCTATGATCCGGGTTATAATCCTGACCGTTCTTATAAAGGGTATAGATCAGTACCAGCAGCTTTCTTTCCAGGGCAGCGATACCGGTCTTTCCCGGTTTGCCATTATCTTTCAGCCGGTTAAAATAAGCCTTCAGGGTTTTATTGTGAATAATAGAACTGACAGCAGCCATGTATAATCCTGCCCTGATGTAGGCATTGCCCGTTTAGATATATGGGGCCGCCAGGTTAGCGTGCCTGATTCTTTCATGACCACATCCAGGCCTACATAGCTGACCAGCTGCCGCCGGTTACCGACGTTAGCAAAACCATTGGTCTCGGAAATCACGGTAATGGCTGTGACAAAGTTGATTCCCGGGATCGTAATGGCGTGTTTGGTTTTCTTCGATAGCTCAGGGTCGCTTTCTGTCACTTTACGCATTTGCAGCTCGATATCGCCAAGCTGTTTGGTGGCTAAAGCGATGCGTTCCTTTAAACGCTCCACGCTATCAGCAAAAGCATCGAAAGAATGGTTCAGCGCATGTAGCTGATTGGTTAAAGCATTCCTGTCCCTGATCAGGCCGATGCGCTCACGGCTCATCCTTTTTAATATGCGCAATGTTTCATTGGGCCGGCTCCAGAGTGTAAGTTCCCTTTCCAGTCCCATACGAGCCAGCATAGCGGCATCGATCTTGTCTGTTTTATTCTTTTCGTCCAGGCTCTTCGCGTACTGCTTACCTTTAGTGGGCTGAATAACGCTTGACCGGTAACCTACGCCGCTAATAAAATAAGCGGCTTCTTCGTGGTAGGTGCCGGTCGCTTCCATGTTGACATACAAAGCAAGGCCATTATCCTGCTTCTTGTTTAGCCACTCGCGGAGCTTTATAAACCCATCGGGGCTGTTCTCAAATCCCCTGGTTGCCACCACCTTGATCTTCAGGTCCTCTGTATAGAAAGACAGGCAGCAATCAATCTTTTTCATGGATACATCAATGCCCAGGCACTGTTTCAATGTTGCTTTTTTGCTCATAATTGAATTGTTATAGAAAATCGAAACAGAGAGATATATCCCACAGTCTATACTCATATTCTACACAGGCTCAGGGCATACATCCCCCGGCTTAAAATACTATTGAGACTCATGGATAAGAACCCGGCAATGGTAAGTTCTTGCTCAGGCATACATCATCATCTATGATGCTGCTAGCTATGTGGATGCTCTACTGCCGTTCCCCCTCTATATCAATATCTTATTGTTTACTAATCAAATACAAATAAAAGAAACAGGAGACCGGGGAGGTAATATCTGGCTAGGCATGCAATAAGCTCGCTGCAAAGCTATGTTAGGTACTCTCGGGCCGGGCCTCCTGTTTACATTACAAAAACAAGGTGATATCTCGCTATGCATACAACCTGTTAATTGCTGCAGGTTAATGTTCGGTACTCTTGTTTCTGTCTCTTGTAAGCCTCTGATCGGGATGGTAAGATCTTGCTAAGCATACACATGATTATGGTGCTGCAGGTTTGTGTTAGTTACTCATTAACCTATCTCCTGAATTACTCTGCTAAAGTATGAGCTATGTTTTGGTGTTACCAAAACTTGCTGGCCCCATTCATGCTATCGCATTCATGGGGAGATTTTTAAGACAGGAAAGGATTTAAGGATGTTGGAAAAGCCAAAAAATAACAAACGCGGCAGGCCGCCGAAAGAAGTAAAGCGGTTGCGAACACTTTCCGTTAAGTGTTCCTTTTTTGAGGGGATGCAGATTGAGAACAAGGCTAAGCAGGTTGGTTTAAGCGTATCGGAATACTTGCGGGAAATGGGCTTGAAGGGAGCGGTAAAATTCGGGGTTAAAACTTTGAATAGAGAGGTATTACAGTTAACGGGAACACTAAACCACATAGCCGCCAATCTTAATCAGATCGCTAAAAAGCGAAATAGCTTTGATGAATTAAGCGTTCTTGAACGGGCAAGGCTCAACCAGCAAAGCACAAGCCTGCAACAAGTAGTTACGGATATTAAGGCCTATTTACAATGATCGGTAAGATAAGTACAGGAAAAAGTTTCCGGGGATGTTTGAACTACCTGCATGAAGGCAGATTACAACAGAGTAAAGCTTTGCAGGAGATAGAACAAGAGAAAAAGCAGGCGCAGGTTATTTGCTTTAATCAATGCTTCGGTAATAAAAAAGAATTGATACAGCAGTTCAATGAAGTCCGGTATTTAAACCCAAAGCTATCTAAGCCAGTATTGCATGCCTCTTTAAGCTTTGCCCATTCAGACCAGTTAAGTAACCAGGATAAAATAGACATTGGTAAGCAGATGGCTAAAGACTTTGGATTTGAAAATAACCAATACGTGGTTATAGAGCATGCCGACCGGCAGCACCAGCATTTACATATTGTGGCTAATAGGGTTGGTTATGATGCCAAGACAGTATCCGATAGCAATAACTATAAGAGAATAGCCAACTTCTGCCGGAGCATAGAAAAGAAGCACCAATTGGAACAGGTACTTAGCCCGCGTAAATTCCTGTCTAAAGAAGAAAGGATGCTGCCACGGCAGGACATCCGTAAAGAAGCATTAAAAGAAGTCATTGCTAAATTCTTGAAGCAATCTACGACTATGAAAGAATTTCAGAATAAGATTACCGCAAAGGGCTATGAAATTGAATTAGGCCGGGGTATCGCTTTTACAGATGCACAAGTAGTCAGGTTTAAGGGCAGCCAGGTTGGTTATCCATTATTGAAGATTGAAAACCAATTAGCACTAAACAAGAAACAACAGCAAGAGCAGCAACAACAGCCAAGTATGGCACAACAGCTAAGGGAGGTGATTCAGCAGCAGAAGCAGCAAGAACAATTAAAACAAAAAGAAGAAGAACAGCAGATTAAACAATCGGGAGGATTTAGATTATGATAAACGAAACAAATTTTAATTCGGTGATGGAGGATTTCACCAAAGAATTACAAGCGGTAAAAGAGGTAGTTAAAGTATTACCTGCAAAGGTTGAAGAACTCACTAAAAAAGTAGACGGCTTTAAAAGCAAGATAGAAAATATACAGGTAACAGCCCCCGCGCCGGAATTATTACCCGTACACAAAATTATAGCGGATGGTTTTACCACCACAAAAAATTCGGTTCAAAGGCAGCTTAATGATCTTTTCATCAAAAATCGCATATTGGTATTGCCGGAGGATGGCGGTAAAAGCTTTTTAAAGATTATGGGCAAACGTTTTATGATTTTAACAGCCCTGGCATTAACAATTGGCTTTATCAGCAGGTTTGGTTTCCGCTATTGGTATATGAATAGCGAGAACACCCGTTACCGCAAGTGGTGGTATTGGAATTATATTAAATTGGATAAAAATGGCAAACAAGAGATGTTTAACGACCTTGATAGTTTTAAGGTCGCTGACATTAGCAGCTATAGGACGGATAGCATAGAAAGGTATCAAAAAGGAGGAAACGGAGTTGCGTATTAAACAGCTCGAAAGTGAAGCAGATAGTTTGAAAGCATTAAAAAATCAGACTCATTGATTAAAGACACCCCCCATTCGGGCAAAGCAGGTTCATTCATGAATCCTGGTATCCGGGATCATTCCTTCACCCGCTTTGCCTTACGCGCGGCAAGAGTGAAGGTTCGCAACACACTTGCCCTTCCCACCCAAGAATAAAAACATCTCCATTTCACCGCGTCCGGCAAAGTTACCGACCGGCGGACTGAAATGTAAAGCATATATGTAAAAGCTTTGTTAGAAATAAAACATTAAGCATATGCAAACGCCACAGTTATTCATCGGCATAGACGTTCATAAAAAGAGCTGGTCAGTAAGTATCAGGACTGATCTGTTTGAACATAAAACGTTCAACATGCCTTCGGAACCTGATAAACTTATTGGATACGTGAATCAGCATTTCAAAGATTATCCGGTTGAATGTTGTTACGAAGCGTCCTGTTGTGGATTTGCTCCTTATCGGGAACTAGTACAGGCAGGATGGAAAGTCAAAGTTCTCAATCCATCTGATATACCACAAAGTGCAAAAAACAAGGATCAAAAGAATGACAAGATGGATTGTCGAAACTTGGCAAAACAACTACAATCCGGCCACCTTACGGGAATACACGTACCTGATGAGCAGAGAGAACAGCTTAGAAGTTTATTCCGACAAAAAAATAACCTGACCAAGGTTATGCGTAAACTTAAGAGCCAGATCAAAGCTGAACTACTATACTATGGCATTAAATTTCCATCGCAATTTGAGAATGCAAACTGGACTAAGGAAATGACAACGTGGATACAGGATATTGAGTGGAAATATGTTACAGGTCATTCCAGCTTACAAAGTAAGTTAAGGCATTTGGCATTTGTCCGTCAGGAATGGCTGACTATAAACAAAGATCTACGGCAGTACGTCACAGCGTGCTTCAACAATGACTATCAATTACTAATGACTATTCCTGGTGTAGGACCCGTTATCGCCATTGGTATATTATCAGAGTTAGGAGATATTAGAAGGTTTAGAAAGTTCGATCAATTGTCAAGTTACGTAGGCCTGATCCCCAGTATTTACAGTTCAGGTGAAACCGTCCAAATCAGAGGTTTAACTTATCGTACTAAAAGTTTGGTGCGAAGCTATCTAATAGAAAGTGCATGGGTGTCCGTTAGACGCGACCCCAGTATGCAGGCATATTATAGAAGCCATACCGGAAAACAACCGAACAAGATAATTATCAAAGTGGCCCATAAACTTTTGCGTAGGATGTGGCATGTGATCAAAACAGGAGACGGTTATAAAACATGCCTTAAAGAAAGTACTGCCGAGCCTGGTTAGCATGGCGGATACGTGTTAGTATATGGAAAACTCTTCGAGTTTACACACATACTAACACGACAAACAATAACAACAATAAAAAGATTTTCCCATTTGTGCTCAAAAGAAAAAAGGTGACTGCAATATATACCCGGCAGCTGTTATTAGCCAAGCTGTTGCACACAAGCAAAAAGGTGACTGCAACATATAGCCTGCGGCTGTTTTTACAGTCTGCAACGTCAAGTAGGCAGCACCTTTTATAAAAACCCATAATGAATGCTGGCGGCTCCTAACCGGATGATCGCAAATAGGAGGCTGAGAAACATGGGGTGAATCTTTAATTAATGGCAGTTATTACTGCCGGTGGATAGTATTGCCTTTACGGAAGGCTGGCAAAGAAAAAAATGAAAAAATATTGCACAATTATAGAAAAATAACCATTTTTATACATAAAGCTTTACATAGGAGGCTATATAAACGAAGCAATTGTGTTTTGTTTTTTAGCGATGCTTCGTATTCTAAGACTTTTCCAAATAATATTTCTTCATCTTAACTCGACAACAAAATTCTCATTTTGGCCGGAACCTTTCAAGGGTACATAAACAGCGCAGCCGCACAGGCCCGCCCTTCGCTGCCCTTGACAGAACCCGTCCAAAATAAGGGGAAGTTGTTTAAGAGTTAAGACGATAAGCTCTAAGCTGCATATTTCATCAGATCCACATAACCCGAGCCGCGATTGACCACGGCAAACATTCTGGAAATAATCTTATTGCGTATAACATTTAGCGTACTCATCTTATTTTTTCCTTCGCTTACCCTTCTCTTGTAATAGCTTTTCATCTCTGGATTATATGCGCAGGCACATATAGCAACCATGTGGATTAATTCTTTTAGCTGCTTGTTAGATAAACTACTGACTCGTGTTCTTCCTTTTATGCTGGTGCCAGACTGATGCTCAAAAGGAGCGGTTCCCACATAGCAGGCGAACTTTCGCCAGGTAGAAAAACGGGTAAAATTGTGAGTATAAGCAATCATATTTGCGGCCAGTACTGGCCCTACGCATTTAATGCTGGTTAGTAATTGATAGTTGATTTTGACTCCTTCATCACTTTCTATAACCGCCTTTATTTGTTCCTCAATCTTTTTAATTTGAACCGTTAGGTTCTGTATCAGACTTTTATAAACTTGAAATATCTCCTTATGCTCTTTTCCTTCCAATGCTTTTTTCTGTTCTTTCCATGTGGCTTCATACCCGCCACGATCACATACCAGACGATTTCGTAATGTAAGCAGCGATTGAAGTTTGAGAATACTTTTGGCCGGTAGTACAGTTGCCTGTATGGTTTCGCGATGTAGCCATGCATATTCAGCAATTCTTTGCGCATCAATCTGGTCATTCTTTCCTCGTCTTATTCCGATAGATTGTTTGATCTGAAGTGCAGGAAGCATAGCGAATGGGATTCCGATATCATTAAGATAGGTGGCAAGTTTAATTGAATACATACCGGTATGCTCGAAGCATATGATCATCTCCGCATGTTCCGAATGCTTACTATGCTTTTTTACCCAACTTAAAAACGAAGCAAATCCTTTTTCCTCGTTACTGAATGTTTTGGAAGCACCGATTCCGTGCAGGTGGGCATCAATAGTAAGCTTTGATACATCGATGCCGATAAATACTTTGTATTTCATACTAAATAAATTAATGTGATGTACTCAGACTAAAACCTTTATAAGACCTGCTGTCTAAAATTCTAACTTGTCATTGACATCGACTTGTGACTCGGAACAGGGACTAATACGGGCCATAGGTCTTTAACCTGGGCCTTGACTTGGTTCACCCTATTCTTTGTCAACAAGATAGTTTTAATAGTAATCACAAAGAAAACCTAAAGGACTTGGAATAAGGACTAATACGAAGCATAGGTCTTTAAACTGGGCCTTGACTTGGTTCACCTTATTCTTTGTCAACAAGATACTTTCGATAATAATCACAAAGCAAATCTAAAGGGCCTTGACATTTCATCCGCCTTTCGCTTTTGGTGCCTAAGCGTTGAAAATGGGTAGTGTGGTAAAATTCCGAGCATCATGATCCGCAGCCTTCATGGCCTTTAAAATATCGTCCGCAATCCTATCCCGGCCAATATTTCGGAAAGCACCGCAGAGCCTCCCGGCGATGGTACTATACATGTATTTTCCGAAACGCTTACCTAGGCGATTCCGTAGGATTCAGAAAAACGATTTGTCTAATCACCTTACAAAATGGTAGTTAATAATCAAGGAATTGACAGGGCTAAAGTGTTTCGGAAGCAATTGTTCGCCGTTTCGGAATGAAGTGATCAATGGTTTCGGAATATCCACCTAATGTTCTGATTGTCCAGGCATTTCGGGAATACCTGGGTCGTCTAACACCTGCAAACCTGTACAACCGCTAACGGTTTTCCAGTCGCGCAATACCCAAACCACCTGTTTATCTTTTGTTACTTCGATTAATTGCGGGCCTTTACCTCCTCTACCTTGCGAAGCAAAAATGGTATTTCCATTGGCTAAGCGAGTACAGGTCTGCGGCGCAGCAACAAATTGATATTCAGCAGGCAAGTCTTTTTTGCAGTCGAACTCCCACACAATTTCGTTTTTACTATTGACTTCACGCGTTGTCCATTCCACTTCATCAGTCATTAGGGTGTTGCCATTTTTTAACCTGAGAGCTGCCCAAGGCGTAGTGGTTTTGTAGCGCCATATTTCTTTAAAATTTTTATCTAATTCTACATACATCCCCAAATTTTGTAAAGAAAGTAGGTAAGTGCCTTGAGCCGTTACCCTGGCCCGCCTAAACTGTGGATGTATGTCTTTTGGATTTGCGGGTTGGATATAAGGAAGCTCATGTTCAACCTCTACTTTCCCAGTTTTAGTATTTACGATCATTAGTTTGGGAGGAAGGCCGTTTACTACAAACATAACCTTGTCTAGACCTATAGGTTGGCAGGTATGAACTTCTGTGTGCTTGGCACCGTTTGAATTATTACAATCGTATCTCCACAACACTTTTTTATCGGGAGAAATTAATTCAACGTATTGCATTTTACTGAATAGGATATTACCGTTAGACAACATCCAAACATCGTCAAATTCCCCTCCTTTGCCAGTACTGTAAGTCCATATTACATTCCCATCTTTTACAAGAAACATTCTAGCGCAATTTTCCCCTGCGTATAACATGGTGTGTTGTGCTAAACCTTTGCCCGGTAGATTGGGCGGTGTCTCATCAGTAGACGAAACCAATGGCGCAAATTCTTCTTCCGGAGCCAAGGCAGGAACGTTGGCAGCTGTAAAAAGATGGAGAACATCCATGCATGGCGTAGCTGAGGTAGAAGCTGTTTTAGAAATTCGCTTCATTTTACCTATTTTTTGGGCAAAAAGAGATTTCGAAGAAACCATCACACATAAGCCAAATAGAAGACTAATTTTTAAAATATTCATGATCTTTAATTATTTGAACGGTAATTTTACTGTTTTTTTATAAAATAATGCGTTTAGACCGTCCAATTTTTTGATAGGTTATTAACGGATGTTCCATTAATTCTACATGCAATTATCGGAGAGTTCTTTAGCATGCTTTTACTGTTTAATATATAGTTAATTTTATACAAATTTGATTTAAACCTTAACTTAACCTGACCCTTAGGCAATTATAAAAGCCTATCTACTAACTATTTTTTAAAAAAAAAAATTTAACGGTATAATCTGAAATTTGCATCTATTGCAAATAATAGTAGAAATTTCTATTGTGCAGAGTTCAGAGTCATTTATATATTTCCCTTTTTTAATTCGCTCACAGCATGGTCAACCGCTCGGGCAGTTAGTGCCATATAAGTAATTGAAGGGTTTTGGCTCGAAGTCGATGTCATGCACGCCCCGTCAGTAACAAATACATTTTTGCAATGGTGCAGCTGGTTAAAACTATTAAGCAATGATGTTTGCGGATCGTGGCCCATACGTACGCCACCCATTTCGTGATTTTCATTGCCGGGTTTGCGTTCGGTATCAATTTGTTTAATGTTGGTGTAGCCCGCTTTGGTAAACATTTCGGTAAATTCAGTAAAAAAATCTTTCAATATTTTCTCGTCGTTGTCATCAAACTCAATCGAAACGCGCAATTGCGGCAAGCCATATTTATCTTTTTTAACCGGATCTAAACTTATGTGGCTCACTTCCTTGGGTATGGTTTCGGCCATCATTTTGGCGTAGATAGACCAATTGCCAGGCGCTGTATTCAACAAGTTGCTTTTCAGCTCCTCGCCGTTTTCCTCGCCCACGGGGTAAGCTGGACGAGATGAACCTATCTCTACATTATAACCCCGTAAAAAGTCGGTTTCCTGCTTGTGTACGTTCCTGAACCGCGGCATATAGCTGGTTGTTGGCCTGCGGCCATCCGTGGTCGATTCTTTTAAACCATCATACTCAGCCGAAACAATACCACGATAGCTATGAAAAGCAATAAACTTACCCATCAGCCCACTATCATTACCCAACCCGTTAGGAAAACGTTTTGATTTGGAGTTGAGCAAGATTAAGTTGGTAGCCAATGCTGAAGCGTTCACAAAAATTATTTTGGCGCTATATTCCTTTATGGTTTTGGTATGCTTATCAATTACCCTTACGCCTGTGGCTTTCCCAAGTGCTTTATCATAAATTACCGATTCAACAATCGAATCGGTGAGCAGGGTAAGCTTCCCGGTTTTTTTTGCCCAGGGTATGGTAGAGGAATTACTTGAAAAATATCCCCCAAACGGACAGCCGCGTGAACAAAGATCTCGTCGCTGGCATTGTGCACGGCCCTGATCCAAATGTATTTGGTTGGGTGTCGAAATATTGGCAGAGCGGGCAATAATTACATGCCTGCCATTATAATTTTTTTCAACCGATTCTTTGAAGTGCTTTTCGATACAGGTCATATCAAAAGGTGGCAAAAATTCGCCATCTGGCAATATATCTAGCCCATCCTTATTGCCTGATACGCCTATAAATTTCTCTACATGGCTGTACCAGGGCGCAATATCATTATAGCGTATAGGCCAATCTATAGCGAAACCGTCCCGATTAGGGCCCTCAAAATCAAAATCGCTCCAACGCTGGGTATGCCTGCCCCATAATAACGACCGGCCGCCTACCTGGTTGCCGCGTATCCAGTCAAAAGGCTTATCTTGTATGTATTCCTGCTCGGCGTCCTTTTTAATAAAATGGATTGTACTTTCGTCCATCAAAAAATGCTTGCGCATGGATTTGTATTGGTTTGCAACCACAAGCGGCAATTTACCCCGGTGTTCAAATTCCCAGGGCATCATATTGGTGGTTGGGTAATCTATAGGATGCTGTACGTCGCGGCCGCTTTCTATCATTAGGGTTTTGAGGCCTTTTTCGGTAAGCTCCTTGGCGGCCCAGCCGCCCGACATGCCCGAGCCAACTACTATTGCATCATATACTATATCGATCATTAGACGGCTTTATTTACGGGTACACAACCATGAAAACGGCCCGGTACTAACTCGTACGGGCGCAGTTTTGTTAATACATATTTTGAATTGCTGTAGCCTTTAATGGTGAGCTTCCGTGTTTCGGTTAAAAACAATTTCAGGTCGGCATTAACCGTGGCATCCTTAGCAATAGTTTTTAGCAATTGCAATTTTTTATTTGTCGCTAACGCGATGAAGTTATCGCCGGCACTATCCTTTGCAAAATCATTAAACTGCTTTAAGCCTGCTACAATGCCGGCTTGCTTCGTTGCATCATAACAATCATCAAACATTTTTAAAACAAAATGGTGCAGGTTAAGCTCCTTTGCGCCTGGTGTATTTGTTTTGGGAATGATGGTTTCGGTAATATCGGCCAATAGCAGCTCTTGCTTACTTGTTATCGAAATATTTTTGAGAGGTACAGATACCGCCCCTTCATCGTTCACACAAGCCGGCAATAATAATATACCCCCACCGGCAAGCATTAGCTGCTTTATCCAAATCCTTCTGTTCATCATTTATAATCTATAAAACGCGAGGCAATACATTCAATTTACTGCCTTGCTATATGTTAAGCTAAAGTGGCCTCACTTTTAAGTTTTTGTAGGTAACAGGGCCATGATGATCCTGTAATTGAAAACGGCCTTTTTCTACCGTTCCAAATAATGGTTGGACCTTGCTGAATTTGCTTTTGGCTACGCCAGCTCGATATTCTTCACTGCCACGTGTATACTCCAACACTTTTAATCCATTAATAAAATGTTGTACATTATTGCCTTTTACCAAGATACGTATACTATTCCATTCACCCGGTTGATTAATCTTTTTATTAGCTTCGATGGGTGGCAAAACATCGTAAAGGGAACCTAATAAATGATTAGGCAGTTTATTGTCTTCGCCAAGAACATCATCTATAATCTGGAACTCGCAACCAAGGTTGCCACCTTGTTCATATTTTTGAAAAAGGTACTTGATGCCTGTGTTAGTTCCAGATTCAATGTTAAAGTCAGCAGTAAATTCAAAGTCTTTATATTCGTCGGAAGTATAAATGTCCCCTCCTTTGGCACCCTTTTTTAAAACCAAAGCGCCATTTTCGATTTCCCAGGCACCGGGTTGAACAATTACCGCGGAGCCGTCGCCCTTTGTCCAGCCTGATGTAGTAGTGCCGTCGAATAATAATTTCCAATGATCACGGATTTCTTTTTTTGTTAATGTGTTATCCTTTTTTACCTGACTATAAGCAAAAGCGAAAGTGGTAAGAATTAGAAACGTTAATATTGTTCTTTTCATATTTTAATTATTAAAGTTATACCTTTGGAACCCAGCCTGGAGCATAGGTTCGTGTCCATAATTTTAAAGCTTCAGCATCATTTAGGATATGACCATTTTTTGGATCCAGATGCAGATCACGGCCTAATCTCCAGGAAATATTTCCTAATTGCATTGCTAAAACGCTTTTATGCCCCAGTTCAACATCGCAATTGGGCGTTTTATTATCCCTTATACAATCCAGAAAATTAGCTACGTGCAAGCTGTCTAATCCTAAACTTGGGCTGGCGGTATTGCGACCGTCCAACCCGGCATCTGCGGCAGCGCCTTCTTTTTTTATCTGTTTTACAACTTTGCCATTTAAATCGTATAAGGTGTATTCCTCGCCGTCTGTATCAAGGCTTCCATTATCTCCATAAAAAATGACACCTCGGTCTGAACCCTCAATTTTACGACCGTTCGAACTCCTGTTCTCCCACACTAGCGATACGCGGCCCGGATAATCCATGGTAATGATTTGCGTATCTGGTGTTTGCCAATCGTCTTTAAACTGGTAGCGTCCGCCAACAGAGGTTACGCGAGTAGGCAGGTCAACACCAAGCCCCCAACGAGCTAAGTCAACCTCATGTGTTCCGTTATTTAATGCCTCACCGGTTCCATAATCCCAAGTCCAATGCCAATTGTAATGGATTAGTCCATCAAGATACGGTTTGCGTGGTGCAGGGCCCTGCCAAAGGTCGTAATTTAACCATGATGGCACTTTTCCCGGTGTAAAATTATTGGATTTACGTGTATTTGTATACCACGTTTTAGCTAAATAAACCCGACCAATTATGCCGCCGTGTAATTCATTTACACATTGGATAGCCAGCGGAGAAGACCGCCGTTGCGCACCCATTTGGACAATGCGTTTGTATTTACGAGCTGCGTGAACAGCCAGTTCTCCCTCGTGCGGGTTATGGCTTACTGGTTTTTCTACATAAACATGTTTGCCTGCCTGGCATCCCATAATAGTCATCGGTGCGTGCCAATGATCCGGGGTGGCTATATATATCGCATCGACCGTTTTATCCTCCATGACTTTGCGAACATCCCCTTCCCCTCTGGGAGCTTCTGAAAGTTTACTGGCATCCTGAACTTTTTTTTGGGTTTTAGGGATAGTGCGCGAATCAACGTCACAGACAACATTTACCAGGCAGTTAGCTTGTTTGGCAAACGTTGTACACATACTGCCTCCCCGACCATTTAGGCCTATTATGGCTACATTAATGCGCTCATTCGCTCCTATAATCCGGTTATAACTCTTAGCCGTAAAGCCAAAAGTTTTCGTTCCTATTGCTATGCCGCCGGCAGCTATTGCCGCTTTTTTTATAAATTCTCTGCGTTTTTCCATTATATATTTTTTTGTATTTAATACTATTTGATATAGCTGATTGTAATTCTGCAGGACTTAAAAATAGCACGTTTTAAATCCTGCAGTTATTATTTAAAATTGCGTATAACCACGATTTTGGATAATTTTTCCTGGGTTTGCCTGCATTACGGTAGTTGGGATAGGATAGGCTAACATGTTATCGTTCCAAGTAAACGGAGTATAACCATCCGCAGCCTGTTCCGCAACCATTACATCCTTCGCACGGCCCGTTCTTACCAAATCGAACCAGCGGTGATTTTCAAAAGCCAGTTCCAGCCGGCGTTCTTTTTCAATCGCTAACAATATGGCATCATCATTAGCAAAATCACCAACTGTGTAATCTTTAAGAAGATTCGCAGAAGGAGTGATTGATGGGTCACCCTTGGTATTTCTTGCTCGTTGACGAATTTTATTTATGTATATAATGGCCTTCCCATGGTCGCCACCTGTACGCACTAATGCTTCAGCTGCTAAAAGGTATATATCGGCCAGTCGCAACTCAATCCAATTGTTACTGTTGTCGCTTCCTGTTAGTGCTACATCGTAATATTTTCTTACATACCTTTCATTTTGAATAGTTCCGTTTTTGGCATTTATCCAGCTATCCCTCATTGAAACATATTTACGGGGATCGCCAGTCTCGTAAGCTTTAGACATATCGGTTGTTGGCGCATTAGTTCCTCCTTTATCACCCACTAAGACTACTTCCTTATCTGAAAATCGTGGCGCAAAGTCATTATTCCAAGGGCTCCCGGCAGACCCGTTCGCGCTACCTTTCTGATATTGAACTTCAAAGAGCGATTCGGCACTATTTTTCTTGGTTACATCAAACAAATCAGCATAGCTTGCTACCAATGTTGCACCCGATGTATTGATCACATCTTCGGCTTTTTGAAGGCCAAGCGTGTAATATTCACTCCCTTTATTTAAAGGGTAACCAGCCATAGTCATATATACTTTGCTGAGCAAGCCTTTGGCGCCCCATTTGGTGGCGCGACCTAAATCGTTGCCAGCGTAATTGGCAGGCAGATTTTCCTCTGCATACTTAAGATCAGCCACAATTAAATCATAAGTTCCTTGTAAGGTTGATCGTGTCAATTGATACGCCTCGGCTGAAGTGATCTCCTTTTCCACATTGATAACACCTAAAAGATTGTTACTGGTAGAATAACCACCAAAAACACGATTTAACCAAAAGTAAGTCAGTGCTCGTATAAATTTGGCTTCAGCAATATATTGCTTTTTAAGTTTTTCGTCTTTAAAAGTTACACCATCGATGCGTGCTATGACAATATTGCTCCTGAGAATTATATTGTATGAGTTGTTCCAGCAGCTTGTAGGAAAGCCGTTCTCGGGCAAAAGCGGCGCTGAAAATATGTCAATCCCATTATCATCAGCCGGACTGCCCGAAAGCCATGAATAAGTTGTATTGTCCGAACGGATTTCCCCCAGTTTAACCAAGGTGTTGTTGTATATACTTCTTAAACCTGCATAGGCAGATAGAACTGCCTGGTTCATGTCGCTCTCTGTTTTATAAAATCCTGAAGAATTTAGGTTAGATGGCGGGTTTAATTCTATGAAGTTTTTCTTACACGAAAATAGCAGCATTATGCTAAACGCGACAAATGTTAATTTTTTCATCTCTATTCAATTAAAAAGTGATATTTAGACCTAAAATCAATGTTCGGGCTGTTGGATAACCTAAATAGTCACCACCACGACTAAGCCCGTCTCCCTCGCTGCTCGTTTCCGGATCATAACCTATATATTTTGTCCAGGTGATCAAATTCTGACCAGTCATGTAAACTCTCAATCCATTGACTCTAAGATGCTTTGTTAAGTCTTTCGTGAAGTCGTATGCAAGTGTCACATTGCGAAGACGCAAATACGAAACGTCTGTAACCCAATTTGATGACGGGTCACGTTGCAAACCGATTGGGTTCCGTGTAGCCCTAAAATGCATGCCATCTCCCGGTTGATCCACTGATCTCCAACGATCGACTTGTTCCAGCAAACCATTCCGGTCGCCGTGATAGATTCCTACCAAACGGTTCAAGAAACTAAATGCTTTTGCACCATAGGAAAAACCAAATTGAGTAGACAAACTGAAATTTTTGTAAGAAAAATTATTGCTAAAACCGCCTGTGAATTTGGGCTGGTTATTACCAATATAGGTTTTATCGGTTTGATCAAGTTTACCATCGCCGTTAACATCGCGGTAGCGTCCATCACCAATTTTATCACTAAGTAAGTGAGGGTATTTATCCAATTCTGCCTGGCTGGTAAAAACGCCCTCAAACACATAACCATAAAAACTTGCAATAGGCTGGCCAGGCAAGGTAATGAAGGTATTATTTGCACTTGCAGCCCCACCAAATATAGGTTGGCCACCCGGCCCCACTTCAAGAACTTTGTTTCTGTTAAAAGATATATTAAAATTACTTGACCATTTGAAATTGCCTTCCAGATTACGCGTTGTTAGCAAAAATTCAAATCCTCTATTTTGTACTTTTCCTATATTCTGAATTTGGGTAGTGTAACCTGTTATTGTTGGCACAGGAACATTCAGCAAAAGATCAATTGATTTACTGTTATAGTAATCAGCCTCAAGCCTAATCCTATCGTCAAAAAGGCCTACATCAATACCGAAATTGCTTTGTAATACTTTTTCCCAACCCAAGTCATCATTAGGTACTGTGGATGGGTTTACAGTATTTTGTAAAACACCCCCGGTAGGATAAAATGACGTATTTAATAACCCGATGGCTGAATAATTACCGATTCGATTGTTACCCGCAATACCGTAACTGGCTCTTAATTTCAAATCATTAACTGTGTGAGATAGCCCTTGCATGAAGTTTTCCTGGCTAACACGCCATGCGCCGGATACAGATGGAAATACGCCCCACTTTTTATTCTGTCCAAAACGCGATGATCCGTCAGTACGTACCGTCCCTGTTAATAAATAACGATTATCAAATGTATAGTTAAGCCGCCCAAAGTACGAGATCATCGAATATTGAGATTCCGTACTGCTAAGCTGATACATGGTACCAACGTTTAGTGTATGGATATTATCATTAGGAAACCCTCTTGCTTCTCCATACATGTAATCATTGCTGTTTTTTTGCGCTGAGAAACCGCCCAACAAAACTAAGTCATGCTTTTCTGCTAATTTTTTATTATAGGAAAGGGTTTGCTCTACTACCCAATCGTAGTTGGTATTTCGCTCATTTACCCCCCTTGCTGGCCTTGGTGCGCGCGAGGCATCCAAATCCACTGTTGAAGGTTCGAAGATTTTCAGGTTATTATCCTGAATACCGCCATTAACATTGATACGATATTTCAGGCCTGCTATTATGTCAAGCTCTCCATATACTGTGCCTAACCATCCATACTTTTTTCGATAAGTGGTTATTTGTTCGGCTACGCCAATGGGGTTAGCTACATCACCGCCAAAAACCTCGGGATTCCTTACCATGGAACCGTAAGTTCCATCAGCATTACGCACATCAAAGATCGGTGGTAGCTGCAATGCGAATTGGAGAGGTGAATACCTACCGTTAACTTGCTCATTTCCATTAGAACTGTACGCATTTAAATTAAAACCAATTTTCAATCGGCTATTTACTTGTGTTTCAATATTATTCCTGAAATTGAACCGTTTATAGTCTGTATTGATGATAATACCATCCTCATTCACAAAACTTCCTGAAAAAGCATATTTTGTTTTATCCGTCCCCCCTGTAACAGATAACTCATATTGTTCCATTTTTGCCAATCGAAACAATTGCTCCTGCCAATTATTGTCAGGCATTTGCGAAACCGATGCCGGGTCTAAAAAATTGTATTTGTAGCCATTTGTGCCGTCAGGGATAACGTAAAGAGAACTAGCGCTTGGATATAAATTTCTTCTACTATTTGCGTCATTGATCGAGTGTGGCATTTTGTTGGGGTCAGCGTTGATCACTGCCTGATCAAGCCAAGCCTGGTTACGGCCATCGATGAACCATTGCACATACTGATCTCTGTTTAAAACCGGAATAATTTTAGTTTTATTTTGGTAACCTCTAAACACATTGATATTGACAACGGATTGTCCGACCTTGCCTTTTTTGGTTGTAATGATAACTACGCCATTCGCTCCCCTTGAACCATAAATTGCGGTGGATGACGCGTCTTTCAACACCTGCAAACTTTCAATATCCGCAGGATTGATCAATTGAAAAGCACCACTTTCCATTGGATATCCGTCCACCACATACAATGGTGAATTAGATTGAGTGATAGAGCCGGTACCACGAATTCTCACAGCCAGTCCTTCCCCCCCTGGTGCACCATTAATTTGCTGAACCTGCACACCAGCCAACTGGCCCGCCATAGCCTGGCCGAAATTTACAATTGCCCTTCCTTTTAGATTTTCTGCAGATATGCTAGCTACAGAGCCGGTAAGATCAGATTTTTTCCTGCTACCATAACCAACAACCACAACTTCATTTAATGCGTTTTCTTTTTCTGATAACACAACGTTAAGTACTGTTTTGTCTGATGCTTTTATTTCCTGGGTATCAAAACCCACATACGAAAAAACCAATACAGCGTCAGGGCCACTGACTTTGATCTGATACTCACCACTTGGGTTCGTTATGACTGCATTGTTACTCCCTTTTTCCGCAACAGTAACACCAGGGATGCCTTGTCCCTTGCTATCGGAGACTTTTCCAGACACTGTTGCTGCCATCGCCTGGGTAGACCTAAAATTGATTTCCCTTGCGTTTATATTTGGCAAATCCAAAGCGTTCACGCACAATGGTGCAGATGCCATTACGGCGATAATAAAATAATTTAAATGCAGATATTTTCGCCGCTTTTCAGTTGCTCGTCTGCATTCATTTTTAGTAAATATTGTATACATTTGATTTAGGATTAAATGGTATAATTGACATTTTGCGATTGAATTCTAATCCATGTTAGCGCCCATCTGCTAATTATGCCGGGAGTGATCTCAACATTCCCGGAATTGGATTTTAGGTGTATCTTTCTCTTTGACGGCCTCCTTCCTGTTATCGGTCAATAGTTTGCGTTAAACTTGAGAGTAAATAATTGGTAATAGCAAAGCACATCGTGTATGCAATTACAAAAATGCCGATAGATTAGTTCAAAACCTTCAACGTAGCATTAGGAGAAATTAAAATCAAAAAAAACTAATAGTAATTAGTTGATTTACAATACGGTACGAGTTTAATTATCAAAAAGTATATATCAAAGTTGCTAAAGAACGGTATTTAAAGCCGGGCTTTTGAGCTTAAACCTTCTGAAATATCGTTGTATTCTCGAAGGTGGTTATCTTACATGCCGCCAAATTTAATATCCATAATCACCCTATAGAAGTCATTACCGTCCACTAAAGATTTTGATTTTATGCGGTTTTTGTAGGTGTAAATTGTACTTATTGAAGTTTCTAAAATGTCTGCTATGGTTTGACTATCATTTATACCTAATCGCATAAGTGCAAATACGCGTAAATTAGTATTTAATATCTCGTGATCTTTTGGCCAGATCTGATCTTCAGTATTCAATAGCGCATTGAAACTCTTTACGAAGTTTGGAAATAGTTTTACAAATATGTTGTCGAATGTATAAAACAAATCGTCACGTTCCTTTTTTATGTTTATCTCCCCGGCTAATTTCAGTAGTTCGTCATAATCTTGTACTTTCAATTTACGCTCTGTATTTCGTTTAATTTTCTCAAGTTTTAGAATATATCCCGATATGATCTTAAAGAAATAGCCGATGTATTTCTCTTTAATCTGCGCGTCCTCAAAGAGCCTTTTATTAATTGAATCCAAATGCTGGTATTTTTCCTGCACTAATGCTTCCCGTATTCTAACTTTCTTTAATTGGTAATAGACAAGTAATGAAATTCCTGTTAAGCCCATTAATGCTAGAATGACAAGGCCGATCATTATTTTAAGTGCCTGATTTTTGTTATTTGCTAAATTCAATAAAATCTTCGCGGTTACCTGATCCAAAAGAATCGACGCTTCTTCCTCATGTAATCTACTACCGAAAAGCTTAGCCTGCTCTATTGCAGTTTTTAAAAATAACTGTGCATCATCAAGGCGACCTTCATTATATAGGATTTTTCCGAGCGTAAAAGTGGCGAGCGTTTGTTTAGTCGAGGATCTCATATCATAAATCGCAGCTGAAATGATCAGCTTTCTTTTTTCTTTATCCCCAACGAGGTAACTTAAGTCAAATGCCGCCATCGCACGACGCTGATAATTCACATTTGAATCGGTGATGACTTGTCGAAGTAGTTCAATTGCTTTAGACTTTTTCCCGCTAATAAGTTGAAACTGCGCCGCAGATTTGTAATACATATATGTTCCTGTTGGATATAAATGCGCTGCTGAGTCTAGTGCTTTAACGGATTCCCGTTGATTCGCTTCGGAATAAAACTTATCAGTATTATAGGTAGCTAGATTTTGATACGCCCTGTACTTCAAGGAATAATAGTCGGCACGGATATCAGTAGGAAGCTTGTGTTTGGCTAGATCAGCGATACAATCGAAGGTTTCTTTGTACATACCCCATGATAATTGGATTAAACCCAGCTTAATTTTGGTCTCATAAAGCTTTCTTTCGTCTCTTAATTCGTTACTTACTGTTAGCAGCCTACTGATATAGATATGCGCAGAATCAAAATTATAGTTCTTGTATTCTTCGTATAGGCAATCAAGAAGAGTGTATCGCGTGACTTTATCGCCCTCAGTTGATTTTGCTAACTTATTCTTATACATTAGAATTCTCTGATCCTTTTGCTGATCATAGACCTTTATTTTGAAAATCTCTTTTTTCAGTGTTTGTAAAAGATTGTCATCGGTATTCTGGCATTTAGTGTTATGACATAACAATACGCCTATCATTAGAAACAAAAAAAATCTCATAATCTTTTTGCAGTTGGTTTACATAGTTCACACTAATTTACGAAATCCCGGTACAATTTTATTTTGAGCTCATTTATTTGCGATTTTATTACTATCAAAGAGGCTAAATATCTCTCTCATTTCTTGATTATGCAAAACATAACAAATTAATAATAAGAATGTTAACTACTTATAAATTTTGATTTTAAGGGTTTCGTGCTGCACATCATGATACTCTGAGCGTACATTCTTTAAATTTGTTTTTCCAGCCCAGTAGAATTGGAAATTAGCGCGGTAGGATCCGTTATTAAATGTCTCCTGTGGATTTTATAACCATTTTATTTAATATAATTATAATAAAAAAATCGTCTATGACAAACCTGAAAATCTATCCATTTATTACGTTGGTGTTGCTATCGGCCTCTTGTGCTGTTAAAAAGCCGGATGCAACTCATCAACAAGCCAACGGAATTCAAGAGCGCAGCCATTTAAAAAGCACTTTAGTTTGGGACAGCAAATCGGCTACTGGTGGCGAGGGCTGGACTGGTAAAGGTGAAACAAATTCATCCATCAAGCTTGATGAACCTGACGCTGACGGAAAAAGAATTATTCACTATCATAACAAAACTAAAAATTATCTTTATTCTTTCTTTGGCTGGAAATGGGCCGGTCCGCAGTCAAAATCGGTTAATCTTAGTGAATACGATGCAGTGTCCTTCGATATTAAAGTAACCGGACCTCAAAAGCCAAAACAGATGTTCTTTACGGTAACCGAACTTAATCCTGCCCCCATACCATTAAGCAGGTATGATTCCTCATTTGCTGATGGGGCATGGCATCGAATTAGTATTCCCGTTAAGGATATGGTTTGGAGGGGGAGTTCTTCAATGACTGACCGTACCTCAGTAACTGGTTTCGATTTTATGACCTTTGTTTGGGATCCGGCCGATTATGATATCCAATTGGATCATTTTACATTCGATAAGGGAACGATTATGCCAAACCCATGGCTGTCTCAATATATTCCACTTTTAAAACCACAGCTGATTCCCGGGCGTGTTGAATGCGCTTATTACAATGCCGGTGGGGAGGGAGTAGGCTATCACGATACTGATCCTGTAAATATCTTAAGTGGAATTCTTAACCAAGGTAAAGATCATCAGAGACCCGATGCAAGTAGTTATTTTTGGGATTTTCGAAAAGACGAAGGTGTAGATATTTCATATACCAAAGACTTCGCCGATTTTGCTCACTCCAACTTATTTAATCCACCAGTTAACCAATTATACATTGGAGGTGCCTCGAATGGTGAATGGGTAAAATATAATGTTAACGTGCAAAAAGCCGGAACCTATAAAATAATTGCACTTTACGGAAATGGGGTCGGCACCCTGAAATTTTCTGTCAACAATGAGCCCAAAGCCGAAGGTAAATTCCCAGTTAGTACGGGCAGCGCACATGGATGGGCAAGAGGAGAAATTGGTACGATTACTTTTACAGAAACTGGCGATCAGGTAATCACCATGTATTATGATACAGGAAATAATTTGGCTTATTTGGAGTTCATTAAGAATTGATCATGATGTTCATCTATATATTCCGGAGCCATTAATCGTACTGTTTTGAGGTTAAGGTCAATTAGTTCCAGTACACTTTGACCATTTTAATGCGTTGACTGTTGATTTTGAATTCAATTGTCAATAACATGATAAAAATCAAGGAAAATGTTGAACTAATGTCGGACTAAAAAAAATAGACTTTCAGAGTTAAACCTAAAAGACTGATAATCAAGTGGGTAATATCGGAGTCGAACAATGGCCTCTTACACGCTATGAAAACCTCGATTTTTCTGGTCGATTCAAGACACTTAAAGGTAAAATGATTTAAAATGTTTATTTGAAAAATCCAGAACAGAAGGTAATTGAAATCAACCTATTAGATGTGTGAATAAACCATTTCTATTGCGCAAATTTGTAGGATTCTCCTTCAATTTTCAAATAAATTGAATTATATTTGTATCGATTACTGCTAAAGAATATGTGAGTAAAACAGTGAGTAGTTCTAAAAAGTCTCTATCAACGTATTGATTTATAGTAATTTGCGGAAAGGATTTATCGTCCTGCCATCCCGACAACAAGCGATACCAAGTAGTATCAAAACCCTCTAAATTGTATGATTTAGAGGGTTTTTTTATGGATAATGCAAAATTATAGTTCAAAGTAATCCATATTAATACAAACTTCTACATGCCCTATTTCGCACCCTCTTTTTAATCTGTAAAATTGTTCTAAGCAAATACATGCTGGATATACCGCTGATATTGACCACCCAATTCCGGCGGAATGTGACCAGTGATTCCGCGTCAAATTGACCACCCCATTCCGGGGCAAACTGACCAG